>NZ_CADCWS010000005.1 GCF_902806475.1 Candidatus Frankia nodulisporulans
CGCGGGGGAGGCCGTGGCCGCGGTCAGGGCGGCGAGGGCCTCGGCGGCGCAGGCCGCGATCCGCTGTTCGGCCAGCTCCAGCGCACCACAGCTGACGACGAACGCCCGTGCCTGGTCGAGTGCCGCGGGAAGATCGGGCCGATCCACCAGGGCCCGCAGCCCGGTCGCGTCCGGCTGACGGGCGGCGAGCGCCAGCAACGCGTTCGGCCGGCCGTTGCGCAGGTCCTCGCCGGCGGGTTTGCCGGTCACCGCCGGATCGCCGAACAGATCCAGGATGTCGTCGCGTAGCTGGAACGCCTCGCCGAGCGGCGCGCCGAAGGCGGCGTACGTCGCCAGCAACTCCGACGGCGCCCCGGCCAGCAGCGCGCCGAGCTGCAACGGGCGGATCACGGTGTACCCGGCCGTCTTGTACCGGGCGATCCGTCCGATCCGCACCGACGGTCGGCCATCCGGACCGGACGCCCCGCCGCCCTGGCGTGGGGACGGGCCATCCGGAGCCGACGACTCGTCGTCCTGGCGCGCGGGCGGGTCACCGTCGAGGTCCAGGGGATGGCCGCTGAGGTCGAGGTACTGGCCGGCGACGAGCTCGGTGCGCATCCGGGAGTAGATCGGCCAGGCGCGCAGCAGCGCCGCCGGTTCCAGGCCGCTGGCCATCAGCAGATCGTCCGCCCAGCTCAGGAACAGATCGCCGAGCAGGATGGCGGCCGACTGCCCGAACCGGTCGCTGTCCCCGGGCAGCCCGCGGGCGCGATGGCGCAGCGCCAGGTCACGGTGCGCGCTCGCCCGGCCGCGGCGCAGCTCGGAGGCGTCCATAAGGTCGTCATGCACCAGCGCGCAGGCGTGTAGCACTTCCAGGGACGCGGCGGCCATCACAATTTCGGGGCCGTCCGCCGCGCCGACGCCCCGCCACCCCCAGTAGCAGAACGCCGGACGCAGCCGCTTGCCACCGCCGAGCAGCACCTGTTCGGCCACCTCGAGGAACGGAGCGAGCTCGGGGTCGATCTCGAGCAGCGTGACCCCACGGTCGGCGAGGAACTGACGCAGTACCGCGGACACCCGGGCGCGGATGTCCGTCATCGACGGCCGGGGTACGGTGGGGTGTGCCCGTGTTCGACACGCTCGTTGTGGTGATCGCCGTGGTCCTGTTGGCCGCCGCGATCGGCGGTCTTTCCCTGCTGAAACTGCCACCTGTCGAACTCGTCCACACCGTTGACGGTATAGACGCCGTCGAACTGATGATGGCCGCGGGCCGTGTCGAGGTGGCGGATCGGGCCCGGGACAGCGTCCGGGCCGAACTCACCGTCCGCCGTCGGCCCGGCCGGGCGGCACCCACAGTGACGACCGTCGGGTCGGTGCTGCGTATCGACGGTCGTCGCAGCGAGGTACGGGTCCGGTTGCAGGTGCCCGCCGGTACCCGGGTGCGGGCCGAACTGCTCACCGGCGAGATCACTCTGTGGGGCGTCGGCGGCGAGCTGTCGCTGGTCACCCGGGACGGCACGATCGCCGGCCGCGAGCTCGGCGCCGGCCCCGTCGCCGCCCGCAGCCGGGACGGCGACGTGAACCTGCACTTCAGCAGCCCGCCGCGGGATGTCCACGCGCAGAGTGACACCGGCCTGGTGACGGTGATGCTCCCGGACGAGCGTTACGACGTCGCCGTGGAGTCCGGCGACCCGCGTGGCGTCGAACTGAACCTCACCGCGGTGCCCGGCGCCGCCCACCGTGTGGTGGCCCGCACCATCTCCGGTCGGGTGCAGGTCGGCACCACCGCACCACTGGGCCCGCTGCCCATCTGACCGGCCGTCCCGACCGCCCGTGGTCCTTCGGTGGTCGTCCTTGACCGGCCTGCTGGCCGCCGGCCGGCCGCTGCCGGCGGGGGCTGTTCCCGGGCGTGGTCTCCGGCGGGCTACGCTCGGAGGATGACGGCGGTTCGGAGTGTGAGCGCGCGACCGACAACGATGGCCGAGTTCCTCGCCGCGGGGCTACCGTCGTTCTCCTTTGAGTTCTTCCCGCCGAAGACGTCGGAGGGGGAACGGCAGCTGTGGACGGCGCTGCGCCAGATCGAGGCGCTGCGCCCGTCCTTCGTCTCGGTCACCTACGGTGCCGGCGGCTCCACACGGGACGGCACGATCCGCGTGACCGAGCGGATCGCCACCGAGACCACGCTCACCCCCATCGCGCACCTCACCGCGGTCAACCACTCCGTCGCCGAGCTGCGTCAGGTGATCGGCAACTACGCCGGTGCCGGGGTGCGCAACGTGCTGGTGCTGCGCGGCGACCCGCCGGGTGACCCACAGGGGACGTGGACCGCCCATCCGCAGGGCCTCGAGTACGCGAGCGAACTGGTCAGCCTGGTCCGCGCGGCCGGGGACTTCTGCGTCGGGGTGGCGGCCTTCCCCGACAAGCATCCCCGCTCACCGGATCTCGACACCGACGCCCGTCATCTGGTCGCCAAGTTCGACGCCGGCGCCGACTACGCCATCACCCAGTTCTTCTTCGGTGCGGACGACTACTTCCGCCTGGTCGAGCGGGTCCGGGCGCTCGGCTGCGACAAGCCGATCATCCCCGGGATCATGCCGGTGACGAACGTGTCGCAGATCGTGCGGATGGCGCAGCTGTCCGGTGCCGCCCTGCCGAGCGACCTGGTGGACCGTCTGCGGGCGGTCGCTGACGATCCGGCCGCTGTGCGCGCCGTCGGCGTCGACGTGGCGACCGAACTCTCCCGTCGCCTGCTCGACGGTGGGGCGCCCGGCCTGCACTTCATCACCCTGAACCGCTCCAGCGCCACCCGGGAGATCTTCCAGGCCGTCCGCTAGCGCGCTGTCAGGCGCGGCTGGACGTGGGTGTGGGAGGCGTCTCGGGCCGGGCGAACACCGCCGCGTAGGAGTCGAACACGCACAGCAGCCAGTCCTCGCGGAACGACTGTGTGCGGGCCAGGGAGAAGCCGGCCTGGTTGGCGGCGTCGATGACCTGGGTGATCAGCCCCAGGTCGAGGGTGCTGAACACCGAGGGGACGCGCACGGCGAGCATCACCTGATCTCGGTGGGGTGTGAACACGGCTGGCACGTCGAGATCCTCGATGCGCTCCACCACTCCGGTCGCCTGCTCGGTCACGGCACCCCCTGCCCGTGACCCTACGTCCCGGCCACCGTCCTGTCCTCGCTGTTTCATGGATGTGTGCCGAAGCCCGCCCCCGATCCCGCTCGCCACCCCGATTCGGCCGGTCCCCCCGACCCTGCCGGCCATCCCGATTCGGCCGGTCTCCCCGATCTCGACGGTTATCTCGCTCGCTGGTCGCAGCTGCACGGTGGGTACGACGTCCGCTCGGGGCTGTGGCTCGTCCGGACGTTCCTGACGTTTGTCCACCGGATCGCGCGCCCGCTGGCGGTCCGGCGGGTGGCGCCGTCCGCGGTGACCGCTGGTGGGGTTGTGCTGACCGCGCTGGTGGTGCCCGCGTCGGTCGTGGGTGGGCGGTGGCCGCTGCTCGGCCTGGTCGCGCTGATCCTCGGCGGCGTGGCGGACAGCGTGGATGGTGCGGTGGCGGTGCTGACCGGACGGTCCACCGCGTGGGGTTACGTCCTGGACTCGGTCGCCGACCGCTGTGGTGACGTGCTGTGCCTGGTCGGACTGTGGTGTCTCGGGGCACCCGGGGGGCTGCTGGTCGCCGCCGGCTGTCTGCTCGGGCTGTTGGAGTACACCCGGGCGCGGGCCGGGAACGCCGGTTTCGGTGAGATCGGTGTGGTGACGGTGGGTGAGCGCCCGACCAGAATGATCGTGACCGGTGCCGGCCTGGTGGGCGCCGGCCTCGTGCCCGGCCTCGCGGACGTCGCCGCGACCGTCGCGGCCACCGCGACGGTCGCGGTCTGCGCCATCGGCCTTCTCCAGCTCACCGTCACGCTCCGAACCGCCCTCATCGGCGCACCGCCCCCCGCCGCCCCATCGCCACCACCGCCGCCACCACCACCATCGCCGCCGCCGCCATCGCCGGCCCCACCGACGCCGGACGTGTCGCCGTCCTAGGCATCGACGTCGGACGGGGTCGCCGTACGGACGTGTCGCCTGTGCGCAGGTGGCGCCGTACAGGCTTGGTCGCCGCCGGCGTACGGACGTGTCGCCATGCGGGCGAGGCGCGCGGGGATGGCCAGCCGGTGCGTGGTCGTGGGACGAGTGTTGGTGGCTGATTGCTGGCTATCCGCGGCGATCTTGATTTGTGTACTGAGTGTCTGCGGAGGCTAACCGAGGCGGCAGATTACGGAACCGAATTCGCGGTCGATGCCTCCTTTTCCTGCCGAATTTGCGGACGTATTGCTACGATCCGGCCGTATGCTCGTTTCGCCGATCACGGTGGTCCTGACCACGGGGTTCGGCGTCGAGTCGCCCACCCCGCGATAAAGGATTCGGGAAAAGATGCTGTCGCAGATCGCCCGCAGATCGTCCCCACTTCGTCTGGTCGCCGCGGTTTTCGCGCTTGCCACCGCGGTGACCCTCAGCCTGCTGCCCAGCTGGGGCGCGCAGGCCGCCCCCCCGGCCCCCCGGCCGCCCCGGCGGTCTCGGACGCGGCCCCACTGGCGAAGGCCGTACCGTCCGCTCCCGGCCGGGTGCTGCTGCTCGGGCGGATCGCGCATCCGCTGGTGCTCAGCGTCAACGACCTTGCTACCAGGTACCCGCAGCACACCCAGACCGTCACCTTCCAGAGCGGCGCCGGCCCGCAGACCCACACCTACACCGGGCCGCTGCTCTACGACGTGCTGCAGGCGGCCAAGCCGTCCTTCCGGGCCGACGTGAAGAACGACTCGCTGCGCTACGCGGTGGTCGTCCACGCCAGCGACAACTACGAGTCGGTCGTGTCCTTCCCCGAGATCGACCCCGGCTTCGGTAACACCGCGAGCCTGCTGGCCGTGACCGAGGACGGCAAGTCGCTGGCCACCGCCGGTCCGCGGCTGACCGCGCCCAAGGACACCAAGGGCGGTCGCTACGTGAGCAACGTCGTCGCCGTCGCCCTGGTACGGGCCGGCCTGTAGCACCGCACCGGGTCTCGTCGGCCCCGCCGGATGTTCTAGGCGGGGCCGACGAGGTCGGCGACGATCGCCGCCGACAGCACCACCAGCGGCAGGCCGCCGCCGGGATGCGCCGAGCCGCCGACATGGAACAGGCCCCTGACGGCGGTCGCGTTCGGCGGGCGCAGGAACGCCGAACGCGCACCGTGCGAGGCCGTCCCGTAGATCGCCCCGCCGGGTGCCCCCGTGCGCCGCTCGAGATCGGCCGGGGTGATCGTCTCGTACCAGCGCAGGCGGTCCCGCACGTCGAACCCGCGGGCCGCCAGCAGGTCCAGCACATGGCGGGCGTAGCCGTCGGCGAGCCCCGGCCGATCCCAGTCCAGCCCGGCCTCACCCGCCGAGGGCAGGTGCGGCGCGGCGTTGACCAGGACGAACCAGGCCTCGCCGTCCGGTGGGGCGCAGGCCGGATCGTCCGGGGTGTGCAGGTAGATCGCCGGGTCGGTGGGTAGCCGTCCGGTGAACACCGCGTCGAACTCGGCGTCGTAGTCCGCCGGGAACGTCACCGTGTGGTGCGCGAGCGGGCGGGTGGAGCCGGGTGGCCGCCTGGCGAGGGCGAGCAGCAGCACGAACCCCGACATCGACCGGTTCGCCCGCCGCACCTGACGGCGCCCGGCCCGGCCGAGCCCCGTCGGCAGCATCCCGCCGTACAGCGCCGCCGCGTCGACGTTCGCGACGACGACGTCCGCGGGCAGCCGGATGCCGTCGGCGAGACGGACACCGTCGACCCGCCCACCCGGCGTGCACGTCACCGCACGCACCCGGGTGCCGGTCAGGACCCGGGCCCCGCAGCGGCGCGCCCGCGCGTCGATCGCCGCACCGAGCCGGCGCAGCCCACCCGGCACATACCAACCGCCGAACCGGCGTTCGGCGTGCAGGACCGACACCAGCGCCGCGGGTGCCCGCCGTGGGTCGGACCCGGAGTAGGTGGCGTAACGGTCCAGCATCAGACGCAGCCGCGGGTCCCGCACCATCGACTGGCCGAGCCCGCGCAGGCTGCGCCAGGGCGCGACCGCCGGGATGTCCCCGGGTGCCGCCCAGGCCAGCCGGCCAAGCCCGGCCGCCCGCACCGGACTGGCCAGGAACGGCCGTTCGGCCGCGTCGAAGACACGCGCGGCCCGCGCGGCCAGACGCCGCCAGTCCGCGCCGGCCGGTGCGCCGAGCCGGGCGTCGAGTTCGGCGAGGAACGCCTCCTCGTCGGCGTGTGCGGCCAGGACGGTGCCGTCGGCGAACCGGTAGGTGGCGATCGGATCGAGCCGACGCAACTCGAGTTCGTCCTGGCCGGGTGGGCCGCCGGTCGCGGCGAACAGATCCTCGAACACGTGCGGCATGGTCAGCAGGGACGGGCCGGTGTCGAAGCCGTAGCCGTCACGCTCGTACCACCCGAGCTTGCCGCCCACCGCCGGATTCTGCTCGCAGACGGTGACCTCATGCCCGGCCGCCGCCAGCCTGGCCGCCGCCGCCAGCCCGCCCACACCGGCACCGATCACCACCACCTGGGCCACGGAGCCGACTCTACGACCCGGCTCCGACCCGCACGGCCCGGGCTGGACGACCCGCGGATGCCGATGGTCTCCGTTGCTCTGCCGGACGCGTTGCTTTGCCTCGGGGCTGGTGCTGTCGGGCTGGTGCTGTCGGGGCTGGTCAGCCGAGGATGCCGCGCTCGTAGGCGACGGCCACGGCGGCGGCGCGATCGCGGACGCCGAGTTTGCCGTAGAGGTGGACGAGATGGGTCTTGATCGTGGCCTCGCTGACCAGCAGCGTGCGGGCGGCGGCCTGGTTGGTGGCGCCGGCGGCGACCAGCCGCAGCACCTCGAGTTCACGGGGGCTGAGCGCACCGGGCTCGCGGGTGCCGACCCGGTTCATCAGGGTGCCGGCGACGGACGGCGCGAGCACCGACCGACCCGTGTGGGCGGCGCGTACGGCGCGCAGGAGTTCGTCGCGTCGCGCGTCCTTGAGCAGGTAGCCGGTGGCGCCGGCCTCGATCGCGGGCAGTACGTCCCGATCGGAGTCGAACGTCGTCAGCACGAGCACGCGGGCCGGATGACCCTGACGGCGAAGCTCGGTGATCGCCTCGACACCGCCGGTTCCGGGCATCCGCAGATCCATGAGGATGACGTCCACCTCGAGGGCCCCGGCGACCCGGACGGCCTCGGCGCCGTCCGCGGCCTCGGCGACGACGGTGAACTCCGGATCGCCGGTGAACAGCCCGCGCAACCCGTCCCGGACGATGGGATGGTCGTCCACGATCAGCAGCCGGATCGGCTCACCCGGCACGTCCCGCGTCACGCCGGTGCCCGCTCGGGACGAGCGTCGCCCACGGCGTTCGGCGTCGTCGAGGGGGACGCCGGTGGGGACGTGGACGGAAGCGGGATCGCCGCGTTCACGATCGTGCCGTCGCCGGTGGCGGACTCGATGGTCAGGGAACCGGCCAGGGCCTGCGCGCGGCGCCGCATCCCGGTCAGACCGTACCGGCCGGACGGGGAGTCGGCGGCCGGCCGGAAGCCGGCGCCGTCGTCGGCGACGTCGAGCAGCACGGTGTCATCCACATAGCTGAGGGTGAGCTGGACCCGGGTGGCCCGGGCGTGGTTGGCCACATTGGCGAGGGCCTCCTGGGCGATCCGGTAGATGGCGGTCTCGATCTCGGTGGAGGCGCGGGTCGGCGCACCGGTGGTCACGACGTGCGCCGGGATCGCGGTGCGGCGCGTCCAGTCACCGGCCAGTGCGGTCAGGGCCTCAGCCAGGCCGGCCCGGTCGAGCTGCTCGGGCCGCAGCGCCCGCACCGAGCGGCGGGCCTCGACGAGATTCGCCCGTGCCAGCGAGTCGGCGAGCTCCAGATGACGGGAACGCTCGGCCAGTTCGCCCGCGTCCTCGGCCTGACGGGCCGCCTCGAGCTGGGTGATGATGCCGGCGAGGCCCTGCGCCAGCGTGTCGTGGATCTCCCCGGCGAGGCGTCCCCGTTCCTCGGTGACGCCGGCCTCGCGGGCCTGGGCGAGCAGCTGGCTGTGCAGACCGGCGTTCTCCCGCATCGTGACGTGCAGAAGCCGGTTGGTCTCCGCCAGCTCGGTGATCATCTGGCCGCGTTCGACGTTCTGGTCGATCACCTTGTTGATCAGGGTGGACATGCTGAGCACCGCGACGACGTTGAACCCCGCCATGATCAGAAAACTGACCGTGTGGACGGGAGAGCCGTTCGGGTAACCGGCGGTCTGGGAGGCGGCCAGGATGAGCGCGGTCACCACGAACCCGTACACCCGGCCGCGGCGGCCGAGTTCGTCGGCGAAGAAGTACCCGGTGAAGGCGAACACCCCGTACCAGGGGCTGACCCAGACGAGTACGCCGCCAAGCGTGACGTGGATGACGAACACCAGCCGGCGTATCCGCGGCGGCACCCCGTCGGTCGGGTAGCGCAGCATCCCCGCCGACCAGACAGCGGTCACGAACACCAGGACCGGACCCGCGACCATCTGATCCCGGGAGATCTCGAAGGGGGAGGCGGTGATCAGACTGAGCAGCGTCGCCACGACGAGCATCGGTAGGAGCAGCAGCCGGGCGATCCGGTCGGACCGCCGCTGCCACGCTGTCGCACCGTCGGCCCCGGCCTGCCCGCTGGCCGCCGTCGCCGTCACCGTGGTGACCAGCGCCTGGTCGGTGACCACCGCCGCTTCGCCCATACCGGAGATGGTCGCACCGGACGCGGGGGCGGTGGCCGCGGGCGGGCTCACTGCCAGCGGAACCGGCGGGCGGCCACGACACCGCACACCACGGCGTAGGCCGCGAGCACGAGCAGGGCCGCGGCGGCGGGCCAGCGTCCGTCCAGGCAGTCCTGTACGGCGCGGGCGCCGGCGCCCAGCGGGGTGACATCGCTGATGTCGCGCAGGACGTGGGGCATCCGCGAGCGTGGGATCCACATGCCGGCGAAGAACAGCAGCGGGAAGAACACCACCAGGCCGAGCGCGTTCGCGGCCTTCTCGCCGGGGGCCAGCGCGGCCAGCACCAGGCCGATGCCCAGCATGGCCGCCGCGACCAGCGCCAGCGTGAGGACGAACCCGGCGAACTGGCCGGGTAGCGGCACGCCGCATCCGACGGCGATCGCGAGCATCGTCGCGTCGAGGGCGGTCGCCAGCGCCAGATAGATCAGGGCTTGGGCGCCGAGCAACCGCGACGGTGGCACCGGTGTGGTCGACAGCCGGCGCAGGATGCCCCGTTCCCGGTAGCCGGCCAGCACCGCCGGCAGCAGGTTCGCCGCCGTCATCAGGAACTCGTACATCATCAGGACCGGCAGCCAGGTCTCCAACGGACTGCGCCCGTCGAACGAGTCGCTGGGGTGGCGGGTGGCGGGCACGGCGCCGAGGACGACCACCGCGGCCAGCGGGATCAGGGCCGTCCAGACGACGCCTGCGGCGGACCGGCCAAACAGCAGCGCCTCGACCCGCACGAGTTCCCGGAACGGATGCCGTCCCGGCGACGGCACGAGCGATGAGGTCATGACGTGCTCCTCGAGGAGGCGTGCGCGGTGAGGGCGAGGTAGGCGTCGTCGAGGCTTGGCTGTTCGACCCGCAGCCGGTGGGCCAGCACACCGCGGTGGGCGAGGTGCGTGACGAGGACGGACAGCGTCTCGCCGGCCCCGACGACGAGAATCTCCTCGCCGTGGCGACTGGCCGACTCGACGCCGGGCAGCCCGGCGAGCTCGCGCTCGTCGACGGGCTCGGACGGAACGAAGCGGATGCGCTGGCCGGCGTCCAGGCGTGCGGTGAGCGCCGCCGGCGAGTCGCAGGCCACCACCTGGCCGGCGTCGATCACGGCGACGCGGTCGCACAACCGCTCCGCCTCGGCCATGAAGTGGGTGACGAGCAGGATCGTCACCCCCCGCTCGCGCACCGCCGTGATGAGTTCCCAGGTGTCGCGCCGGGCCGCCGGGTCCAGGCCGGTGGTGAGCTCATCGAGGATCGCCACGGTCGGTCGGCCGATCAGCGCCAGCGCGATCGAGAGCCGCTGGCGCTGCCCGCCGGACAGCTTCGCGAACCGCACGTCCGCCTGTCCGGTGAGTCCGAGGAGCTCCAGCAACTCGTCCGGGTCGGCCGGGTCGGGATAGAACGACGCGTACAACCGCAGCGCCTCACGCACCCGCAGGTTCGGCTGCACCTCGCTGGCCTGCAACTGGACGCCGAGCCGCGCCGTCACCGCCGTCCGTTCGCGCCGCGGGTCGTGGCCGAACACCCGCACCCGGCCGCCGTCGGGTACCCGAAGTCCGGCGACACACTCGACCGTCGTCGTCTTTCCGGCGCCGTTGGGCCCCAGCAGGCCGAAGATCTCACTCTCCTCGACGGTGAACGACACGTCGCGCACCGCGACCCGTTTCCCGTAGGCCTTCCGCAGGCCCGCCACCTCGATCACTGTCACTGCCTCGCACCTCCCGCACTGTCGTGGACGTCGCACCGTCGTGGGCGTCCCCGACGATCTCGCGGGATCGCGGGTTCCAACATCACCCGGGCGGCTGCTCCGGGTGCTCCATCGGGTGGACCCCGCCCATCCACCGATCGGTGGACGCGGTGACCGGGCGGCCCTTCCAGGTGGCCTGGCCGCGGCGGCGACGCCACCAGGACACCGTGGTGAGGTAGCCGAGCAGGCCGATCGAGACCGGGTGGGCGAGCGGATCGGGCCAGACCCGGCCACCGGTGCGGCGGGCCGCGATCGTCCGGCTGGTGACGCCGGCGAGGTAGCCGAGGACACCGGCGGGGCGTCCGCGCAGGGCGGCGAGCGCCGGCAACACGTACAGCCAGCCCAGCAGGCCGACCTGGGCGGCGCTGGCCGCCGGGCTGCCACCGGCGGCGGCCAGCGACTTGGCGTAGCCGTCGCGCAGGGACTGCCAGTCGGTGTACATCCGGTTGTCGGCCAGCGGCGTGCCGTCGGTGACGACCCCCCGTCCGCCGGCCCGCTTGACGGCGCGCAGCAGGGCGACGTCCTCGATGATCTGGTCGCGCACGGCGGCGTGCCCGCCGGCCCGCCGGTAGGCGGCCGCGTCGACGCACAGGAACTGCCCGCCGGCCGCGGACAGCGACGGGCGCGGGCTTCGCTCGGCGATCCGCAGCGGCAGCAGCGCGAGCCACAGCCAGGACAGCAACGGCTGGACGAGCCGTTCGGCGATCCCACCGGCCGCCTGACGCGGATACGGCGAGATCAGGTCGAGTCCGGTGGCGCGCAGCAGCAGGACGGCCCGGGCCAGCCCGTCCGGCGCCAGTGTCACGTCGGCGTCCACGAAGACGAGCGCGCTGCCACGGGCGAGCGCGGCGGCCCGCGCGCAGGCATGCGGTTTGCCGAGCCAGCCGGCCGGCGGCGCGCCGCCACGCAGGGCGACGACGCGTGGGTCGCGGTCCGCCCAGGCGGCAAGCAGCCGGTCGGTGCCGTCGGTGGACTCGTCGTCGTAGACGATGATCTCCAGCCGGGGCAGGTGGGTGGCGGCGAGCAGGGCCGCGAGACAGCCGTCGAGGCGGCCGGCCTCGTCGCGGACCGGCAGGATCACCGAAACACCCTCGGGGACGGTCGTGGCCGGTGGGGCGACCCGCAGCAGCCGCGCGTTGCAGGCCGTGTGCACCGCGACGCACACCGAGGCGACCGCCGCCGACCGCACGACCGCCGACCAGGCGGCTGCCGGCCATCGAGGGGCTGCCGGCCGGGCGCCCGGTGGCGGCGGTGTCGCCGGGGAGCGCGGGCGCCTCACCGACGCGCTCGCGGACCGGCCGGGTCGCGGGCCGGGACATCGCAGCGCCAGCGGCGCAGCGCGAGCACAAGGGTCGCGCCCATGGCGACGCCGCCGATCGCCGCGACTCCCGGACGGCCGAAGAACGTGAGGTTCGCCAGCACCGAGGACAGATACGTCCAGCAGAGCATGACCATCGGAACACCCTCGGACGCGGATGTGCGCGCGGACGTGGGCTCGGGCTCAGGCGTGCGGTCGGGCAGGGCGAGCAGGGCGCCGATCATGACCGTGCCGGCCAGCAGCCAGCCGAGGAAGTTCGAGATCGGGATGCCGTTGAGGGCCGGTCCCCCCGCGGCCGCCCAGGCCCAGTGACCGGCCCCGACCATCTGCGGGTCGAGGAAGAGATCCCAGGTGGCGAGGACCAGACCGCCCAGCAGGGCGGCCCGGTCGGGGGTCCGCCGGTGGCGTCGGACCAGGACGTAGGTGGGGTAGGCCATCATCGCCCAGGCCAGCGGTATCACCGCGGCGACACCGAACACCCGCGGGCCCAGCGACGTCCCGTAGCTGTAGTGGCCGAAGGGGACGCCGGTGTGGACTCCGAGCAGCTCCACCCCCAGCCCGCCGCCGACGGCGATGACCACGTAGCCGGCGGTCCAGGCCAGCCCGCGGGTGACGGCCGCGTGGGTGGTGCTGGTGAGGAAGAAGAGCACCACCACGATGATCGTGAGGGCGTCCAGTGCGTGGTCCGGCATCAGCGGGTAGGCGATCTGCGCCAGGATCGTGGCCGCGGCCAGCAGGTGGGGCGCCCGGGGTGTCAGGGACACCGGGCGGGCGGACATCAGCGGACGGGCGCCGGTCTGCCGGTGCCCGGCGCCTGCCCGTCGCCGGCAGCGCCCCGCGCGGTCGCGCTCTGGCTGACGCTGCCCTGCGTGACGCTGCTGTGCGGGGCGGGTTCCGGGACGGGGCCGCCCAGTTCCTTGCCGAGCACGGCGTAGGGGGTGACGGTGCCGGGGAACTGGAAGTTGCTGAGCAGCGGGACGAAGCCCTCGCTGTCGTAGAGCCGGCGGGCGCGACTACCGTGCGGTTCGAGGGCGGACAGCGCCGCGGTGCGCTGCGGCGCGTCGCGCAGCAGTTCGCGCAGCAGCTGACGGCCCAGGGTGTGGCCCTGGTAGGCGGGCAGCACGTGCAGTTCGACGACCTCGAGGACGTCGTCCAACCAGTGCCGGGCCGAACCCGGGGAGATGGCGGCGAGCGCGTCGACGACGACGTCGTGCCACCACTGGCCGGGCAGGCCGGGCAACGCGTAGGTGATGCCGACGAGGGTGTCATCGGAGGTGACGGCGGCGACGGCGCGCAGGTCAGGACGGTCGAAGTGGCGGCGCGCGTGGTGGGCGCGGTCGCGGGCGGCCCGGACGGGGTCAGGTTCGTGCAGGTCGAGGAAAGCCGCCTTGTACACCCCGATGACGTCGTCGAGTCGGGCCCGCATACGACTCGACGACCACCGGACCACGCTGATGTCCACGTCGGTCACCGGCGTCGCCTCCTGTCCGCCCCCTGCGGCCTGCTCACACCGCCCGGCACCGAACAGGCCCGCAGGGCGGTACCGGCGGGCCAGCGGGCCAGGGCGCATCCTCACATCGCCTGACGATAACGCGGCCATCGCCGAGGGCGCCGGCCGACGGGAGTGCCTGCTACGTAACGTCGTCACTCTGCCGCGCAGGGCGCTTTCTCCCGGATGGAGGGCAGGCCGATCCGGTCGCCCGCCATGGCCAGTCCCGCGCAGCGTGCGGTGCCCTGGAGCAGGTCAGCGGCCAACATCGCGATGGCTGGTGCCTGCACGGCGCCGCCGGCGTTGGTGCCCGCGGCGATCACCACCCGACCGTCATGGCCAGGAAGGACGGTGACCAGGGGTAGCCCGTCCGGGGTAGCGGGACGCGCGCAGATCCGGATGTCGCGGACGTCGTCGCGGTGCAGACCGGGGAACAGACCGCCCACCGCCGCGAGGGTGCTCTCCTGGAGTTCGGCGAGGCCGTCGGCCGCCGCGGCGGCGTCGCGGGCGGCCAGCCCCAGGTAGCCGAAGCCGGCGCTGACGTGGATGAGCGTTCCGTCGGGGCAGAGCGTCACGTTCATCACACCGAGCGGATCACCGGCGTGGATCTTCACGGGTCGGTGCAGCCCCGGGTTCGGCAGAGTCAGCGACACCCCCAGCACCTGGCTGACGGCGCCGGCGCCCGGCCAGTCCGATCCGCACAGGCGGACCAGCTCACGGCCACCCACGGTGACGACGACGTGGCCCGCCCGCACCGGCCGGCCCGCCGCCAGCCGCAGCAGCACCGCGTTCCCGGTCGCCTCGAGGCTGTCCACCCGGCTGTCCGCCCGCACTTCGACACCAAGACCGACGAGGTGTCGGAGCAGCCGTCCGGCAAGATCATGAATGTTGACGGCGTAGCCGTCCACCTCGACCGCCCCCGCGACGGTGCGCGGCCCACCGGGCAACGGGACCGTGCGGCCCAGCCCCGGCCAGTCCCGCCGGAGCACCTCGTCGGACAGCCGCGCGACGTCGCCGCCGGCCCGTCGTTGCAGCTGCTCGCCGGTGTCGAGGTCGGCGCCGCCCAGGTAGACCCGGGTGAGCCGGCTGTCCTGGCGCAGTCCCGTCAGCCAGGTCGCCTCGACCCCGGTGAACAGATGCGACCAGCCGCGCAGACCGAGGCGGTTCAGGGCGATCACCAGGTCCTCGGTGGCGGCGTGCAGACCGGGCTGGTCGGCGCGGTCGGCGAACGCCCGCGTCCAGGCCGCCTCGACCGCGTCCAGGGTGGCGGGGTCCCGCAGCGCCCAGCCACCCGCGGCGGGGGAGCGGGTGAGCACGCCGACGCGGCCGAGGTTCGCCTGCGGCAGGGATTCGGTCGCGGACAGGTGACGGGCGTTCGCCCCACCGAACGTCGTGCCCTGCTCGGCGTGGTCGGCGCGGTCCGCGGGGGCGGCGTCCAGCAGCAGAATCCGTCGATGTCCCTGGGCGTGCAGCAGCAGGGCGGTGGTCAGGCCGACGATCCCCCCGCCGAGCACCACCACCTGCGGCCCGTCCACCGCACCGGCGCCGGCGCCGATGTCAGGGCTGGTGCCGTCGACGCTGGTGCCGTCGCGGGCGGCGGGGATGGCATCGGTGGTGGCTGGTGGTGGGAACAGCTCGGCCCCGGTGAGATCGTCCAGATCCGCTCGGCCGAGGGCGGTTAGGACGGCCTGGTCCAGATCGGCCTCGCAGGCCGGGGCGCGCATCGCCGCGGAGCACAGGGTGAACCCGGGACGTGTCACCCCGCCGTCCGCCTGGATCCGGCTCGCGAGCAGGGTGCGCACGCCGACGAGCAGGCGGGGGGCGTTGTCCAGCACGACGGTGAGATCGCGCCGGTCGTAGGCATCGAGCAGGGCCTGCGCCGTCCAGATCTCGGGTTCGCTGACGCAGACCAGCCGGTCGCCGCCGAACGTCCGCAGGCGGGCCGCGTCCAGCAGGTCGACGCTCGCCCACCGGCCGGAACTGGTCAGTGGCACCGCGACACTGACGGCGTTCGCGGCCTCGAGCACCTCCTCGGCGCGGGCCGCCACCCGGATTCGGTCGAGGGGCAACCGGTGCCGGCCGGCCCAGACGGCGGCGGCCGACCGGTCCGCCACCAGCGACGGCGCGCACACCACCAGCCGGTGGCCCCGGGCGACGGCCGCTCTGGCCACCCGTCCGTTGATGTTGCCGGCGCCGACGAGCCCCAGCACCGGACGCGCACCGTCCGCCGCCGCACCGTCCGCCTCGGTCGTCCCGGATGCCCCGGTGGGGGCGTGGGCGGTGGGGGGCGCCGGGAACAGCCGGTCGATGACGAACTGGGCGACGTGACGGGCGTTCACCTCGGGGGTGTTGCGCACGGTGATACCGAGTTGGGTGGCGACGCCGAGATCGATGGCGGCCAGCGAGGTGCCGCGGCGCACCAGCAGCAGCGACCGGCGGTCGTGGGCGCGCCGGACGGCCATGGCCCAGCGGGTCAGCGCGGTGGCATCGACCGCGTTCGCGCCGACCACGAGGGTGTGTGGGCGCAGCGTGACCAGGGCCTCGACGAGCCCCGCCGGGCTGCCGGCGAGGTCGGGGCGCAACGTCACGGCCGCGGTGTCGGCAAGCCGGCCGGCCGCCCGGGGGCCGAGCGCCGTGGAGATCAGGGTCCGTCGGCGGTCGGATGCGGCTGGGGGTGCCTGATCGCGAGACGTCAACATGCGATGTACTTCATCCCGGTTCGTCGGGGGCGCGTGCGTCGGCTCCGCGGGGGTGCCGCGTCGGCACGGGGGGCGCAGACCCGGTGGCCCGTCGGATGCGTCCACCGTGCCGAACCGGCGTCAACGAGATGTCAACGACGCCCGCCGACCGGCCGGTCCACCGCCGCCGCGGCGCCGATCTTCAACGGAGCGTCAACCCGGGGCCGGCGCCAGGTGCAGCAGCGGATCACGTCCGCCGAGGGTGCCGCGGGAGGCGAGCACGGCGAAACGGGCGAACATCTGCTCGCTGTACCAGCCGACCTCCGGGGTGCGCCGCACCACCTCGGCGTGCGCCGGCCGGCCGTAGGCGAACCGCCGCAACGAGGCGGTGTCGTGCCACAGGCTGAACGTCCCGGTCAGACCGACCGGTGCCTCCCCGATCCCGGCGGAGAACAGCAGCCCCTCGGCCTGGGCGAGGTCGGCGACCACCGCCGGCACGGCCCGGCGGAAGGTCAGGGTGTGCCGGGCGGTGAGCCGGGCCCGGGTGATCACCGCGATCCGGGCGTCCTCGGCCGCGGTGGGCCAGTGCGCGGTGCTCGGGTCACCGAACGGTTCCCGCCGCGACCACTGGCCCCGCGCGGACAGAGGATGCAGATCGATACGCCAGCGTTCCTCGGCCAGGGCCGCCCAGGCCCGGATCGGCGCCGAGCGTTCGAACGACCGCGCCGCCGACGGGGTCTCCCAGACCGACAGCATCGCCCACTGCCGCGGGTCGGCCCCACGCATGCCGAGGCTGTTCGCCGAGCCCGTCCCCAGCAGTTTGGCGAACCGTAGCCCGCTGATGTGGCGCAGCGCCGCCCGGTCGGTGGCCACCCGGGCCACGGCATGCCCGACCCGGCGGCGGGGGACCCGCCAGAAGTCGACGGTCACCAGCGGTGCGCCGGCTCCCGTGGGACCCGACGGATTCGACGAGCTCGTCCCAGTCATCCGCGCATCTCCTCTGATCCGCGTACCGACACACAGTGATGTTCACCTGCGCATCGAGGTCAGGCACAGCAGGGCTTCGTGGGGGGTGCCGTACTTGCGGGTGAAGGCGGCGCCCACCGTGTCGGCACCGTCGTTGTCCCGCAGGGGCACCACCCGCCAGTGCCCCTCGGCGCCCAGCGGATGGGTGCCGACCGTGGGCAGCGTGGCCACCAGATCGTCGGGGCCGCCGCCGTGCAGCAGCGCGTGCAGCTCGGGACAGTGCAGGTAGACGGCGTCGTCCACGCGGACGTAGGCGCAGCGCACCTCGAGCGGGTCGGCGTCGGTCGAGGACACCCGCAGCGTCACCCGCAGGTAGTCGTCCAACGGGACGCTGCCCGTCGGGCCCCACATCCGGTCGAAGTACTGCTCGACGAACTGGACGAGGGTGGAGGAGATCGTCGCCTCGTGCTGGGTCGCCGCGGACGAGGAGACCCCGACCGGGAAGCTCGACACCAGCGCGCCGGTGTCCCACCGGTGGTAGCTCGCCAGCGGCTGCTCGGCGTAGAGCCGAACGCCCAGGCGGGCCTGCCCGACCGGGTCGAGCCGGGCCCGCAGCTCGGCCAGCGCCAGCAGGTTCGCCCGGATCAGTGCCGAGACGTCGACGCGGTGCCCGAGGTCGGCGGCGCGGGCGTTGGCGGCCGGAGAGTCGGGGTCGAGCAGCAGGATCTGCACGATCGCGCCGGCCGCGACGGCGGTCCGCAGGGCGCCGGTGAAGATCTCCCGGTGCGGTGCGATGACCAGGTCCGTCCAGGTGTTCAGCAGTCGGACGCTGCGCCGGGAGCCCGCCACCCGGGCGGTGAAACCGGCCGGGTCGAAGGTATCGAGCAGCCGTCCGCCGGTGAACTGGGCGGGTTCGGTGGCCATCGGCGCGGACAGTCGACGTTCGGCCGCGGCCAGCTCGGTGGATCCGCGTTCGCGCAGCAGGGTGACGGCCTGCTGCCAGGACCGGCGGGCCGCGGGCTGATCGCCGAGTTCGGCCAGGATGTCGCCGCGGCGCACCAGCACCCGCGGTTCCCAGACCGGGTCGGGTAGCTCCGCGAGCATCGGCAGGCACTCGTTGTAGGCGGTCAGCGCCTGCTCGGGCCGGTGCTGGTAGCGGTAGAGATCACCGAGTCGGCGCTGGGCCTGGGCCTGGAGCGGACGGTTGCCCAGGTCCCGCGCGATCGTCAGGCTCATCGTCAGGCAGGTGATGGCGTCGGTGAGGTCGCCCCGATCGCCGTACGTCATGGCCAGGCTGACCAGGGTCTCCGCCTCGGCGCGGCGGGCACGGGTGCGCCGCATCGTGTCAAGCGCCGCCTCGAAGTGCTCGAACGCGCTGGTCTGCTCGCCCCGGCCGCGACAGGTGCTACCCAGACCGCGTACCGCCCGTGCCTCCCCGAGGTCCGCTCCGAGCCCAGCCAGGTTCTCCCGGGCCCGGGAGAACCGTGCGGTGGCCAACGCCAGATGGTCGGCCGCCCGCCGGTCGACGGCCACCGCCGGCTGTCCACCCGGGTCGCGTCCGGCGGCGTCCAGCCGCCAGAACGCCTCCTCGAAGGCCAGTGTCATCTCCCGCTCACCGAGGTTGGTCAGCAGCTCCGCCTCGGCCTGCCGGTCGCCGCCGCGGCGCGCCGCGGCCAGACCCAGCTCGTGCGAACGGTCCCAGTCCGACCAGTGCGCCCCGAACAGGTAGAAGTCGGCGGCCTCGGCGGCGAGCAGCCAGGTCGGCTGGTCCAGACCGGCCGTGGCGGCCTGTTCCAGCAGCGCGAGCAGGTTCGACCGCTCGGCGGCGAACCAGACCAGCGGACGGTGCGTCAGCTCGAGGAGCGCGGGGCCGCCGACCTTTTCCGGGGCGCGGTCGGCGATCCGGGTCGGGATCGCCGCGGTCGGCCGCAACGCCGGCATCCCGCCGGGGCTGAAGGTGGCGACCGCCGTACGCAGCATCACCAGATAGGCGTACAGCAAGCGCTCGAGTGTCGCGGCGTGTTCGGCTGGCAAAGGTACCGGTATCGCGGTCAGGGGACCCGCGACCACGCCCCCGGTGGGGGCGGCGTCGACGGCGAGTCGCCGGTCGACCCCACCTTCGGGCTGGTGCGGGCGCCGTCCGTCCGCCTCGGGAGGGTCCGTCTCGGGATCGTCCGTCTCGGGATCGTCCGCCGACCGCGCGCCGGCCGCGTGCTCGGCCAGCAGCTCGCGGGCGAACACCCGCAGCAGGTCGTGGAAGCCGTACCGTTCGATGCCGCTGGGGTCCGGACCACGCCGTTCCAGCAGCTGTGCGTCCGCGAGCTGGTCCACGAGGTCCTCGGTCTTGTTCACCTCGCGGGCGAGGACCGCGGCCGCGGCCCAGGCGGTGAAGTCGCTGACTCCCGGCAGGGAGAGCAGCCGGAAGGCACGCTGTTCGTCCGCCGGTCGGCCGTCGTAGCTGAGCTGGAAGCTCGCCCGGATCTCCAGGTCACCGAGCTCCAACCAGGTCAGCCGATCGCGTTCCGTCGACAGGCGGGTGACGATCCGCGACAGTCGCCAGTGGGGATGCCCTTCGAGCTTGCGGCCGGCGATCTTGATCGCCAGTGGCAGATAGCCGCACAGCCCGACGATGTCACGGGCGGCCTTCTCCTCCATGGCCACCCGCTCGGCCCCGACGACTCGCTCCAGCAGCAGCACCGCGTCGTCCGGGATCAGCACGTCGAGCACCCGACACGGCATGGTCAGCCCGGACAGCCGTGGTCGGCTGGTGACGATCACCGCGCATCCCGGGCCGGACGGGATCAGCTGCCGCAGCTGCGCCTCGTTCGCCGCGTTGTCCAGCAGGATCAGCGCCTGGCGGGTGGACAGCAGCTGCAGGTACATCTCGACCAGATCGTCGGGGTCGGTCGGCACCGCCGCCCGGCTGACCCCGAGTGCCTGGACGAACCTGGTCAGCACCAGCACGGGTTCCAGCGGCCGGCTGGTGCCGCGCAGGTCCACGTACAGCACGTCGGTGAAGTGCGCGCGGATCTGATGCGCGATGTGGACGGCCAGGGCGGTCTTGCCGGTCCCGGCCTTGCCGGCGTAGGCGATGGCCACCGTGCCCTGGGTGAGCGCCGCGGGCTCCGTGAGCAGCGCCAGCGCGTCGGCCTGGAGGGTGTCACGCCCGGTGTACTCCTCGACGTCCGGCGGCAGTGAACTGCCACCGCGGGCGGGTGCCGTGACGACGACGGGGCGGTTCAGCGACCGCGGTGGTGTCCAGGCCAGCGACGGTGCTCCGCGTAGCACGTCCTCCTGCATCCGGCGCAGCAACGGGGATTCCAGCCCCAGCTCGTGCCGGGCGGCGAGTCCCGCCTGGCAGGCCCGGGCGGCGTCGTCGACCCGGCCGTCGCGGTAGAGGGCCAGCGCCAGCTCCCGGCGTAGCCCGTCGTCGGTGGGATGCAGGTCGACCTGCAGTTTCAGCTCGCCGAGCAGCTCCCGGTGGCGGCCCAGCGCCAGGTCCGCGTCGATCCTGGTCTTGGTCACGTCCAGCTGCAGTTCGGTGAGCGCGTTGACATAACTGTGCGCGAACGGATGGTCGGCCACATCCGCGAGTGACGGCCCGCGCCACAGCGACTGGGCCTCCTGCAACGGGGCGATCGCGCTGACCGGGTCGCCGTCCTCCACCGCCCGCCGACCCTGCGCCAGCAGCCGGCGGGCCCGGTTCGCATCGATCTGCTCCGGGCGGACGTCGAGCATGTACCCCTCGCCTCGACGCTGCAGGACCTGGGGACCGGGGCCGGCCTCGATACGCCGCCGCAGCTCGCTGACATGGGTGCGCAGCGTGCCCTGCGCCCGCTCCGGCGCGGCTTCCCGCCAGATCGCGTCCAGCAGCCGGTGCGTCGGCACGACCCGGCCGACCTCGAGCAGCAGCACGGTCAACAGCACCTTGCGCTGGGTGCCGCCGATCGCCAGCGGAACGCCGGCCACGGTGAGCTCCAGCGGACCAAGGATCGCGAACCGCAGACTGTCGCGTTCGGGCATCGGGTCCTCTCGTCCAGTCCGCACCTGGCGCCGACTGGAGATCATCTGCGACGCCGTGCGATGAGTATCCACCGCAGCGTGCGCCGTGAGGGGGCGAGCCGGCAACCACCGATTCGACCTGACCGGTGTCACCTGCGCGTCACCGCCGTCGCGTGAGCATGCCCCGGGTGGTCACGAGTGTGCGATCGAGGAGCGTGCGCGGTGCTCTGACCACGGATTATCCGGTCCGCGCCGGCGGGTTCGCGAGCATCCGCCGGTCGCTGCACCGCTGTCGTCGCCGTCTTCGATCAACAGAGTGTCAACCCTTGTGGTTGAGGTGGGGGGAACGGTCTGTTGATCCCCCGGAGGTGCACTGAGTCGGACGACATCGACGAACGACGGGCGACGGGCGACCGGGAGGCCGGTCCTGCCGCGGAGGTGAGACGCACAGATGGCCACGACAAGGAGCACGACGCCGAGGGCGACGACGGGAGCCCCGGAGCATGATCCGGTGGGCGTGCTGCCCCGGCGGGCCGGCGGCCTGCCGCACGAGCTGGTGCTGCGCAACGCCCCAGGCGGGAACCGGGCGGTCCGGCAGGTGTGGTTCGAGGTGGACGAGGCCGGCGTGCTCGCCGACTGGGACGAGCGCGACCGGGTCGAACTGATGGCCGCGGGACGTCCCTTCGTACTCGAGCGTGACCTGGACGGACGGGGGGTGCGGTTGGTCGAGCCGATGGGGCGTGACCCGGTGGCCGCCTTCACCCGGGCGCGGGTCGGCGGACGGGTGCTGCTGGCCGACGGGACGACGCTGCGCTGGCTCCAGCCGACCCGCGGCGTCTTCGAGAGCGGCCTGGTGGGCTACCGGGACGCCAGCATCGTCCGGTTCGCCATGGACGGCACGGCGTTCGTCTTCGCCGCGCTCGAGCTGGCCGGGCCGGCGCGGGTGGGTTCGGGGGATACCGGTCGGGGGGATCTCCCGAACCCACGGCGGGGCTGGCTGCCCGACCTGGTCGCGCTGCTGGTGCTCAGCTGGTTCGTGCGGTTGCTGGAAGTGCGGCCTACCCCGTCCGTCGACATTCGCTCAGGCGTTCGCCACCTGGGTGTTTGACGGGCCGGCCGGCGGAGGCTACCTTTTCTCGTATTCGAACTTGTGTTCGACTTCGGGGAGGGCGTCATGCCGACACCACACGGCGATCCACGTGGAAATCCGGGCGGGGTGTCAGGTCGGTCCTTCGGGGCCGGCCCCGGCGGCGAGGGCGTCCGGGCGCAGGCTGTGCGCGCCGCGGCGTCCCCGGCCGGCGGGGCGCCCGAGCGTGCCCTGCTGCCTGCCGCCGGGCTTCCGCACCGCTCTCGGGACGAGCTGCTCGCCGCGGCCCGCCACGGTCTCGACGAGGCCGAGTACGCCACCTGTATCCCGCAGCGGTACGCCCAGGCCCATCTGGCCGCCCTGCGGGCGGCCGCGGCGGTGCTGGCCGATCGGGCGCGGCCCCGGCCGGGGCGGCGTGGCCGGCCGCTGAGCGCCTGGTGCCTGCTCGTGCGGGTGGCTCCCGAGCTGGCCGAATGGGCTGACTTCTTCGCGGCGGGCGCCAGGCGCCGGGCCGCGGCCGAGGCCGGGTTGAACGTGGTGGGTCGCCGGGAGGCCGACGACCTGATCCGTCAGGTCCACCTGTTCCTCGGCGCGGTGGAGCAGGCGCTGGGGCTGCCCTCCCAACCGGTGCTGGCCGGTAGCGGGCCGGCGGCGCGGGCCTAGCCGGCCGTGGTTGCTCCGGCGGCACGGGCCGCCCCGCAGAATCTCACCGCCCTGCGGGAGATCACCCGGATTCCGGCGCGACGGGCCGGGCCGGCCGGTGAGCGGCTGGTGCCGACGGTGCCCGCCCTGGCCGCCCTGCTCCCCGAGGAGGGGTTGCGTCGAGGGACGACGGTCACGGTCACCGGCTCCGCGTCTCTGGTGCTGACGCTGCTGCGCGGCCCCTCCCAGGCGGGTGGGTGGTGCGCGGTGGTGGGCTTCGCCGAACTCGGTCTGCTCGCAGCGGCCGAGTCGGGGATCGCGCTGGAGCGGCTCGCCCTCGTACCGGCGCCAGGGCCGCGTTGGCCGGTGGTCGTGGCCGCGCTGCTCGACGCGATGGATGTCGTGGTGGTCCGCCCGCCGGCCGCGCCCGGGGCGGCCGGCGGGCGGTTGATGGCCCGGGCCCGCGAACGTGGGGCGATCCTGGTCGCTGTCGGGGCCTGGGAAGGAGCTGACCTGGGCCTGGTCGCGATCGAGCGACGGTGGGAGGGCGTCGGCGCCGGGCACGGCCACCTGCGGATGGGCCACCTGCTGGTGGAGGTATCCGGGCGCGGCGCGGCCCGTCGGCCCCGCCGCGGCTGGCTGGCGGGCACCGGCCTGGCCGAGGCCGGGCCCCCCGGTGTGGAGGCCGCGGCGGTGCCGCTGCGCCCGGCGGGGGTGGCCTGATGCCGGTGCGGATGCTGGCCGTGCACTACCCGCACTGGCCGGTCGTGGCCGCTGGATTCGCGGCGGGGGTGCCCGCCGCGGTGCTGGCCAGCGGGCGGATCGTGGCGGTGACGCCGGCCGCCCGGCGGCTGGGCGTCCGCCCGGGGCAGCGGCGCCGGGAGGCCCAGGCCCGCTGCCCGGAGATCACCCTCGTGGCGCAGGACCCGGGTCGCGCCGCCCGTGTCTTCGAACCCGTGGTGGGCGCCGTCGAAACGGTGATCCCCGGTGTGGAGGTGCGTGCGGCCGGTACCTGTGTCGTCCCGGCTCGTGGCGCCGCCCGGTACTTCGGGGGAGACCGGGCCGCGGTCGAGCAGGTCCGCCGGGCCCTGGCCGCGGCCTGGCCTGCCGTCGTCAGCCAGGCCGCCGGGCCCGGGCCGGGCACACCGACGGAGGCCGGGGCCGAGATCGGTGCCGGTGTCGGAGCCGAGGTCGAGGTCGGGATCGGCGTGGCCGACGGGCCGTTCGCGGCGGAGATCGCCGCGCGTACCGATGCCATCGTCGCGCCCGGTGGCACCCCGGCCCTGCTCGCCCCGCTACCCGTGGAGCTGCTGGGTGACGCCGATCTGGTCGATCTTCTGCGCCGGCTTGGTCTGGAGACGCTGGGCAGCTTCGCGGCGCTGCCCGCCGCCGACGTCGCTGAGCGGTTCGGTCCGGCCGGCTCGTGGGCGCACACCCTCGCCCGCGGCGCCGACCCCCGGGCCGTCACACCCCGGGAGCAGCCCGTCGACCTCGGGGTCGCCATCGCCTTCGACCCTCCGGCCGGCCAGGTCGAGCAGGCCGCCTTCGCCACC
Organism: Candidatus Frankia nodulisporulans; assembly: GCF_902806475.1. Classification (GTDB taxonomy): domain Bacteria; phylum Actinomycetota; class Actinomycetes; order Frankiales; family Frankiaceae; genus Frankia; species Frankia umida. The sequence continues at coordinate 24,229 of NZ_CADCWS010000005.1, forward strand.
CGCCGCCTCGCCGAGGAGGTCCACGAACTACTGCGCGCCGCCGGGCTCGCCTGCACCGGCATCCAGATCGAGGCGGAGACCGACCGCGGCCAACGGCACACGCGGATCTGGCGCCACGACGGCCCGCTGTCCGCCGCGGCCACCACCGACCGGGTCCGCTGGCAGCTCGACGGCTGGCTGACCAGCACGGCCCTGTCCGCGCCACCTGGATCGGCGTCCGAGGGTCAGGTGGCGATCCAGGCGGGGCTGGTGCGGCTGCGGATCGAACCGGTGGGGCTGGTGCCAGCCGAGGGTCGCCAACTCGGCCTGTGGGGGGAGCCGGGCGCGGCCGCGGCCCGCGTCGCGCGCGCCCTCACCCGGGTGCAGGGGCTGCTCGGCCCGCAGGCGGTGCTCACCGCGGTCGTCGAGGGCGGGCGTGACCCCGCCGACCGGATTCGGCTGGTCCCCTGGGGGGAGCCCCGGGCGGCCGCTGGCCTGGATCGGCCGTGGCCCGGGACGCTGCCGGCGCCCGCCCCGACCCTGGTGCACCGCCCGGCGCTCGCGGCCGACGTGCTGGACGAGGCCGGCGAGCGGGTGCGGGTCAGCGGCCGCTGCACGGTGACGGCACCTCCCGCGCGACTGATGATCGGCGCGGAACAACCCCGGGCGGTCACCGGCTGGGCCGGGCCCTGGCCGGTCGACGAACGGTGGTGGGAGTCGGGGGCGCGACGCCGGGCCCGCTTCCAGCTGCGGGTGGCGGACGGCGGTGGGTACCTGCTCGCCCTGGTGGGCGGCCGATGGTGGGTGGAGGCCTCCTATGACTGATCCCGGTGGCCCGCCGGCGACAGGCTCTCGGCTGGTCGAGCCGGACGGCGGGGACGCCCCGGCCTGGTCGCGTCGACGCACGCCCTATCAGCCGCCGAGCACGGCACTGCCCGGCCCGGCCGGTCCCCAGGTGGCCTACGCGGAGCTGCACTGTCACTCCGCGTTCAGCTTCCTCGACGGGGCGAGTCAGCCCGAGGATCTGGTGGAGGAGGCGGTGCGGCTCGGGCTCACCGCGTTGGCGCTGACCGACCACGACGGGCTCTACGGGGTCGTCCGGTTCGCCGAGGCGGCTCGGGCGGTGGGGCTGCCCACCGTGTTCGGCGCGGAGATCTCCCTCGACGCGAGTGCCGCCCGTGCCGGGGAGGCCGACCCGGGCGGGGATCATCTGCTCGTCCTCGCACGTGATCCCGAGGGTTACCGGCGGCTGTCCGGTCTGCTCTCCGACGCCCACCTGGCCGGCGGGGAGAAAGGCCGGCTGGTGGCCCGGCCCGAGCGGTGCGCGCAGGCGGCCGGTGGCCACTGGCAGGTGCTCACCGGCTGCCGCAAGGGCACGGTCGCCCGGGCGCTCACCCGCGGCGGGCCACCGGCGGCCGGCATCGCCCTGGCCGAACTGGTGGCCCTGTTCGGCCGGGAGAACGTGGCTGTGGAGATCACCGACCACGGCCATCCACACGAGTCGGATCGCAACGACGCCCTCGCCGAACTCGCCCAGGCCGCGGGGTTGCCTCTGGTGGCCACCGGCAACGTCCACTACGCGGTGCCCGGCGCGGCCCGGCTCGCCGCGACGATGGCCGCGGTGCGGGCCCGGCGCGGTCTCGAGGAGATGGACGGCTGGCTGCCGGCGGCCGGCACCGCGCATCTGCGTTCGGGCGCGGAGATGGCAGCCCGGTTCGCCCGGTACCCCGGCGCGGTGGAACAGGCTGCGCGCCTCGGTGCGGCCTGCGCCTTCGACCTGCACTTGGTCGCACCGAAACTGCCCGACTTCCCCGTCCCGCCAGGGCACACCGAGGCCAGCTGGCTACGGCTGCTGACCATGCAGGGCGCGGCGCGCCGTTACGGTCCACCCGGTCGGGAACGGGTCGCCGGCGCCTACGAGCAGCTCGCCCACGAACTGACCCTGATCGAGCAGCTCGGTTTCCCCGGCTACTTCCTGATCGTCCACGACATCGTGGAGTTCTGCCGACGGCACCGCATCCTCTGCCAGGGGCGGGGGTCGGCGGCCAACTCGGCGGTCTGCTTCGCGCTCGGTGTCACCGGGGTCGACGCGGTCTCCTACGGTCTGCTCTTCGAGCGGTTCCTCGCGCCGGAACGGGACGGTCCGCCCGACATCGACCTGGACATCGAGTCCGGGCGGCGGGAGGAGGTGATCCAGTACGTCTACCGGCGCTACGGGCGTTCCCGGGCCGCGCAGGTCGCCAACGTGATCACCTATCGGCCGCGGTCGGCGGTCCGGGATGTGGCCCGGGCCCTGGGGTTCTCCGCCGGCCAGCAGGACGCCTGGTCCCGTCAGCTGGACCGGTGGTCCCTGCCCACCCAGGGCGGCGCCGAGCGGGAACACGACATCCCCTCCGCCGTGGCCGGGCTGTCCGAGCAGCTCCAGGGGTTCCCCCGACATCTGGGCATCCACTCCGGCGGCATGGTGATCTGTGACCGGCCGGTCGGCGAGGTGGTGCCGGTCGAGTGGGCCCGGATGCCCGGGCGCACCGTCATCCAGTGGGACAAGGACGACTGCGCGGCCGCCGGCCTGGTCAAGTTCGACCTGCTCGGGCTCGGCATGCTCGCGATGCTGCACAGGGCGTTCGACCTCATCCGCGACCATCACGGGCGGGACCTGGACCTGTCGTCCATTCCACCGGAGGACCCCGCCGTCTACGACATGCTCTGCGCGGCCGACTCCCTCGGGGTGTTCCAGGTGGAGAGCCGCGCGCAGATGGCGACGCTGCCGCGGCTGCGGCCCCGCCGGTTCTACGACCTGGTGATCGAGGTCGCGCTGATCCGCCCCGGCCCGATCCAGGGCGGCTCGGTGCACCCCTACCTTCGCCGGCGAGACGGCACCGAGGAGGTGGCCTACCCGCATCCGCTGCTGCGGCGAAGCCTGGCCAAGACCCTCGGCGTCCCGCTGTTCCAGGAACAGCTCATGCAGATGGCGATCGACATCGCCGGGTTCTCCCCGGCCGAGGCGGACGAGCTGCGGCGGGCGATGAGTGCCAGACGGTCCACGCGGCGCATCGAAGGGCTACGGGGTCGGCTCTACGCCGGAATGGCGGCCAGCGGCATCACCGGTGAACTCGCGGACGATCTTTACGCCAAGCTGTCCGCCTTCGCGAACTTCGGGTTTCCCGAGAGTCACTCGGTGAGTTTCGCGCTGCTCGTGTACGCCAGCTCCTGGGTGAAGCTCTACTACCCGGCGGTGTTCTGCGCCGCGCTGCTCAACGCGCAACCGATGGGTTTCTACTCGCCGCAGAGCCTCGTCGCCGACGCCCGCCGGCACGGGGTCGAGGTGCTGCGACCCGACCTCAACGCCTCGGCGGCGCAGGCGAGCCTGGCCGGGGAGCCACCGCGGATCCGGCTGGGGCTCGCCGGGGTCCGGCGGGTGGGGGAGGCGCTCGCACAACGCATCGTCGAACGTCGCGTGGTCGACGGTCCCTACGCGGACATGGCCGATCTGGTCCGTCGGGTCGGGGTGTCCGTCGACCAGCTGGAGGCGCTGGCCACCGCCGACGCGTTCGGCTGCTTCGGGCTGACCCGGCGCGAGGCGCTGTGGGCGGCGGGCGCGGTGGCACAGGCCCGGCCGGACCGGCTCGACGGCATGGTCTTCGGCGCCGATATCGGCGCGGTCGCGCCCTATCTGCCGGGGATGACCGAGGTCGAGGAGTCGGTGGCCGACCTGTGGGCGACCGGGATCACCACCGACGGCTACCCGACCCGGTTCCTGCGGGAACGCCTCGCCGCCCGGGGAGTGACCACCGCCGTCGACCTGCGGGCCGTGCTCGCCGGCCCGGCGGGTGCTCGTCGCCGGCGTCGTCACCCACCGGCAGCGTCCCGCGACCGCCGCCGGGACCACCTTCGTCAACCTGGAGGACGAGACCGGCCTGGTGAACGTGATCTGCTCGCCGGGCCTGTGGACCCGCCACCGCACGGTGGCACGGACCGCGACCGCCCTTGTCGTGCGGGGACGCGTCGAACGGGCGCAGGACGTGGTCAACGTGATCGCCGAGCGGATGTGGCCGCTGTCGGTCTCCGTTCCCCGCCAGTCCCGGGACTTCCGATGATCCAGATGTCGGCGGCCAGCGCGCTGTGTCACTATCGCTCACTATCAGTCAGCCATCTGGGTGCTGTCGGTGACGAGGCGGGAGTGCGTCGATGCGGGATGTACGGGTGCTGCGCGAGGTACGCATCCTCCGGGACACGCGGATCTCCCAGAACGCACGGGTGCTGCGGCACGCCTGGGGGCTCTCGGTCCTGGGCCTGTCGATCGGCGGGCTCGCGGTGGGCGTCGCGATCGGCCTCACCGTCGGCCGCTGACCCTGCCGTCTGCGCAAGCCTGCCGTCCCGCGCAAGCCCGTCGCCGTACCGCGAGCAGGAGTCGACACATGATCGAGGAGCTCGTGGCGGCATCCGATGTCAGCCTCGGTGACAGCGGAGCCGACCTGCGACAGGCGGCGATCTGGCCGGGAGTCTGGGCCCTGCTGTCCACCTGCGGGGTGCCGAGGCCACTGATCGTGGACGCCGGCGGCGGCAGCGGCGGGTTCGCCGTACCGATCGCGGCGGCCGGATATCCGGTGATCGTTGTCGACCCGTCCCCGGACGCGCTCGCCGCGCTGCGGCTGCGAGCGGCCGAACGCGGCCTCGGCCACCAGATCACCGCGGTGCAGGGCGACCTCGGTGACCTGGGCGACCTCGTCGGGGTGGGGCGGGCTGACGTGCTGCTGTGCCACTCGGTTCTCGACGTCGTGGACGATCCGGCGGCCGCGCTCGCCCAGGCGCTGCGGGTGCTGCGGCCAGGTGGGACGCTCAGCCTGCTGGTCGCGGGGCAGGGCGCCGCGGTGCTGCACCGGGTGCTCGCCGGGCGGATCGACGAGGCGTTCGCGGTGTTCACCGGGGAGCTGGGACGGGCTCCCCGGCCATCCCGGCGTTTCAGCGTGGCCGACGCCGTCGCACTGGTGCGCAGGGCCGGTGGGGAGGTGACGGATGTGCACGGAGCGCGGATCTTCACCGATCTGGTGCCCGGGGAGCGACTGAGCGACCCGCGGGTGGTCGAGAGCCTGCGCCGCCTGGAACTCGCCGCCGCCCGGCACGAGTCGTACCGGGATCTCGCCGCCCACCTGCACGTCCTCGCCCGCCGCCCGGCTCGACAGCCCCACATCGATGATCATGAATGAGGGGTGCGTGGGGGCGGGTGGCGCCGCGCGGGAGAGCACCATTGCGGACCGTGACCCACTCCCGGACCCTGCACGGGCCCACCGACGTCACCCGAACGGTGCACGCCACCGCCGTCGCCCTCGACCAGAGGCCGTCTGGTGACGGATATCGCACCGGGGTGGTGCTCCCGGCGGTGCGGTTACTCGGTGTGCACGCCGGCAATCTCGTGGCGGCCGGGACGTCCGGGAGCCAGTTCCGCCTCGGTGAGCGTTCCGCCAGCTGGGCGGAGCTGGACCAGGTCACCGACCGGGCCCGGTCGCGCTTCGGTGCGGCCGTCCTCGGACCCGTTTCGCCGCTCAACAGGCCAGGGCTGGCTGGCGGGCCCGCGGCGCCGCGCCGGTCGGGCGCGTCCGGCCGGCGCGAGCAAGCATGAACGGCGCGGCTGCGGGCACCGCAGGAAGGGAAGGGAATCGCGCGGTTCCGGCCGGCATGACGGGTTGCCTACCGCCGCCGCCCCGGCATGCCTATTCTTGGTTGTGCGGACCCGTCACTGCGGGTCTGAGGTCGTGGGAGGAGCGTCGATGCCGCTCTCGGAGAACGAGCAGCGCCTGCTGGAGCAGATCGAGCGCGCTCTCGTCGAGGATGATCCGAAGTTCGCCAGCGCAGTCAGGTCGACGGAGCCCCGCATCTACCTGTTGCGCCGGGTGCGCCGCAGTGCGTTCGTCTTCCTGCTCGGGCTTGTGGTTCTGGTCGTCGGCGTGGTGCTCAACCAGGTGCCGCTCACGGTGATTCTGGGCATCCTCGGGTTCGCGATGATGCTGCTCGCCGCCCTGCGCGGAGCCGCCGATCTACGGCGGATCAGCGGTCGGGAGACCGGCGGGCGTCGTCCAGCGGCCCGTGGGCGCGGCGGGAAGTCGCGGCCACGCACCAGGGCGCCGTTCATGGAGCGCGTCGAGGAGCGGTGGCGCCGCCGCTGGGAGGACCGCCCCTGAGCATCCGCTCCGTGGCATGTCGGACATCGGCGGTACAGCCGCCGGCGTCCGGGTGGTTCGGCGATGGCCGGGGCGTGGTCATTGGCCGCTCGGGTGCGTGGGTGCGTGGGTGCGCGCACGGGTCGTCGTGGCGGGTTCGGGTCCGCGCTGGCCCCGGTGGCGACCCGCGTCGGTCAGCGGCGGGAGCTGATGGCCGGTTCTGGGCGGCCGGTGTCCGACTCGTCCGGATGGTGTGGGTCGATCGGCGCGGGAGGCTCCTCGGTCGGGATAGCAGCGTCCGGGGTGGGCGAGGCGGCGGGTCGCGGCGCGCGGTACAGCACGGACGCTGGTGCCAGGCGGGCCATGATGCGGCGTCCGCGGGGGGGGGCGATCGACCACAGCGTGTCCGATGCGATCAGCACGTCCCTGGTGATCTCGGCCGGCGGGGGCGGGCTGGCGAGTTCCGGCGGAGCGTAGCGGGCACGTTCCTCGGCGGCCGCGAGTCGTCCGAGTGCCTCGCGGGCTTGGGCGTATCGGAGAGACGGTGCGGCGTCCGGGGTCAGGTCGTCGTCCGGGCCGGGCTCGTCCGGGGCGGGGAAACCGCTGATGGCGGGGGAGTCGTTGGCGCGCACGGGTCCGCCGCCGGGGGTGGGTTCGGCGTCGAGGTAGCTGCTCAGGCGGGCGACGCCGGTTCGGGGGGAGTCGCTCGGGCGGATCGTCACGCCCAGATCCGCGGCGACGTCGAGCAGTTCCGACCAGGCGTCATGTACCTGGTCGACCGAACCATGCGCACCGGCGCCGGAAGCGGCGCCGGCACCGCCGGCGGCATGGCGGCCGGGACGCAGCCGGGTGCGGCGGCGGCGTAGCCGGATCAACCCGGGCACCGCCAGCGCGAGCAGCACCGGGCCGGCGGCGACGAGCAGCACGATCGCCCACCAGGGGAAGCCGCCGCCGGTCGCGCCGTGGGGAGCGTCGGCGGCGGTGTCGGACGCGCCGTCGGTGGCGGTGGCGCTGGGAGCCGCGCTCGGGTCCTGCCCGCTACCGGTGCTGGGATCCGGTTCGGGGGCGACCTCGGTCTGCGGGCCGGGCGCCAGCGCCGCGTCCGGGTCCTCGACGCCGGCGGGGGCGTAGGAGGGGGCGGTGGTCGCACCGTCAGCGCGGCGGGTCGGTTCGAAACCGAGCCAGCCCACCGACGGGAACCAGACCTCGGGCCAGGCGTGCGCCTGCCGGTTGGTGACCAGGTAGGTGCCGTCCGGCTGCTGTTCACCTGGTACGAAGCCGATCGCGACCCGCGCGGGTATCCCCAGCATCCGCACGAGCACCGTCATCGCCGAGGCGAACTGTTCGCAGTAGCCGCGGTGGGTGTCGAACAGGAACGCGGCGAGTGCGCCGTCCTGGGTGGTGGGTGCGCCCTGCAGGTCGTAGGTGAACGTGGGGCCACGCAGGTACTCCTGGATGGCGTAGACCTTCTCGTAGGTGGTGGTGGCACCCTGCGTGAGGGTGGTGAGCAGGGTGCGCAGCCGGCCGTCGAGGTTCGCCGGCAGCAGCGTGTCGACGGCCAGGTCCGCGGGCACGCGGCCGTTGGAGCTCAGCAGCTGCGCCCGGGTCGGATCCGGACTGACCGCCTCGACCTGGTAGCGCACACCGGCCGTCGAGGTGCGGGTCGAGAAGATGGTGCCGGTCGGATCGACGAGCCGCCAGTCGCCGACCAGGCCCTTGATCTTCGTCGGAATGCCGGGAACCGGCAGGTACAGCTCGTTGAACCGGTCGCTGATCGTGACCTCGGCGCTGGCGGTGCTGGTCGTCCCACCAAGCTGTGGTTTCGGGAGGCCCCCGCTCACCCGGTCGTCGCGGGTGGCGTTGAGCGCCCGCAGGGTGAACAGCTGGCCGTCGAAGTTCTCCAGCGCGGTCAGCCGCAGGTAGCGGGGAGTCTCGGTGCGCACGCGCAGCAGCGGGATGGTGGCGTCGGCGTGCAGCTGCTGGCTGACCGAGACGATCGGCTGGACGACACTGGCCGAACTCGGCCCGTCACCAGCGCCGTAGCCGCTGCGCCGTGAGACCAGCCCGGCACCGTCCAGCGACGGCAGTGCCAGCGGCAGCGTGACCGCGACGACCAGCGCGGCCAGCGAAACCCCGAGGGCCGTCACGGCCACCCTGGGGCGTGGCGGTTCACCGGCCGACCCGTAGGCGCCGGCCTCGGTGGACGTGGCCACGGGACGGCCCCACCGGCCGACGGCGAGCCGTCCATCCAGCAGGAGCAGGGCGACGAAGCTCACCGCGCCGAGGCCGAACGCCAGCGCGCCGACCCCGCCCGGCAGGATCGCCGCCGACACCGCGTACAACGCCAGCAGCGGCAGCCCGCCGAGGGTCGGCCGTTCCAGGGTCACCACGATCAGCTCGACGAGCATGGTGGTCAGGTAGACGCCGAGAACGATGAGCACGACCAGACCCGGCCGGTGCGGGACGGGTGTGGCCAGCCGCGAGATGTCCGAGCTGCCGTCGGCGATGAGATCGCGCAGGGTGCTTACGGTCAGCGGGGTCGGGATCAGCCCGAGCAGCGCCGTGCCACGGGCGCAGAGCAGGGTGACCGTCACGGCCAGGCCGGCGAGGCTGATCACCAACCCGGCCACGGTGGGCAGCCGCAGCAGCCGGCTCACCGTCGCGGTCACCACGGCGACGAGCACCGCGATCACCACCGGGACCAGCCACCAGCGGGTGCCGTCGAACAGCCGGGACAGCGCACTGGACGACAGCAGACAGGCCACCGTGGTGACCGCGGTGGGCGCGAAGCGACGGTTCACCTGCCCACCGCCGCGCCGCGCGGCCCCGGAACCGCCGGGGCACCCCGCCCGGGCGACACACTCGGCCCGACCGCACCGTCATGACCGGCCGTACCGTCACGACCGGCCGCGACACCCCGGCCGGGGAGATCACCCGGGCGGCCAGGCCCATCCGCGCCGCCCGCGCCGGTAGCCGTGCCACCGAGGCGACCGCTCGCCGTCGCCGGACCGCGGGCAGCGCCACCGGCGCCCGGCCACAGGGCGGCCAGCCGCGCCCCACGTGGGGCGACGAGCACCGCCCAGCCGGCCCGCGACAGAACCCCGCGCACCGCGACCAGGTCGCCGGCCGCCGATTCGGGTGCGGCGCCGGGATCCCAGCTGGTCACGTCGACGAGGACGGCGATGGCCGGGGCGCCGGTCGGACGCAGCCCGCACAGCGCCGTGGCCAGCGTGGGATCGGCGTGCCCCAGCACCGCCACGATCATGCCGCCCTGGCCGGCGCCGGGACGCCGCGCCGCGGCCAACGCCGGACGCAGGGACGCCGTCTGCGCCGGGGACAGCGTGGACAACTCGTCGAGCAAGCCGGACACGGCCGTGCCGGCGATCGTCGTGACCGGGCCACGATCGGTGATCAGCCGGACGCGATGCCCGCCGCGGGCCAGGTGCATCCCGATGCCGCCGACGGCACCGATCGCCCATTCGAACGCGTCCGACCCGGGGGTGCCGGTGAAGCCGGGGGAGCCGGGCCACGCCCGGGCCCGGGAATCCAACAGCAGGGTGGCGGCGCTGGTGTGCGGATGCTCCTCCCGGCGGACCATCATCTCGCCGGAGCGGGCGGTCGTCTTCCAGTGCACCCGGCGCAGGTCATCGCCCGGCCGGTAGGGACGGGTGGTGGTCTCGTCCTCCCCGACGAGGCCGCTGACGCGACGCTGGTCGGCCCGCTGGCTCGCCGACCCGCGAGGCAGCGCGCGGGGCAGCCGCTCCAGCGCCGGGGCGACGACCAGCTCGTCCAGGCTGCGGAAGCTGCGGGTCAGTTCGCACAGGCCGAACGGGTCGCCCAGGCGGATCGCCATCGGGCCGATCTGGTAGCGCCCGCGGGTCGTCGCCCGCAGCGCGTAGGTCAGGTCACGGCGGCCACCCGGTTCGATCCGGTCGAGGACGAACCGCGCCCCGCCGCCGAGCCCGGAACCGGCGGTGTCCTCCACGAACAGCACCGAGGACGCCGAGCGGCTGACGTTCTCCAACTGGATGCGCACGGCCACCCGGTCACCGGCGGTGACCCGACGTGGTTCGAGGCGCCGGGTGCACGACAACCGGTACCGGGTGCGGCACACCACGGCCGCCGCGAGGATCGGCAGGCAGGCCAGCAGAATCCCGATGCGCAGCAGATCCTGCTCGCCGAGCAGGACGGCGGACACCACGCAGGCGGCTCCGGCCGCCAGAAACGAGCGGCCCCGGATCGTCAGGCCGCGTAGTGCCGCGACAAAATCCCGCACACGCAGCTCTAACGACCGTGGCGCAGCGGGCGTGCCCCGCCGGGCCGGACAACGGGCACCCGATCCAGAATGTCGGCCAGAATACGGCCGCATACCTCGGTGGCCGGCTCACCGGAAAGCAGGATCTCCGGATGGGCCAGCAGCCGGTGGGCCAGCACCGGAATCGCCATCTCCTGGACGTCGTCGGGTAGGACGAAGGCCCGCTGGTCGAGGGCGGCCCGCGCCCGGGCGGTGCGGATGAGGTGCAGCGCCGCCCGTGGGGAGGCGCCGAGCGACACATCGGGATGCGCGCGGGTGGCGCCGACCAGATCGACGATGTACTGGCGTACCTCGGGGGAGACGTGCACCGTGCGAACCAGGGCGACGAGCCGGATGATCTCGGCGGCGTCGGTGACCGGGGTGACGCCGGTCAGCGGATTGTTGCTGCCGTGCGAGTCGAGCATCGCCATCTCGGCGGCGGGTGACGGGTAGCCCATCGAGATACGGGCGGTGAAACGGTCGCGCTGGGCCTCGGGAAGCGCCCGGGTGCCTTCCATCTCCACCGGGTTCTGGGTGGCGATCACCATGAACGGCGGTTCGAGCCGGTAGGTGACGCCGTCGACGGTGACCTGGTGCTCCTCCATGCATTCGAGCAGGGCCGACTGCGCCTTGGGCTCGGCCCGGTTGATCTCGTCGCCGACGACGATGTTCGCGAACACCGGGCCCGGCCGGAACTCGAAGTCGCGGGTGCCCTGGTTGTAGACGCTCACGCCGGTGACGTCACCGGGCAGCAGATCCGGCGTGAACTGGATGCGGCGCACCCGGGCGTCGATGGAACGGGCCAGGGCCTTGGCCAGCATCGTCTTGCCGACGCCGGGCACGTCCTCGATAAGCAGGTGGCCTTCGGAGAGCAGCACCACGAGCGCGGTGGTGATCGCCTCGCCCTTGCCGTCGATGACGGTCTCGACCGAGGCGCGCACGCGCCCGGCCACCTCGGCGAGATGACCGATGTCGGTCACCGGGTCACGCCAGTGACGCAGACCAGGATCGGTCACCACCAGTGTCCCCCTCCGGGAGTCGGTCGTTCGGGTGTCGATGCGTTCGGGCGCGCGTTCGGGTGCCGAGACCGCGAGGGGCTCGGCACCGGGCGGCACCGCCCGCGAGCGTCTCGTCACCGGTCGGTGCGCGGCTTGTTCAGGCAGTGCCCGTTTCTTTTGAGTGTGACATCCGCTCTTTTGAGTGTGACATCCGCAGGTCCGCCGCAGGAGACAGTGGTCGCGGAATCTCACGTCCTCGCGCTTGTGTACGGACAGCCGCCGGACGGACTCGACCGACGCCCACAGATCGGTGCTGGGTTGGTACGGGGTTGGTACGGGGTTGGTCGGGGCCCCCGAGCGGGGGTCACCCACCCGTGCCGGAGGCGTTCCACCGACGTGCGATCTGGTCGACCGAGGCGTTGCAGGTAGAGCCTGTTTCTGTCTGGTTTTCGCGGTTTATACCATCCCGTAACAGGGCATAGCAGGCGCCCGCTGATGGAGTGTTCCTGGTGGGTTGGTGCGGGGTGTCGAGGGGGTGTTGGATGGGGGGTAGTGGAGTAGAGTGGCGCGCAGTGGGGGGCATCAGCGTGCAGATGGGCCTGCGGATGGGTTCTGTAGGTGAGCCCAGCGGATGGGCCTGGCGGATGGGCCCGGCGAACGGGTCCTGCGGATGGGTCCTGCGGCCGGTTCTGGGCTATCGGTCGCTGTCCTCCCGGTAAGTGGTCGTGGCAGGGAGGTCGAGGGCGCCGTGTTCCTCGGCAGTCACACGCCGCGGCTGGATGACAAAGGGCGGTTGACACTGCCCGCGAAGTTCCGGGACGAGTTGGAAGGGGTGCTGGTGATCACCAAGGGTCAGGAACGCTGCCTGTACGTCTTTCCGATGGCGGAGTTCACCCGGATCAGCGACTCCCTGCGCACAGCTCCGGTAACCGCCAAGGCGTTGCGTGACTACAGCCGGATCTTCTTCTCGTCCGCCGCTGACGACGTACCCGATCGGCAGGGGCGAATTACCATTCCCGGCCCGCTGCGCGCCTATGCGGGTTTGGTCCGCGAGTGCGTCGTCAACGGTGCGAACACCAGGGTCGAGGTGTGGGACGCCACGCGTTGGCAGACCTACCTGGACAGCCAGGAGGAATCGTTCGCCGAGCTGTCCGAGGAGGTCCTGCCCGGAGTGATCTGAGTCGTCCTGGGCCGCGCGTGTCGCGGTCCGCCCGGCCCGCCTCCCGTTCACCTTCACCGGCCGCCTCTTCCCCGGCGACCGGCGCCAGGTGGGCGTGGAAGCCCTCACGCACAGCTGAAGAAGACGAGGTTCACGAGCGGTCGAGGGAGGCTCAGCACTGAACGCGATGCACACGCCTGTGCTGACCGACCGGGTACTCGATCTGCTCGCCCCGGCCCTGACCACGCCGGGTTCCGTGGTGGTGGACGCGACCGTGGGTCTTGGTGGGCACACCGCCGCGCTGCTCGAACGGTTCTCCGAGCTCCAGGTGATCGGGCTCGACCGCGACCCGGAGGCGCTCGCGCGCAGCCAGGCCCGCCTGGATGTCGTCGCCGGCGGCCGGTTCCGGCTGGTCCAGGCCGTCTACGACGAGATCGGCGAGGTGCTGGCGCGCCTGGGTCGGGCCTCCGTGCGCGGGGTTCTGTTCGACCTCGGGGTGTCGTCCCTGCAACTCGACACCGACGAACGCGGTTTCGCCTACTCCCGGGACGCCCCGCTGGACATGCGGATGGACGGCGGCGACAGCGGCGGGCAGACCGCGGCCGACATCCTCAACCATTACGACGCCGCGGCCCTCGCCCGCGTTCTGCGGGTCTACGGCGAGGAGCGGTTCGCCCGACGCATCGCCGAGGCGGTCGTGCGAGCCCGCGCCGACGCGCCGTTCACCACCTCGGCCCGCCTGGTCGACCTGGTCCGCGACGCGATTCCGGCGCCGGCCCGGCGCACCGGCGGCAACCCGGCCAAACGCACCTTCCAGGCACTGCGCATCGAGGTCAACACCGAGCTGGACGTCCTGGCCCGGGCGCTGCCCGCGGCCTTCGACGCCCTCGACGTCGGCGGGCGTGTGGTGGTCCTGTCCTACCACTCGCTGGAGGACCGGATCGTCAAGCACCAGCTGGCGCCGTACGCGCAGACGCTGGTCCCGCCGGACATGCCGGTGATCCCGGCGGGTGCCGCGCCCCGGCTGCGCTGGCTGACCCGGGGTGCCGAACCCGCGAGCGAAGCAGAGAAGTCCGACAACCCGCGGGCGGCCTCCGTCCGACTGCGGGCCGCCGAACGTACGGCCCCGAACCCGGGTCAGGCCCGGCCCACCATCGGAGGTGCATCGTGACCGCCACCGCGCAGCCGCTTTCCCGCGACGATCGCGCTGCCCGTCCGGCCTCCTCCGGTCGCGCCGCCACCTCGGGCCGGTCCGGTTCGACTGGTCGTACCGGTTCGTCGGGCCGGGCGGGTTCGGCCGGTCGCGCCCGGTCCGCGGCGACCCGGTCGGCCCAGGAACCGCCGGCGGGCCCACCGATCCCGCCGGGTCGCGCCGCGTCGATGCGGGCGGCGGCACCGGCCCGCTCGGCCGCCGCGACCGCTCCCGTCCTCGAGCCGGCACCGCGACGCGCACCCGTGCGGGTGCGGCTCACGGTCGTGCGGCCGGCGCCGCCGGGAGCCCGCAAGGGTCCCTTCGTCTTCCTGCTGCTCATACTGCTCGGCGCCGGGCTGCTCGGGCTGCTGCTGCTCAACCTGGCGCTGATGGAAGGCTCCTTCCAGGAGTCCAAGCTGCGCACCCGGGCGGCGTCGCTCGCGGACGCCCAGCAGGCCCTCACGCTCCAGGCCGACCAGCTCTCCGACCCGGCGGCGCTGGCCGCCGCGGCCGCCCGCGACGGCATGGTGCCCGGTGGCGTCCCGCAGTATGTCGCCCCCGGCTCGCCGCTGCCCGCCGGTGCCCGGGTGCTGTCCCGGTCGCCAGAAGGCGGTGCCATCCTCGTGATCGTGCCCGCGCCGGCCGACCAGCAGGCCGCGACACAACAGCCGGCCGCGTCCGATCCGCGGACCACGGCGTCCGAGCCGCAGACCACAGCCGGTCAGCAGACCACAGCCGGTCAGCAGACCACAGCCGGTCAGCAGACCACAGCCGGTCAGCAGACCACAGCCGGTCAGCAGACCACAGCCGGTCAGCAGACCACAGCCGGTCAGCCGGCGGCGGTCGATCCGCGGGACACGACGGCAGCGACCACCGGGACGAGCGCGACCACCGCGGATGCCGCCGCGGCCGGTGGTGACGCCGCGACCGGCGGGCAGGCCGGGCCGGGTGACACCGGACGGTGAGCCCGAGCGAGCGCGGCCCGTCAGGCTCCGACGCCCGCCGCCCATCGGAGGGCAGGACCTCCGGGTCTCGCACGTCAGCCGCGCGCCCGTCGGAATCGGGCAGATCCGCGGCCGGCCGGACGTCGGGCACCCGGGCGTCGACCTCCCGTAGCTCCCAGACCCGAAGCTCGCAGACCCGTAGCTCGGTGACCCGAGGTGCTGGGGCACGAGGTGCTGGGACGCGCGGGTCCGCAACGCGCGGCGCTGGCACCGGGACCACCGGAAGTCGTGGCGTCGGCGCCCGGGCGTCCATGCGGGGGGAGTCGTCCCCGCGGGGGTCGGCGACCCGGGGGGTGGTGACGCGCGCGTCGAGGACGCGGGGCTCGGCGGGTCGGCTGGCCGAGGGTCTGCGTGGCGGGGGGCGTCCGGGTGGCGGCCGGCGACCGCCACGGCCGGTGGTGCCGCGGACCTACCGCCTGGGCAGCCCGCGTCGGCGGGTCCGGGTGACGGTCGTGCTCATGGTGGGACTGCTCGGCATTCTCGCGCTGCGACTGACCCAGCTGCAGGGGATCTCCGCGTCGAGGTACGCGGCCCAGGCCGAGGCGCAGCGGCTGCGGGTCATCCCGCTGCCCGCGGCCCGCGGCGCTATCACCGACCGGACCGGGCACACCCTCGCCCAGCACGTCGAGCTGCGTGCCGTCTACGCCAACCCGTCGAACATCAAGAACGTGCCGCTCACCGCGGCCAGGCTCGCCCCGCTGCTCGGCGAGAGCGTCGCGACGCTGACGAAGCGGATGACCACCGACCCGGACGCGGGCGTCAAGTTCGTCTACCTGGCCCGGCGACTCACCCCGCAGGTCGGCGACAAGGTCACCAGACTGGGACTGGCCGGTATCGGGATCACCGAGGAACGCGGGCGCACCTACCCGGGTGGGTCGCTGGCGGCGAACGTCGTCGGGTTCATGCGCAGCGGCAAGGGCGACTCCCTTGTCGGCGGTGGCGGCATGGAACTCGAATACGACCAGCAGCTGCGCGGCGCCGACGGCAAACGCCAGCTGATGGCCAACCCGGAGGGCATCGAGATCCCCTCCGGACGTACCTCCCAGACCGATCCGGTGCCGGGTTCGGCGTTGCGGCTCACCCTTGACCGGGACATCCAGTGGAGCGCCCAGAACGCCATCGCCGAGGCCGTTCAGTCGTCCCAGGCGGACGGTGGCACCGTCGTCGTGATGGACCCGCGCACCGGCGACATCCTGGCGATGGCCGACGCGCCCACGTTCGACCCGAACCACATCACCGCCAAGGACACCGCCGCGCTGGGTAACCGGGCCACCCGGGACGCCTACGAGCCCGGCAGCGTCAACAAGGTGATCACGATGGCGGCGGCGCTGGACCAGGGGCTGATCACCGACCAGACACCGGTGACCATCCCACCGTCCATCGTGCGCGGCGGGGTGAGCATCGAGGACTCCGAGAAGCACGGTGTGGAGCACCTGACGACGGCCGGTGTGCTGGCCCGCTCGAGCAACATCGGCACCGTGGAGATCGCCGACCAGGTCGGGCGGGCAGGACTCGAACGGGCGCTGCGGGCCTTCGGTCTCGGCGCCCGGACCGGGCTGCACTTCCCCGGTGAGGGCAGCGGCCTGCTGCCACCCTCGAAGGACTGGTCGGGCAGCCAGGCGGCCACCATCTCCTACGGCCAGGGCATGTCGGCGACCGCCCTGCAGATGGCCTCGGTGTACGCCACGGTCGCCAACGGCGGCGTGCGGGTCACCCCGCGCCTCGTCGACGCCGTCACCGGCCCGGATGGTGTCGTCACCACCGCCGCACATCCGCCCGGCCAGCGGGTCATCAGCGCGCAGACCGCCTCGACGCTGACCGCGATGCTCGAGACGGTCGCCACCAACGAGGGCACCGCGCCGCTCGCCCAGGTTCCCGGCTACCGGGTCGCCGGCAAGACGGGCACCGCCTACCGGCCCGACCCGGTGCACGGCGGCTACCAGGGGTACACGTCGTCGTTCATCGGGTTCGCCCCGGCCGACGCCCCGCGGGTGGTGGTCGAGGTCGTCCTCGACAACCCGAAGAACGGGTACTACGGCGGGCAGGTCGCCGCGCCGGTGTTCCAGAAGGTGATGAGCTTCGCGCTGACCACCCTCGGGGTGCCGCAGCCGACGACGAAGCCCTCCCCGCTCGTCCTCGACCTTGACCAATAGCCGCGGATGCCCCGCGTGTCCAGGCTCGTTCGGCGAGTCGGGCCCGGGTCCAGGCGTGTCCGGCGCGGGACCACCCCCATGCCCGGGCGCCCGTGCGGATGCCCGTGCCGGCGCCCACTAAGGTCGTCAGCGTGACCTCTCCGGCACCCCGACCGGCCGCCACCGCGCCCTGTGCCCTGGCTGACCTGCGCACGGTCCTCGCCGACACCGGCGCGGACGCCGCTTTCGACGCCGTGGCCGTCCTCGGTGTCACCCACGACTCCCGGCAGGTTCGTCCGGGGGATCTGTACGCGGCCCTGCCCGGGGCACACGTGCATGGTGCCCGGTTCGCCGCGCAGGCGTTCGCCGCGGGTGCGGTGGCCGTGCTCACCGATCCCGCGGGCGCCCATCTGATCGCCACCGACAGCGACCGCGATGGTTCGCCGACTCCGGCCTCGGCCGCGGGGTCGGCGTCGGTACCGGTGCTGGTGAGCGCCGATCCGCGGCGTGACCTCGCCGCGGTGGCCGCCCGGGTCTACGGCGACCCGTCGGCCCGGCTGCGGCTGCTCGGCGTCACCGGCACGAACGGCAAGACGACGACCGCCTTCCTGCTGGACGCGGGTCTGCGGGCCGCCGGCCACACCACGGGGCTGATCGGCACGGTGGAGACCCGCGTCGGCGCGCAGCGGCTGGCCAGCGCCCACACCACCCCGGAGGCCAGCGATCTGCAGGCGCTGCTGGCGCTGATGGTGGAACGCGGCGTCGACGCCACCGCGATGGAGATCTCCAGCCACGCGCTGGCCCAGCACCGCGCGGACGCGCTGCACGTCGCCGGTGCGCTGTTCACCAACCTCAGCCAGGATCACCTGGACTTCCATCCGACGATGGAGGACTACTTCGAGGCCAAGGCGACCCTGTTCGCGCCCGGACGCGCCGACGTGGCCGTGATCGGCGTCGCCGACCCGTGGGGCCGCCGCCTCGCCGCCCGCCGCCCGGACGCGATCACCTTCGCCGTCGAGGGCCCGGCGGACTGGACGGTCGCGGAGCTGTCCGCCGGCCCCACCGGCTCGGACCTGGTCGCCCACGGCCCGCACGGCCTGCGGGTACCGCTGTCGGTGCCGCTGCCCGGCCGGTTCAACGTCGCGAACGCGCTCGGCGCCCTGGCGCTGCTCGTCGCGGTCGGTGTCGACGCGAACCGGGCGGCCGTGGGCATCGGCGCGCTGCCCGGCGTCCCCGGACGGATGGAACGGGTCGAGGCCGGGCAACCGTTCCTCGCCCTCGTCGACTTCGCGCACACCCCCGACGCGGTGACCACGCTGCTGGAGACCGTCCGGCCGCTGGTGAAGGGCCGCCTGATCACCGTGCTCGGCTGCGGCGGTGACCGGGACCGTGGCAAGCGTCCGCTGATGGGCGAGGCCGCCGCGACACTCGCCGACCTCGCGATCCTGACCAGTGACAACCCGCGCTCCGAGGACCCGGCGGCCATCCTGGCCGAGATGCTCGCCGGTGTACCCGCGCATCTGCGGGTGGACAGTCGCGTCCTGGTGCGGCCGGACCGGTCCGCTGCCATCGCCGCCGCGGTGGCCGCCGCCGGCCCGCAGGACGCCGTCGTCGTCGCGGGCAAGGGCCATGAATCCGGCCAGGAACAGGCCGGTGTGATCACCCCGTTCGACGACCGGATCGTGCTGCGGGCCGCGCTGGACGCCCTGGACGCGGGCCATCGGGCCGAATCCGAGGGTCCGACGGGTCGGGTGCGTGGATGATCCCGCTCACCCTCGCCGAGGTCGCCGCGGCCACCGGTGGCCGCCTCGAGGCCGGTGCGGACCCGGCTGCCCTGGTGCGTGCCGTGACGGTCGACTCGCGGCTGGTCGCCCCCGGCACCCTGTTCGTCGCGATCGTCGGCGAACGGGTGGACGGGCACGACCACGCCGCCGAGGCGATCGCCGCGGGCGCCCCCGCGGTGCTGGCCACCCGTGCGGTGGCGGTGCCCTCGGTACGGGTCGACGACCCGCTGGCGGCGCTGGCGGCGCTGGCGGCCCTGGTGCGTGACCGGTCGCCGGCGGCCGTCGTCGCGGTCACCGGCTCCGCCGGCAAGACCACCACCAAGGATCTGCTGGCGGATCTGCTCGGCGAGATCGGTCCGACGATCTGGCCGCCGGGTTCGTTCAACAACGAGATCGGCCTGCCCCTGACCCTGCTGCGCACCGAACCCGACACCGCGTTCGTCGTGCTCGAGATGGGCGCGCGCGGGCTCGGTCACATCGCGGCCCTGTGCGCGATCGCCCGTCCCAGCGTCGGCGTGGTGCTGAACGTGGGTAGCGCCCACGTCGGCGAGTACGCCGACGGCCGGGCCGGGATCGCGAAGGCCAAGGGCGAACTCGCCGAGAGCGCCACCGACACCGTCATCCTCAACGCCGACGACCCCCTCGTCGCCGCCATGGCCACCCGTGTCCGTCGCACCGCCCAGGTGATCACCTTCACCCAGGCCGCCGACGTCGGCGGGCAGCCACCGGCCTCGCCACCGGCGGCGCTGGTGACCGAGGTGGGGGCGCGGCAGGTGCGGGTGGACGCGGCCGGGCGGGCGTCCTTCGTGCTGGTCGCCGGGGGAGAGCGGCATCCGGTGACGCTCGGGTTGGTCGGCGCGCACCAGGTCGCCAACGCGCTGGCGGCGGCGGCGGTCGCACTGCGGCTGGGGCTGCCGGCGGCGCGGGTGGCGGCGACCCTCACGGCCGCCCGGCCACGCAGCCGCTGGCGGATGGAGGTCAGCCGGACCGGGGCCGGGGTCACGATCGTCAACGACGCGTACAACGCGAACCCGGAGTCGATGCGTGCCGCGCTGCACACCCTGATCGGTCTGCGCGGGTCGGGCCGGGCCTTCGCCGTACTGGGTGGAATGGGTGAACTCGGTACGGCGGCCGACGAGGCACACGACGACCTTGGCCGGCTCACCGTCGACCTCGGCGTCGACCGGCTCGTCGCCGTCGGCGCGGCGGCCCGCCGCGTCCACGCCGCCGCCGAGACCGCGCTGGCCACCAGCGGTGTCAGCGGTGGTGGCGGTGTCAGCGGTGGTGATGGTGCTGTCGACGGTGGCGGCAGGTCGTCGACGTGGGTCGCGGATGCCGACGCGGCGGTCGCGGCGGTGGTGGCGCGGGCGCGGGCGGGTGACGTCGTCCTGGTGAAGGCGAGCCGGTCGTACGGGCTGGAACGGGTCGCGCAGGGCCTGACCGCGGCGTTCGGCCCAGCGCAGGACAGTGCGGCCGGCAGTGACAGGGGAACTGGTCAGAACAGCGGGGTCGGCCGGGGAGTCGGCACGCGGGTCGGTGCGGAGATCGAGGGGATATGAGGACGGACGGCTGTCGGCATCGACGTGATCCTGCGGGTGGGGCGTCCGGGTGAGGGGCGTACTGATAGCGGCGCTGGTCGCGCTGGTGGTGTCGTTGCTGGGCACGCCCTGGGTGATCCGGCTGTTCCGCCGGCAGGGTTACGGGCAGGAGATCCGCGAGGACGGGCCGTCCAGCCACCTGACCAAGCGCGGTACCCCCACGATGGGCGGCACCGTGATCATCCTGGCCACGTTGGTGGGCTACTTCCTGGCCCATCTGGTGACCGGGATCGGCTTCACCGCGTCCGGACTTCTCGTGTTGCTGGTGATGACCGGGCTTGGGCTGGTCGGGTTCCTGGACGACTGGATCAAGATCCGTAAGCAGCGGAGCCTGGGCCTGACCGCGCGGATGAAGTTCGCCGGCCAGGCCGCGGTGGCGCTGGCGTTCGGCCTGCTCGCGGTGCGGTTCAAGAACCACGACGGGCTGCTGCCGGGCTCGACGTACATCTCGATCGTGCGGGACACGTCGATCTCGGTGGGAATCATCGCGTTCCCGTTGCTGGCCTGGATCATCATCGCGGCGACGTCGAACGCGGTGAACCTCACCGACGGTCTGGACGGGCTCGCCGCCGGAACCTCGGCGATGGTCTTCGGCGCGTACGTCGTCATCTCTTTCTGGCAGTTCGGTAACCAGTGCGGGTCGGCTGCCGACCAGTCGGGCTGCTACCTGGTGCGTGACCCGTTGGACGTGGCACTGGTCGCGGCGGCGGCGATGGGCGCCTGTTTCGGTTTCCTGTGGTGGAACGCGAGTCCCGCGAAGATCTTCATGGGGGACACCGGGTCGCTGGCGCTCGGCGGTGCGTTCGCCAGCATCGCCATCGTCAGCCGGACCGAACTGCTGCTGGTGGTCCTCGGCGGGCTGTTCGTGATCGAGACCCTGTCCGTCCTGATCCAGGTGGCCTTCTTCAAGGCGACGAAGAAGCGTGTGTTCAACATGGCGCCGATCCACCATCACTTCGAACTCGCCGAATGGCCCGAGACAACAGTGATCATCCGCTTCTGGATCGTCTCCGGCCTCGCGGTGGCGTTCGGTCTCGGCCTGTTCTACGCCGAGTTCCTGAATCAGGGCGGAGGGTAGCAGCATGTCGGGCGGCGCCTCGAACGACCCCATCCGACCGGCACCAGCCGACCCTGAGACGTCCACGGGCCGGCTCGAGTCCGCCAGCCGGCCCGAGTCCGCTGGTCAGGCCGAATCCGCTGGCCAGACGGAGTGGGCGGGACGGTCGGTGCTGGTCGTGGGGATCGGGGTGTCCGGGGCGGCGGCGGCGCGGACGCTGCTGACCCGCGGGGCCCGGGTGCGTGTCGTCGACGCCGGGGATGGCGAACGGCAGCGGGCCGCGGCCTCCCGGCTGCGTGAACTCGGAGCCACGGTCGAGCTTGGCGGACTCCCGGCCGGCCCGGGCGGTGTGTCGCTGGTCGTCACCTCGCCCGGTGTGCCCCCCACCGCGCCGTTGATCACCGCTTCGGCCGCGACGGGGGTACCCGTCTGGGGGGAGGTGGAGCTCGCCTGGCGGCTGCGAGGTTCGGCCGACTGGTTGGCCATCACGGGCACCAACGGCAAGACGACGACGACCGAGATGCTCGGCGCGATCCTGGTCGCCGGTGGGCTGCGCGCGACCACCGCCGGCAACATCGGCACCCCGATCGTCGAGGCCGTCGACGCCGATCCGCCCTATGAGGCGCTGGCTGTCGAGCTGTCCAGCTTCCAGCTGCACTACACCGAGCGCCTCGTCCCGTTCGCGGCGACGGTACTCAACATCGCACCCGACCACCTCGACTGGCATGGCGGTGCCGAGGCGTACGCCGCGGCGAAGGGACGGATCTTCGCGGCCGAGCAGACCATCGCCATTGGTAACGCCGACGACCCCGCGAGCCTGCGTCTGCTGGCCAAGGCCCACGGCCGCCACGTCCTGTTCGGACGCGAACTTCCTGGTGAGGGCGTTACCGTCACTGACGGTCACATCGCGGATCATGCTTTTGGTGGCGGCCGAATCGTTGCTGTCCGTGACCTTCGGGTGGTGGGGGATCACATGATCTCCAACGCGCTGGCCGCCACGGCGCTCGCGCGTGCCCGGGGAATCGCGCCCGACGCGATCGGTGCGGCGCTCACGGGATTTCGTGCCGGGGCCCATCGCAACGCACAGGTGGCCGTCGTGAACGGCGTCCGCTGGGTGGATGACAGCAAGGCGACGAACCCGCACGCGGCCGCCGCGTCGCTGGCCGGCTACTCCTCGGTGGTGTGGATCGCCGGCGGGCTGAACAAGGGCCTGGACTTCGATGACCTTGTCCGGACAGCCGGTGGGGTGCTGCGCGCGGCCGTCCTGATCGGTACCTGTGCGGATGAGATCGCTGCCGCCCTCGCCCGACACGCCCCCGATGTCCCGCTGGAACGGGCTGCCGGCATGGACGATGCGGTGAGGGTTGCGGCATCGTTCGCCCGGGCGGGCGACACGGTGCTCCTCGCGCCGGCCGCCGCATCCATGGACATGTTTCGCGACTACGCGGCCCGCGGTGACCAGTTCGCGGAGGCGGTACACGCGCGAGAGGGGTGAGGCGTGGCGGGGTCGGGGCCGGAACGCGGTTCTGGGTCACAACGCGGTTCCGGGTCACAACGGGGTTCCGGGTCGCCGCGGGGTGGCGGGCTGCCACGTGACGAGGTTCCGGTGCGGCCGCGGGCGGTCGCGGTGGCGGGCGAGGCGGGCGAGGCAGGCGGGGTAGGCGGGGAAGGCGAGCAGGACCGGGAGGCGGCGTCGCGGATGCCGCTGCTGGACCGGCCGCTGGCGTCCTACTACCTGCTGCTGTCCTCGGTCGGTCTGCTGCTGTTGCTCGGCCTGGTCATGGTGCTCTCGGCGTCCAGCGTACGGTCGTACGCGGACTCCGGCTCGTCCTACACGTTGTTCATCCGGCAGGCGATCTGGGTGGGCATCGGTGTGCCGATCGCCGTGCTGGCCAGCCGCCTGCCGGTGCGGGTCTTCCGGGGGGTGGCCTACCCGCTGCTCGGCCTCACGATCTTCCTGTTGCTGGTGGTGCTCGTCCCGGGGATCGGCAGTGTCCGCGGCGGTGCCCGGCAGTGGATCGTGGTCGGTCCGATCACGGTGCAGCCCAGCGAGCTGGTGAAGATCGCGCTGGTGCTGTGGTGCGCCGATCTGCTGGTGCGCAAGCGCCGCCGGCTCACGGAGGCCAAGCACCTGCTGGTGCCCCTGGTGCCGATGTTCCTGTTCATCGACCTGCTGATTCTGCTCGAGCCGGATCTCGGCGGTGCGATCTGCGTGACCGTCGTGCCGCTGACCATCCTGTGGGTGGTCGGCACCCCGAAGCGCTTCTACGCCGCGATGCTCGTGGCGATCATCGTCGCCGCGACGATGCTGGCGGTGCTGGAGCCCTATCGGATGCGCCGCCTGCTGTCGTTCACCGATCCCTTCGCGGACGCCAACGGGGACGGCTTCCAGGCCGTCCAGGGCATCTACGCGCTCTCGACAGGTGGCTGGTGGGGTGAGGGGCTCGGCGCGTCCGTGGAGAAGTGGCCCGACCTTCTGCCGGCGGTGCACACCGACTTCATCCTGGCGATCATCGGGGAGGAGCTGGGGCTGGTCGGCAGCCTGGTGGTGGTGGGCCTGTTCGGGGTGCTCGGCTACGCGGGGCTGCGCATCGCGCACCGCAGCGACGACCTGTTCGTCCGGCTCGCCGCCGCCGGCGTCACCGCGTGGATCATCGTACAGGCGGTGGTGAACATGGGCGCCGTCGTCGGCCTGCTGCCGATCACCGGAGTGACCCTGCCCCTGGTGTCGTTCGGCGGTTCGTCGTTGCTGCCCACCCTGCTGGCACTGGGCATGCTGCTCGCCTTCGCCCGGTCCGAACCGGCTGCCGCCGAGTACCTGCGGCGACGCGCCGAGGAACGGCGGGCGGCCCGGGCCATCCCGATCTGGGTGCGGACCAAGCGGCTGCTCCCCGGTCGGCGTCCGCGCCGTCCGGTGCTCGGCCTGGTGACCATCGAGGGCAACCGCATCGACCCGTCCGAGGCCGGCCGCTCGGGTGGCCGCGGCCGGCCCCGTGGGCGCGGGTCGCGCCAGCCACACGTACCCAGCCAGCCGCGCGCACCGCGTGAGCCGGCGGAGCCGCGTGGACGCCGCGAGCCGCGTGCGTCGACAGAGCCGCGTGGACGGCGTGAACCGCGTGGAGGGGGCCAGCGTGGGTCCGGCGGGCGGCGGGAGGCGGGTGAGACGCGGGACACGCGCTCGGCGGGTGGCTCGCGGGGCAACGGGCGGCCCGACGGTGACGACCCGGTGGGTCCGGAGGGTCATCCGCCAGGTCGCCGCAGGTCACGGGGGGTGGACAGCCGGGACATCGGTGGACGGGTGCCGACCGGGCCGCGCCGTCCGGGACGTGGGATGGGCGCGCCGTCCGGGCCCGCCGGGCGCGTCGGCGGGCCCGGGGTGACATCGGTGCGCCGTGATGTGTCATCGTCTTGACCGATGTTGCGAAGCGTGGTGCTCGCCGGCGGCGGGACAGCCGGCCATGTCGAACCCGCCCTTGCCGTGGCGGATGCCCTGCGGGACGTTGACCCGCGGCTACGGCTGACCCTGCTGGGCACGGCGGTCGGTGTCGAGGCACGGCTGGTGCCGGCGCGCGGCCATGAGCTGGCGACGGTGCCGAAGGTGCCGATGCCGCGCCGTCCCGGCCCTGATCTGCTGCGCCTGCCCGGGCGGCTGCGCGCCGCGATCCGCCAGGCCGGCTCCGTCCTGGACGAGACCCGGGCCGACGTCGTCGTCGGCTTCGGCGGGTACGTCTCGGTGCCGGCCTACCTGGCCGCCCGCCGCCGCGGCATCCCGATCGTCGTGCACGAGGCCAACCCCCTGCCGGGTCTGGCCAACCGTCTCGGTGCCCGCTTCACCCCGTACGTCGCCACGTCCTACCCGGGGACGCCCCTGCGTGGCGCGACCCTCACCGGCATCCCGCTGCGCGCGGAGATCCTCACCCTGGATCGTTCCCCCGCCGCCGTGCGCGCCGCCCGCGGCCGCTACCACCTCGACCCGCACCGTCCCACCCTGCTCGTCTTCGGCGGATCACAGGGTGCGCGCAGCCTGAACCAGGTGATGACCGCGGTGGCGCGTCCGCTGGCCACCGCCGGCGTCCAGGTGCTGCACGCCGCGGGTCCCAAGAACTACGACGAGGTCGCCGCGGCGTTGCCCCGCGGCCTGCCGGCTCCCTACGAGCTGCGGCCGTACCTGGACCACATCCCGTCCGCCTACGCCGCCGCCGACCTGACCCTGTGCCGCTCCGGGGCGATGACCTGCGCGGAACTCGCCGCGGTGGGCCTCCCCGCCGCGTACGTACCGCTGCCGATCGGCAACGGTGAGCAGCGTCGCAACGCCCTGCCGACCGTGGAGGCCGGTGGTGGCCTGCTCGTCGAGGACAGCGCGCTGTCCCCCGACTGGCTGCTCGAGAACGTCCTGCCGGTCCTCACCTCGGCGGAACGTCTGGCCAAGATGTCGGCGGCCTGCGCCGGCACCGGCCATCCTCGTGCCGCCGCCGCGATCGTCGAGCTGATCCACACCGCCGCCGCCACTCGCCGGCGCACCCGTCGCTCCC
Organism: Candidatus Frankia nodulisporulans; assembly: GCF_902806475.1. Taxonomy (GTDB): domain Bacteria; phylum Actinomycetota; class Actinomycetes; order Frankiales; family Frankiaceae; genus Frankia; species Frankia umida. Next base: position 50,116 of record NZ_CADCWS010000005.1, read on the forward strand.
GCCCCCGCCACGCGGCCTCCTGAGCACGGCCGTCGTCGCGGCTGCCGGCCGCTGTCCGGTGCTGCCGCGGCTGCCCCTCGAGCTCGTCCGCGAGCGGTGGACGTCAGGGGCCTGGGGCCGCACCACCCGGACGGGACCGGGGTGGGCGGCGGGGTGATCAGCGCAGCAGGGCGAGCACGACCACCGGGATCTCGCGGTCGACCTGGTCCTGGTGGCCGCGGATACCAGGCATGGTCTCCACCAGCGCGGCGTACAGGCGGACCCGCTCGTCGGCGGTGGCGGTCGTCGCCTCGGCGTCGACGCGCTCGTGGCCGAGTTCCACGACGACCTTGGGGTTCGCGGTCAGGTTGAGATACCAGTCCGGATGGCGCGACGACGCCATGTTCGAGGCGAACACGACGAGACGGTCGGATCGCCGCGCATCGACGCCGGACCCGCCCGCGGCGGCCGGCTGGTCGCCCTCGCCCGTGCTGCTGCTGCCCTCGCCCGCGGTGCTGCCGTCGGGGGTGGGGGCCTCGGCGACGTAGCCGAGCGGGGTGACGTGCTCCTTGCCGGAGTGCCGTCCGATCGTCGTCAGGAGTACGAGACGGGAGCCGGGCAGGGTCTTCTCCAGGACGCCACCGGTCGCCCGGTACTCGGCGATCACGGTCTGGTTGACGGCCTTGAGGTCGAAGCCGGGTGTGCGGGGAACCTGCGTGTCAGCCATCGTCTCAATCCATTCTCACCGGTCGCCGCCGGCCGGAGCCGGCGGTGGGCGTGTTGCGGCAGTCAACCATCCGTCCCGCGTGAGGGCACGCAGGATCGGTCGGCCTCGCCGCGTCGGACTGGTGGGCCGCGGCGCGATCAGGCGGGCAGGGGGATGCCCAGCGAGGCGAGCAGGCGGGGGCCGACGGTCGTGATCGTCCCGGCGCCGAGCGTCAGCAGCAGCACACCCCGGGTCGCTCCCCGCCCCGAGGATTCAGGGGAGGCGGGGCTGTCGTCGACGGGGCCGCTGGACGGTGGGACACGGGGCGCGGGGGGGACGGACGCGGGGTCGTCGAGTGCGCTGTGGACATCGGCGGTGAGGCGGTCGATCAGGGTCGACCACGGTACGTAGTGGGCGGGTGGCGCGGTGATGCGGCTCACCAGGTCGCTGGGATGCAGACCGAGGTCGTCGGTCTCGCGGGCGGCGTAGACGTCGGTCACGTAGACGCGGTCGGCGTCGGTGAAGGCGGCGGCGAAACCGTCCAGCATGGCCGCGAAGCGGCTGTAGGTGTGGGGCTGCAGGACCGCCCACACGTCGCGGTCACCGGCGCGGGAACGAGCCGCGGCGAGGGTCAGCCGGATCTCGGTGGGATGGTGCGCGTAGTCGTCGATGATCTCGAGGCTGTGGACACCGTCCGGGTCGGCCGCGGCGGAGGTGACGGGCAGGGGTGTGCCGTCCACGGCGGTGGCGGTCAGGGGCGCGGCGGCGGGGGAGACGCCCGCGGGCAGGATCTCCGCCGGCGGACGGACGGACGGCTGCCAGTAGCCGACGAACTCGAACCGGCGCGCGGCCCCAGTATAGGTCGCCAGGGTGCCCAGAGCCTGGGCGGGTTCGACGCCGAGCTCGGTGGCGACGGCGAGCGCGGCGAGCGCGTTGAGCACCGAGTGGTGACCGGGCACGGCCAGGACCAGGCTGCCGACCTCCTCGCCCGCCCGCAGCACCCGGGCCCGGGTCGTGTCGTCGTCGGCGGCGGGGACGACGTCCACGGCCCGCCAGTGGCGACCAGCGCCGAAACCGTAGTCGGTCACGGTCACACCGGCGGACCAGGCGGGGTCGGCGCGCAGGGCGGCCAGGACCGCGCTCACGCCGGGATCGTCCCCACAGGCGACGAGGTGACCACCGGGGCGGACGCGCCCGGCGAAGGCGGTGAAGGCGGCGCGCACGGCGGCCTCGTCCGGGAAGATGTCCGGATGCTCCCACTCGACGTTGGTGATGATCGCCAGGGTGGGGGTGAGGCCGGCGAAGGCCCCGCCGTACTCGTCGGACTCGAGCACGAAGACGTCGCCCGCCCCGGTGAGCGCGTTGCCACCGAGCTGGGAGACCTCCGCCCCGATGACGGCGGTCGGGTCGAGCCCCGCGGCGCGCAGCACCAGGGCGAGCATCGCGGACGTCGTCGACTTGCCGTGTGAGCCGGCGACCGCGACCAGCCGGTAGTCGGCGGTGAGTTCGGGCAGCCACTCGGACCGGCGGCGCACCGGCAGGCCCAGCTCACGGGCGGCGACGATCTCGGGGTGGTCGTCGGCCAGGGCGCTGGAGGCCACCACCACGTCCACCCCGGCCAGTTCGGTGGCGAGGGCCCCCGGCCCGGTGGCGGGGCCGACGCGCACGGGGACGCCACGGGCGCGCAGCGTCGCCACCCGGGGGGAGTCCTCCGCGTCGCTTCCGCTGACGGTACCGCCGCCAGCCAGGTGGATCTGGGCGAGGGGCGACAGCCCGGCACCGCCGATGCCGAGGAAGTGGACGTGCTGGGTCCGCTGACGGGTCACGGGGGGCAGTACATCATCCTCGGTACCTGACCTGATGCGTCCGGGTAGGGCCGTCCGGGTGAGTCCGCACGTGTCATCCGGGTGCGCACGGTGGTGCGAGGGACACAGCGGTGTCAGCGGTGCGGAGCGGGCTGTGTCAGGATTCTGGGGAGAGCTGGGACACGAAGCGGGATGACGCGCCGGCAGCTTCCTTGACCAGTGCCTAAGCCGTGCCTACTGTCCGATCCACAGCCGGAAGTTGACATAACTGTAACCGTCTAGCTGACGGTGAAGGTTGAGACTCTGACTGTTTCCCCCGCTCGCCGCGCGGCAATGCCGTCCCGCGGTGCCGCAGGGGCGGGGTTAATCCCCGTCCGACCACCGACGCCGCTGGAGGACCGACACCGCATGGCTGCCCCCCAGAACTATCTCGCGGTCATCAAGGTCGTCGGGATCGGTGGTGGTGGTGTCAACGCCGTAAACCGGATGATCGAAGTCGGTCTCAAGGGCGTCGAGTTCATCGCCATCAACACCGACGCCCAGGCCCTGCTGATGAGCGACGCCGACGTCAAACTGGACGTCGGCCGTGAGCTGACCCGGGGCCTTGGCGCCGGGGCCGATCCCGAAGTGGGCCGACAGGCCGCCGAGGACCATCGCGAGGAGATCGAGGAGGTCCTCAAGGGGGCCGACATGGTCTTCGTGACCGCCGGCGAGGGTGGTGGCACCGGAACCGGTGGCGCCCCCGTGGTGGCGAACGTGGCCCGCTCGCTGGGCGCGCTCACCATCGGTGTCGTCACCCGGCCGTTCACCTTCGAGGGCCGGCGCCGGGCCACCCAGGCCGACACGGGTATCGACACCCTGCGCAACGAGGTTGACACCCTCATCGTCATCCCGAACGACCGACTGCTCGCGATGACAGACCGCGACATCAGCGTTCTGGACGCCTTCCGCAGCGCCGACCAGGTGCTGCTCTCCGGTGTCCAGGGCATCACCGACCTGATCACCACCCCGGGTCTGATCAACCTCGACTTCGCCGACGTCAAGACGGTCATGTCGCATGCCGGCAGCGCCCTGATGGGTATCGGCCGAGCCAGAGGTGACGACCGTGCCACCGTGGCCGCCGAACAGGCCATCGCCTCCCCCCTGCTGGAGGCGAGCATGGACGGTGCCCAGGGCGTCCTGCTGAACATCTCCGGTGGCTCCGACCTCGGCCTGTTCGAGATCAACGCCGCCGCCGAACTGGTCGCGGACGCCGCCCATCCCGAGGCGAACATCATCTTCGGTGCCGTGATCGACGACGCGCTCGGGGACGAGGTGCGGGTGACGGTCATCGCCGCCGGCTTCGACACGGTGCAGGACCGCCGTACCCGCACGCTCAACGCGACCCAGCGCCGCCCGAGTGCTCCCGGTGCCACCGGTCCCGGCGCGACCGGTCCCGGTGCGGCGGGCGGGGGTGCGGCCCTGCCACCCGGCGCCACCGGCGCCGCGTCGACGACGATCCTCCCGCCGCTGCCCACGATCCCGGGCACACCACGTACCGTCACCGCGGCGCCGTCCTCGCCGCCCCCGGCGACTCCACCAGCGGCCCCCGCGGCTCCCGCGCCGGCCCCGGCCCGCGCGCAGGCCGCCCCGCCCACGCCCAGCTACCTCCAGGCGCCTCCCTCGCCGATCAGCTCGTCCAACGTCGGGCACTACCACCCCGACCCGTTGCCCGACCCGCCGGCGACCCGCCCGAGCGCCAACCCCGGCGACTCCACGGTGATCTCCACGGTCGAGTCCCGGGTCGCGCCGCCGGCGCGGGAGACGAACATCGAACCGTCCACGGGCGATCACGGCTATGGCGCCCAGCACCGGTCCGAGCCGCCGCGCGCCAGCGGCCCCCGGCCGACCTACCCGCCGCGTCGTCCCGTCCGCCCGGTCGCCGACGACGACGAACTGGACGTGCCGGACTTCCTCAAGTAGCCGACCCAGGGGAGACTCCGGCCATGCCGGTTCTCGTGACGACCCGGGCAGGCGGGGTCAGCGCACCACCCTTCGGCGGGCCTGACGCCGCCACCGGGTTCGACGCGGCAGGCCGGCCCGACGTGGTCGGTGGGCTCAACCTCGGCGACCATGTCGGGGATGACGCGGACGCGGTGGCGGCCAACCGGGCTCGGCTGGCCGCCCGGCTGGGCGTGCCGGTCCGGTACATGCGCCAGGTCCATGGTCGCCAGGTCGCGCTGGTGCGCGAGCCCGGGCCGCCGCCCGAGGCGGACGCGCTGGTCACCGATGTGCCCGGGCTCGCACTCGCGGTGATGGTCGCCGACTGCGCACCGGTGCTGTTCGAGGCGCCGACCGCGGTCGGGGTCGCCCACGCCGGCCGGGTGGGCATGGCCGAGGGCGTCATCAGCGCGACGGTCGAGGCGCTGACCGCTCTGGGGGCCCGTCCCGACCAGCTCGAGGTCACCGTCGGGCCATGCGTGTGCGCGGGCTGCTACGAGGTTCCGGCGCCGCTGCGCGCCGAGGTCGAACGTCTCGTGCCGGGCAGCGCGGCCCACACCCGGCAGGGCGGCGCGGCCATCGATCTGCGAGCCGGCATCCTCGGCCAGCTCACCAGGATGGGTGTGACCCGCGTCGCGGTGTCCGCTCGGTGTCCGGCCGAGGACTTCTCGCTCTACTCCTACCGCCGCGACGGACGAACCGGCCGCTTCGCCGGCCTCGCCTGGCTGCCGTCATGACGGACGCCGCCAGACCAGCGCCCCACGCCGACGAACCGCGCCACGCCGACGAACGGCGCCGGGCCGATCTTGCCAGCCGGCTGGCCGTGGTGCGGGAACGGATCGCCACCGCGGCCGTCGCCGCCGGACGAGACCCCGCCGAGCTCACTCTTGTCGCGGTCAGCAAGACCTATCCGGCCGAGGACGCCGTGATCCTGCACACTCTTGGCCTGCGCGACTTCGCGGAGAACCGGGAGCAGGAGGCCAGACCCAAGGTGAACCTCGTCACACACCAGCTCCTTGGGGGCGATGCGCCACGAGCGGGGGGACCCGACGCGGGGGCGCGGGCGGCGGCGGACCCGGCGAAGGCGGCGTCGACGCCGGGCGCCGGGCTGGCGGTGCCCGACCGGCCGGTGTGGCACTTCGTGGGACAACTCCAGCGCAACAAGGCCAGATCCGTGCTCCGTTGGGCGGACTGGGTGCAGTCTGTGGACCGTGCGGCCCTGGTGGACGGTCTGTCACGGGCCGCGGTCGAGCGTGGCCGGCCACTGTCGGTCTGCCTGCAGATCTCGTTGGACCCCCCGAGGGCCTCCAGTGGGGCGGATTCGAGTGGGGTTGCCGTTTCGGGCCGGGGCGGCATCGATCCGGGCGCCGTCAGCGAGCTCGCCGATCTCGTCGCGCGGGCACCCGGGCTGACACTGCGCGGGGTGATGGCGGTTGCGCCACGTGGTGAGTCACCACGTGGCGCATTTGCCCGTCTGCGGAACGTCGCGGAACGCCTGGTCAGAGACCACCCTGGAGCCACGGTGATCAGTGCCGGCATGTCAGGAGATCTCGAGTCGGCCATCGCCGAGGGCGCGACACACCTACGGATCGGGACCGCTTTGTTCGGTGAACGGCCTGGTGTCCCTTAGAGTCGCGCCCATGGGGCTCGGGCGCAGGGCGATGGTCTACCTCGGTCTGGCCGAGGAGGACGACGACTATCTCGATGACGACTACGACGACGACGGTCGTGCGGTAGACCATGACGATCGGCGTCTTGACGATCGCCGAATGGTGCATGATCCGGTTCCGATGGACCGCTCGGTCCGCCGGATCGACGCACGGGAGGAGTCGGTCGCCATGCCTCGTCGTCCACCGGTCGAGCCGCTTCGCCCCGCCGGACCCGTGCCGGTGCGCCGGGTGGCCCCCATCGAGGAGCCACACCCCTACCGGATCACGACGCTCCAGCCACGTAGCTACAATGAGGCTCGCCAGATCGGTGAGGAGTTCAGGGACGGCACGCCCGTTATCATGAACCTCACCGACATGGACGATGTCGACGCCAAGCGGCTGGTCGACTTCGCCGCCGGGCTGATCTTCGGGTTGCGTGGTGACATCGAGAAGGTGACCAACAAGGTCTTCCTCCTCTCGCCGCACAACGTCGAGGTCACCGAGACGGACAAGCGACGCATCCGTGAGGGTGGGTTCTACAACCAGTCATGACGGGGTTCGCGAGCTGGTCGCGTCCCCCTGGTTCACAGGAGAGGGTGCCATCAGCACGCTAGGACAGCTGCTCTCGTGGCTGCTGCTGGTCTACCTTCTGTTCCTGATCGCCCGTTGGATCACGGACCTGGTACTCGTCCTCGGCCGCTCGTTTCGCCCCACCGGGCCGCTGTTGGTGATCTTCGAAGCTGTGTACACGGTGACTGACCCCCCGTTACGGTTCATCCGGCGCATCCTGCCTCCGTTGATGGTGGGTAGTGTCCAACTTGACCTCGGCTTTCTGGTGCTGTTTCTAGTGATCGTCGTGTTGCGAAGCTACGCCCAGAAGCTGTAACGGGGTTGTGTGCACACCGCGAACGCGGGCGCGGGAGACTGCCCGCAGACCGCCCTCTCTTCGGGGAGCGGCGATGCCGCACGAGGAGGCGACGTGGCTCTGACACCACAGGACGTACAGAACAAGGTCTTCAGTCCGACGCGGTTTCGCACCGGCTACAACGAGGATGAGGTCGACACCTTCCTTGACGAGGTCGAAGCGGAACTGACCCGGCTGCTCGACGAGAACAGCGACCTGCGTCGCCAGCTCGACGAGGCCCGCCGCTCCGGTGGCGGAGGGCCCGCGGTGCCCGCGCAGATCCTGGAGGAGAACCAGGGCCTGCGCCGCCAGGTGGACGAGTCCCGTCGCCAGATCGCGCAGTTGCAGGCCCAGGCCGCCCGTGAGCGCGCCGCCGCGCCTCCCACCGGCCCGCAGCCCCCCCAGCCCCAGCAGGGTGGCGCGCCGACCACGGTCATCCCCGCCGTCGGTCAGGGCGGCGCCCTCGCCCGCACCGGCCCCAGCCAGGCCAGCGAGGCCGAGATCGAGCAGCGCGTCGCCCGCACGCTCGTCCTGGCCCAGCGCACCGCCGACGAGGCCCTGCGGGAAGCCCGCGCCGAGTCCGAGCGTGCCCGCCGCGACGCCCGCGCCGACGCCGACCGCATCATCGGCGAGGCCCGCGCCCACGTCGCCGAGCAGCTCGGCGGCTTGGAGGAGGACAAGCGTCGCCTCGAGGGCCAGGTGGAACAGCTGCGCGCCTTCGAACGCGAGTACCGCACCCGCCTGCGCGCCTACCTCGAGATGCAGCTGCGCGACCT
>NZ_CADCWS010000006.1 GCF_902806475.1 Candidatus Frankia nodulisporulans
TTTGTCTCTCGTAGGTGACTGTCGGCATTGCTGTCGGCAGCGTGACGGGACGTCGTGCCGGCCCGGCGCCGGATGTACCGGACCGGTGTCCGGCATTTTTCGGAACCTGGTCGGCACGGCCCGCCCGAAACATTCCGCCGACGGACTGCCCGGCTCAGATGTCGTAGTAGAGCGTGAACTCGTAAGGATGCGGACGAAGCCTGATCGCGTCAACCTCGTTACGTCGCTTGTAGTCCAGCCAGGTCTCGATCAGGTCGGGTGTGAAGACGTCGCCCTCACGCAGGAACTCGTTGTCCGCCTCGAGGGCGTCGAGCACCTTCTCCAGGGACCCGGGTACCTGGGGAACGGCGGCCAGTTCGTCCGGGGGAAGCTCGTAGAGGTCCTTGTCGATCGGGTCCGGCGGGTCGATCTTGTTGCGGATTCCGTCGAGGCCGGCCATGAGCATCGCGGCGAAGGCGAGATACGGATTGCAGCTCGGGTCCGGCACGCGGAACTCGACCCGCTTCGCCTTCGGCGAGTCACCGCCCAGCGGAATGCGGCAACAGGCGGAGCGGTTACGCGCGGAGTAGACGAGGTTCACCGGGGCCTCGTAGCCGGGCACCAGTCGCCGGTAGGAGTTCGTCGTCGGGTTGGTGAAGGCGAGCAGTGCCGGGGCGTGGTGCAGCAGTCCGCCGATGTAGTAGCGGGCGGTGTCCGACAGGCCGCCGTAGCCGTTGGCGCTGTAGAACAGCGGCTCGCCGTCCTTCCAGAGGCTGGAGTGCACGTGCATGCCGGAACCGTTGTCCTCGAACAGCGGCTTGGGCATGAACGTGACGGTCTTGCCCCGGCTACGGGCCACGTTGCGGATGACGTACTTGTAGAGCATCAGGTTGTCAGCGGTCTTCAGCAACGTGTCGAACCGGATGTCGATCTCGGCCTGGCCCGCGGTGCCGACCTCGTGGTGCTGCATCTCGACGGTGATACCGGTCTCGTAGAGCACCCGGGTCATCTCGGAACGCAGGTCGGTGAAGTGGTCGGTGGGTGGGACGGGGAAGTAGCCGCCCTTGAAGCGGGGCTTGTAACCGAGGTTGCCCCCCTCCTCCTTGCGGGCGGTGTTCCACGCCGCCTCGACCGAGTCGACCTGGTGCATGGAGCCATACGGGTTGTAGTCGTACCGGACGTCGTCGAAGATGTAGAACTCCGCCTCCGGGCCGAAGTACGCGGTGTCGGCGATGCCGGTGCCGCGCAGGTAGGTCTCGGCCTTCTTGGCGATGTTGCGCGGGTCGCGCGAGTACTGCTCCTTCGTGATCGGGTCGTGGATGAAGAACGTCATGGCGAGTGTCTTGTGTTCACGGAACGGGTCGACAAAAGCCGTCTGCGGGTCCGGGAGCAGCAGCATGTCGGACTCGTGGATGGCCTGGAAGCCCCGAATGGACGAGCCGTCGAACATGAGCCCGTCGGTGAACACCGACTCCTCGAATACCTGGGTCGGGATCGTGAAGTGCTGCATGATCCCGGGTAGGTCGCAGAATCGGACGTCGATGAACTGAACCTTCTCGTCGCGGATATAGCGGAGCACGTCCTCGGCCTTGGTGAACATTCGTCCTCCAGCCTCCTGTCACGCTTCCCGGTCCGTGGACCACGGCATGTCGAGATGTCTTTGGTCATGTCCCGGTAGACGGATGACATCACAAAGTCGTTTCGATTACGTTACGGCAACCGACTTTATCACTCTTGGTGATCTCCTGGGCGCAGCTTGGTGTGACAGATAAGCTTGCGTCGTGGGACGAGCGCTTGGAGGCTGGCTCGAGGGGCCAGGCCTGCCGCATGACGAGCCGCTTGGCGTGCGGTTGGGGCTGCCGGAGCACGGCCGCGGCTCGGTGGTGGGTTTCGGCCCACGCCTGGCCGCCTACCTCATCGACGCCGTCGTCGCGAACCTCATGGTCGGGGTGCTGTTCCTGCTCGGCGTGCGGTACTCGACCAACGTCCGCGGCCTGGCGATCTATCTGATCTTCCTGCTGGAGGAGCTCATCCTGATCAGCGCCTCCGGGCAGACGATCGGGATGCGCCTGATGGGCATCCGGGTGATCCGGCTGCGGGACCGCGGGCTGCAGTCCTGGCCGTGGATCGCCCTGCGCACCCTGCTGCTCGCGCTGCTGGTCCCGGTCTTCATCTGGGACCGTGACCAGCGCGGCACGCACGACCGGGCCGCCGGCACCGCGGTGGTGCGCGATCCGGCCCGGCCCGACGCCACCACCTGAGCCCCGTTCGCCGGCTCGTCTGGTTCGCCGCTGGAGGGTGGCGGCCGGTGCGCGGGCGCGTCTCGCCCTCTCCGCACGTACCTGGAGATCTGGATCCAGCTGTCCGCGCCGCGGGGCCGCGCCTGCGGTGCGCCCCCGCGGCGGACTCCGCCGGTCAGGTCGGACTCTGACCGGTCAGGTCGGTGGTGACACGGCAGCGGCATGATCCCGCTGCCGTGAGCCCGGTCTACCCGCGCGCACGGCGACCCGGCCCGCGCCACCGCCACCGCATGCGATCACCCCTGAAGCAGGATCCGCCGACGCGGGTCACGATGACGCCTGCCGGATGCCGGGACGCGCACCGACCGGTGGGGACTGCCGTGATCAGCGGGGGCGGCCACCGCGAGGGATGTTGCGGGGGATGGGACCCTTGGGGATCGGTAGCGCCGCGCCCCCCAACGCCCGAAGGCGACGGTCGAGGGTGTCGACCTCGCCGCGGGGGAGCGTGCGGCGCATCCGCATGAGGGTGCTCTGTAGCTTCGGAAGAGGTACTTCGCCCTCACCGCTGCCGATGATGATGTCGGTGACGGGGGTGTCTCCCACGGCCTTGCGGATGCGGCGCTTCTCGGCGACCAGCAGTTCGCGGGGACCGCGGCCTCGACCCTCGGCGATGATGATCACGCCGGCCCGGGAGACGACGCGGTGCACCACGTCCTGGTTGCGGTTGATGCCGACGGCGGGAGTGATTCGCCAGTCACCGCGCATGCGCTCGATGACGCCGGCCGCGGCACCGGGTTTGCCTTCCATCTCGGCATAGGCGGTGCGCTGGACCCGCCGGCTGAACAGGTTCAGGGCGAGCACCGCACCGAGCAGGATGCCGATCGGGAGCCAGATGTAAAGCGGGCCGACGAACAGACCGAGGAGGATGCCGAGAGCGAGGGGACCGAGGAGCCCGGCGAGGGTGATCCAGAGGACCTGCGGGTCTCGCTCCCGGGTCAGCTTGAAGACAAGGCGCAGCTGGGCGAAGCGGGCCCGGAAACCCTTGCCCTGAGCCGCCGCGGCTCCCGCCGGCCCGCCACGGCCGTTCGCGCTGGCGGCCCCGCGCCCCGCCGTGCCGGCGCTGCCGCCCCGCCCGGTGGCACCGCCCCGGCTGGATCCGTTCTTCTGCGGTGCCGCGGGGGCGGTGTCCCGTGGCTGCTTCCTCAGTGCCATGTCCGCGAGCCTACGGCCTACGGCCGCGTCACAGCAGGCCCGCTGCCACGACGGCGATCACGCGGCGGTGCTGATGACGCGGGGGAGGGGTTGGACGGTCAGCTGGGTGCGGCCGCGGCCGACGGCAGCAACCGCATGCCGGCACGACGAGAGCGGTCGTGTCGAGGAAGGTCGGCCCGCGGGAGATCGGCGAGCCCGAGCGCCGGCTCGGGTCGGCGCAGGTCGGCGAGGAGGGGGCCTGGCGCGGGGCGCACCGGGGTGATGGGGACGGGTTCGAGCCAGCTGCTGCCTCGGGAACCCTGCAGATCAGCGGCGGCCCGCCAGGCATTACGCCGGGCGGTCTTCTGGCCACCTTGGGGCAGGACGAGCAGAGTGGCCTCTTCGAGAACACTGAGTAGTGAACGGATCACGATGGGAACGACCTCCCGGGCGCGATCATAGGCACGGGTGGAGAAGGGATGTGCGCGCGAAGCGTTCAGCCGCGACGAAAGCCCCATCGCGACCTGGAGCGAGCTCGGTGGTGACCTGCGGTGAAGCTGTAGCGCCACCCTAACGCCCCGGCGTGGGTGCCCACCAGGCTCACCGTCACTGCGTGTGAGAAGTCACGGGTGCGCTTGGGGAAAATCCGGGCAAGAGCGTGTGATCTTCGCCACGTGCGGTGATGGCCTGCTGGTAGAGCCGGCCCGCCCGGTAGGACGAGCGGACCAGCGGGCCGGACATCACCCCGGCGAAGCCCAGCTCGGTGCCAACCCGCTCCCAGTCGAGGAACTCCTCGGGGCGCACCCAGCGCTCCACCGGATGATGGCGCGGGGTGGGCCGCAGATACTGGGTGACGGTGAGCAGCTCGCAGCCGGCGGCGTGCAGGTCGCTCATCGCCTCGTGGACCTCGTCCGGGGTCTCGCCGAGGCCCAGGATGAGGTTCGACTTGGTCACCAGGCCGGCGGACCGGGCCTGCCGCAGCACGTCGAGCGAGCGTTCGTAGCGGAAGGCGGGGCGGATGCGCCGGAAGATCCGCGGCACGGTCTCGAGGTTGTGTGCGAGCACTTCGGGCGCGGCGGCGAAGACCTCGCCGAGCTGGTCGGGCTGGGCGCCGAAGTCGGGGATCAGCACTTCGACCCCGGTGCCGGGCGACAGCGCGTGGATCTGGCGAACCGTCTCGGCGTACAGCCAGGAGCCGCCGTCGGCCAGATCGTCGCGGGCGACGCCGGTGACGGTCGCGTACCGCAGGCCCATGGTGCGCACGGACTCCGCGACCCGCCGCGGCTCGTCCCGGTCGAGCGCGGTGGGACGGCCCGAGTCGATCTGGCAGAAGTCACACCGGCGGGTGCAGACGTCCCCACCCACGAGGAAGGTGGCCTCCCGGTCCTCCCAGCACTCGTAGATGTTCGGGCAGCCGGCCTCCTCGCACACGGTGTGCAGCCCGGCGCCGCGCACGAGGCCTTTGAGGTCCTGGTACTCGGGGCCGGTGCGCAGCCGGGTGCGAATCCACGGTGGCTTGCGTTCGATGGGGGTCTGCGCGTTGCGGGCCTCCAGGCGCAGCAGCGGGCGGCCCTCCGGGGCGACGGTCATCCCACCAGCTCCTCGCGACGAACGGCGGCCTGCGGCTCACGGCCGGCGGCCTCGGACGGTGATATCTCGGACGGTGCTGCGGTGGATGGCGCCGGGGTGGACGTGGCCACGGGTTCGACGCGGGCGGTGATCCGGTCGCCTAGGTGGCGGCCACCGAGATAGCGGGCGAGGACGGCCAGGGTGTGCCGTTCGACGACCGGGCGGGCATCGGAGACGGTCACCGGCCGGCCGAGCTCCGCGGACAGGCTCGTCACCCCGGCATCGGAGATGCCGCACGGCACGATCTGACCGAAGTCGCTCGGATCGGTCAGACAGTTCAACGCGAAGCCATGGGTCGTGACGGCCCGGCGCACCCGCACGCCGATCGCGGCGATCTTGCGCTGGCCGTCCGCCGTCCAGACGCCGGTGCGGCCCTCGACCAGGCGGGTCTCGAGGCCGAACTCGGCGCAGCTGTCGATCAGGGCCTGCTCCAGGGCCCGGACGTAGGCCACCACGTCGAGCGGACGGGGCAGCTTCAGCACCGGATAGCCGACGAGCTGCCCGGGACCGTGCCAGGTGATGCGCCCGCCGCGGTCGACGTCGATCACCTCGGTACCGTTCAGGGGGCGCTCGAAGGGCTGGGTGCGCCGGCCCGCGGTGTAGACGCTGGGGTGTTCGACCAGGATGAGGGTGTCGTCCGCCGCATCGGCCACCCGGGCCTCGGCGAGCGATCGCTGCAGGTCCCACGCCTCGCGGTAGGGGACGACGGCAAGCCTGAGAACGTCCACTCCGAAAGCGTACGCCGGAGCACCGACAGCCCCGGCCGGTACGAACCAGCCGTGACCGTCAGCGGTACGGCGGGGACGGCGCGCGGCGGGTACGGGGTGACCGTCAGCGGGTGGCATCGGGAAGGGCGCCGGGGAGCAGTCTGGGCTCGACCGGGGTCTCCACCGCGGTGCCGTTCGGTCCGGGTTCGACCCGCCAGGCGCGGGCGCCCGGGCGGTCGGCGACGGCCTCCACCAGGGCCGTGCCCCGAAAGTGCAGGCCGACCCCATCGTCGGTGGCCCAGCCGGCGGGGAGGGTGCCGTTGGCCACGAGACGCTGGTAGAGGGGACGGCGTCCGGGCTCGGAATCGTAGTGCGGGGTGTTGCTGAACGGCAGCAGGGCCAGGCCGTTCGTCACCGGGCGCAGCTGCGGCCCGAACGAGTCGGTGGTGCCGCCGACATGCCAGCACAGTGACCCGGCGGACACCCCGCCCAGGACGACACCGGCCTCCCACGCCGCCCGGAGGATCTCACCGAGCCCGTGCGTCGCCCACACCGCGAGCAGGTTCGCCACGCTGCCACCGCCGACCCAGATGACGTCCTGGGCCAGCAGGGGGGCCCGGATGTCGACGATGTTGGGCATCGGGAACAACGCCAGGTGGGACAGCACCACGTCCGGCCGATCCCGGTTGAAGGCCGCGTAACCACGGGCGTAGGCGCTCTGGTCGTCGCCGAGGGCGGTCTGCAACAGGCACAGCCGCGGCCGTGGGCCGGCGTCGGCGAGTTCCAGGGCATGGTGCAGGACGGGACCGACCCGCGCTCCGTAGCGGCCGTCGGGGAGGAAACCGGCGCTGGTGGCGAGGATCTGCACGGCACATCGCTTTCTGCTGGACGGACCTGGGCGTCGGAAAAAGTTATCCACAGCTGGCCAAGAACTCTGCTGTATCGCCGGTTTTGAGCCTAGCGTCGCTACTTGTGACCTTCTCGGACGATCCCCCCCGGCCGGCCGGCCCGGCGGGCTGGTGGCGCACCCGACGTGCCGGGCGTGAGCGTACGCTCACGGCTGCGGGCTGCGGGCTGCGGGCTGCGGGCTGCGGGCTGCGGGCGCTGGCGAGCTGTGGGCCGGGCAGATCGAGCAGTCCGGCGCGGAGTGCGTGGTGCGGCGGGTGCGCCTGGCACCCGATCCGGTGCTGCGTTCCGCCGCGCTGGCCGCGGCGGAGCTGAGCGCCGAGCTCAGCCATCCCCATCTGGTGCCCGTGATCGCGGTGCTGCCGACCTCCGACGGCCTGGCGCTGATCACCGAACCGGTCGGTGGGGCGATCAGTCTCGCCCGGCTGCTGTCGGCTCGCGGCACGCTCGATCCCGGTGAGGTCGTCACCGTGGGCCTGCCGATCGCGCAGGCCCTGGGGGCCGCGCACGCCCTCGGCATCGTCCATGGCCGGCTCGGGCCGGAGGACGTCCTGCTGGAGCCGACCGGTCGACCGGTCCTGGTCGGCCTGGGCGTGGCCGCCCTGGCCGACGCGACCCGGGTGGCGGAGAAGTTCCCCATGGCGGCCGCTGGTGACGTCCACGATCTGGCCACCATCCTGTTGGAGTCGATGCGGGAGGCGACCGGGCCGGAGGCGGCCGCGGTGGCGGTCGCGGTGGCCACGGCGATGGTCGACGACGCGCAGCGCCGGCCGAGCGCGGATGATCTGGCCGCGGTGCTCGCCCGCAGCGCGACACCGCTACCCGTGCGCCTTGACCTGCCCGAACCCGAGGGCTCCGGAGCCGGTTTCGGCGCGGGCGGCGCCACGGTGCACGACCTGCCCGGCCGTCCACCGCAGGGGGACGCGCGGCCCCGGCTGCTCTCCGGTGCCCGTCTCGACCCGCCGGTCGGCGGCGCCGGTCAGGGCGGCGGGGGTGATGTCGACAGCGATGCGGGGGACAGCGAGCGCAGGTCCCGGCCGACCACCGGCGCCACCGCGCCCCTGGCCGGTGAGCTGCTCGATTCGCTGCCGGCGCTGCCCCGGCGGTCGACCTCGTCGCGGCGGGGCTCCCGCCAGTCCGGGCGTGGCCAGCCGGCGGCCAGCGCGGCCGGGGCGGCGGCGACCATCGATCGTGAACGACCGGGCGGCGACACCCGGGACGCGCAGACGCGGCCGGCGCCACCCGCGGCCGGCCCGGCCAGACGTGAGGGCCGTTCGGGCGGGAACCGGCGGTCGCACCACGACGGTGGCCGTCGTGGTGGATGGCTGCTGCCGACCACCGCCGGTGTCGGGTTGTTCGTGGCGGTGGTGGCCGCGGTGCTGCTGCTGACCAACCCGTCCGACGACGGTGGCCCGGAGCGGGGCGCGCCGTCGGGATCCGCCGCGACCAGTCCCGCCGCGTCCGGCGGGGCGGGGGCGGCCTCGGGCGCCGCTCGGCAGCCGACGGCCGGGCGCTCGGCGGAGCAGGTCTGGCGTGGTGTGCTCGGTGAGCTCAACACCGCCCGCAGCCGGGCGTTCGAACGGGGTGAGGAGGCGCTGCTGACCGGTTCGGACGCGCCTGGCAGCCAGGCGCACAACGACGACCTCGCCCTGATCCGCGCGATCGTCAGCCGGGGTGCGCATTCGTCGCCGCTGCGTACCGAGATCCTCGCCTTGCAGGTGCGTTCCAGCTCCTCCGAGCAGACCGTCCTGCGGGTCACCGATCGGCTGGAGGCCTACGACTTCCTCGACGCCGGGGGTGCGGTCGTCAGCCATCAGAACGCCAAGAACCCCACCGAGCGAGATCTCGTGCTCGTGCGTCTGGCGGCGGGCTGGCGGGTGTCGCAGTCGTTCACCGTCACCGGCTGACCGTCGTCCACCAGCCGTCGTCCACCGGGCTGCCGGCTGGCGGGGAGGAGGCGGCGGCGGTAGCGGTAGCGGCCGTGGCGGAACGCGGCGGTGGGCGCGGGTCAGGGCTCGCGGGTCAGCACCGAGCGCAGGGCGTTGTCGATGGCGGGCTGGGTGAAGTGGAAGCCCGCGTCGGTCAGCGCGGCCGGCGCCAGGCGTTGGGAGGCGAGCACGCCCTCCTCGGCGAATCCGCCGAGGGCGAGGCGCAGCGCGACGCGGGGCACGACGGCGAACGCCGGGCGGTGCAGCGCCCCGGCGAGCGCCGCGGTGAAGCGGGCGTTGGTCACCGGTTCGGGCGCGACCAGGTTCACCGGGCCGGCCACGGTCGCGCCGGGGGCGTCGGGGGTGTCGTCCAGCAGGAAGCGCAGCGCGCGGACATGATCGTTCAGAGTGATCCAGCTCAGCCACTGGCGGCCGGAGCCGAGCCGGCCACCGAGGCCGAACCGGAACAGCGGCAACTGCCGGGCCAGCGCTCCGCCGTCCGCGGCGAGCACGACCCCGGTGCGCAGGGTGCAGACGCGAATGCCGGCGTCCCGGGCTGGCTGGGCCGCGGCCTCCCAGTCCTCGACCAGCCCGGCGAGGAATCCGTCGCCGGGCGGCGCCGACTCGTCGAGCGGGCCGGCATCGCCACCCGCGTCGGTGCCGTACCACCCGATGGCGCTGCCGGACAGCAGCACCCTCGGTCGCGGGCTGAGGCCGGCGAGGGTACGGGCGAGCAGCCTGGTGGTGTCGATGCGGCTGGTGCGCAGCGTCCGGCGGTAGGACGTGGTCCAGCGATGGTCGCCGATGCCGGCGCCGGCGAGGTGAATCGCGGCGTCGACGCCGACGAGTGCCGCCGGGTCCAGCCGGCCGGCGACCGGATCCCAGCTGATCTCGCCGGGGGCGCGGGGTGGACGCCGGACGAGGACCTGCACCTCGTGCCCGTCGTCACGCAGGGCAGGCACGAGCGCCGAGCCGATCAGACCGGACGCCCCGGTCACCACGATGCGCATGGCTGCTCATCGTGGTCGGTCGCGGTGCGCGAGGCGAGCCGACCGGCCACGATGTGCCAGATATGACTACAGGGGCAGGCGTGGGGGACCTGGGCGGGTCGCCAGGTCCCCCACGCCTGCCGGCGAGCTACCTGCGGCGGGCTAGAGGCCGAGGTCGGCCTCGAAAGCACCTTCCTCGAGCCGCCGCTTGATGAAGGTGAGGAAGCGGGCGGCGTCCGCGCCGTCGACGATCCGGTGGTCGTAGGTCAGCGACAGGTAGACGCTGGAGCGCACGGCGATGATCTCGCCGAGGTCCGGGTCGTCGATGACCGCCGGCTTCTTGGTGACGATCCCGGTGCCGAGGATGCCGACCTGCGGCTGATTGAGGATCGGCGTGTCGAACAGGGCGCCCCGGCTGCCGGTGTTGGTGAGGGTGAACGTTCCCCCACCGAGCTCGTCCGGGGAGATCTTGTTCGCGCGGGTGCGGCTGGCCAGGTCGTCGATCTTGCGGGCCAGGCCGGTCAGGTTCAGGTTGCCCGCGCTGTGGATGACCGGCACGACCAGGCCGCGCTCGGAGTCCACGGCGATGCCGAGGTTCTCGTCACCGTGGTAGGTGACGGTCCCGGCGTCCACGTCGATGCTGGCGTTGAGCTGCGGGAACTCGCGCAGCGCCTCGCAGGTGGCGAGCGCGAAGAACGGCAGGAACGACAGCTTGAGGCCTTCGCGGGTGGCGAAGCCCGCCTTGGCCCGGTCCCGCAGCTTCGCGATGCGCGTCACATCCGCCTCGACGACGGTGGTCAGCTGGGCGCTGATCTGCAGCGACTCCACCATCCGCCGGGCCACCAGGGCCCGCAGCCGGGACAGCTTCTCCGTGCGCCCACGCACCGGCGCGGCGGGTGCCGTCGACGGTGCGGCGGGTGCCGCGGGAGCGGGTGCCGCCGTGGCGGGAGCGGGAGCGGCCGCGGTGGGGGCGGCGGGAGCGGTGGGGGCGGCCGGAGCGCCGCCGGAGCGGGCCGCGTCCTGGATGTCCTGCTTGGTGATCCGACCTCCGGGGCCTGTCCCGGCGACGTCGGCCAGGTCAACGCCGAACTCGGCCGCCATCTTGCGCACGAGCGGGGTGACGTAACGGCCGATGCCGCCGTCGCCGTTGGCCGAGGCCGCGGGTGCGGGCGCCGGCGGCGCGGCGGGTGCGGGAGCCGGAGCGGGCGGCGGCGGAGCCGCGGCCGCGGGCTTGGCCGGCTCCGGGGTCGGTGTGGGTTCGGGCTCGGGCGCCGCGGGGGGCTCGGCCGCGGCGGCGGCCGGGGCCGCCTCGCCGCCGCCGGACCCGTCGTCGATGACCGCGAGCTCGACACCGACCTCGACGGTCTCGTCCTCGGCGACCTTGATCGAGCTGATGACGCCGGAGGCCGGGGCGGGGATCTCGGTGTCAACCTTGTCCGTGCTGACCTCAAGAAGCGGCTCGTCGGCTTCGACGCGCTCGCCTTCCTGCTTCAGCCATCGGGTGACGGTTCCCTCGGAGACACTCTCCCCGAGCCGGGGCATCGTGACAGATACAGACATGCTGGAACGACTCCTTCGTCGCAACCGGCATGCACCGCGAGAGCGGCCGGCCGGAGCGTTTGACGCCGTGTCTTTGCGTGCTGGGGGTCTGGACCCGCTGGCGGTGGTGCGTACCAGCGGTGGTACGTACGTGGGTTGCCGGCGACCCGCGGCTAGCCGTGGACGTGCAGCGGCTTGCCGGCCAGCGCCAGATGCGCCTCGCCGAGGGCCTCCGACAGGGTGGGATGCGGGTGGATGAGCTGGGCGACCTCGGCCGGTTCGGCCTCCCAGTTCGTGATGAGCTCCGCCTCGGCGATCAGTTCGCCGACCCGGTCGCCGACCATGTGGACGCCGACCACGGGGCCGTCGGGCAGCGCCACCAGGGTCACCGCGCCGGCGGTCCGCAGGATCTGGGCCTTGCCGTTGCCGGCCAGGTTGTAGGTGAAGGTGCGGATCTCGCCGTGCCGTTCCCGGGCCGCTGCCACCGTGAGCCCCACGGAGGCGACCTCGGGATGGGAGTAGGTGACCCGGGGGATGTTGTCGTGATCGACGGGCACCGGGTTGCCGCCGGCGAGCCGTTCGGCGAGGTAGATGCCCTCGGCGAAGCCGACGTGGGCGAGCTGCGGACCGGGGCGCAGGTCACCGAGCGCGGAGATGGTCGGGATGTTCGTGCGCAGTTCACGGTCGACCAGGACGTGGCCGCGGTCCATGGCCACCCCGACCTCCTCGAAGCCCAGGCCCGCCGAGACCGGCCCGCGGCCCACCGCGACGAGCAGCAGCTCCGCGTCGATGGTCGTGCCGTTTTCCAACGACACCGTCACGCCGTGGTCGGTGGTCTTCACCCCGGCGAACCGGGCGCCGAGCTCCAGCGTGATGCCACGCTTGCGGAACGCGCGTTCCAACAGGCGGGAGCTGGACTCGTCCTCGAGTGGGACGAGGTGCGCCAACGCCTCGACGATCGTCACCTCGGCGCCGTACGAGCGCCACACCGAGGCGAACTCGCAGCCGATCGCCCCGGCGCCGAGCACGACGACGGAGGCGGGTACCCGGTCGAGCGTCAGCGCGTCATCGCTGGTGAGGACCCGCTCGTGGTCGATCTCGAGGCCGGGTAGCGATCTGGGTCGCGAGCCGGTGGCGAGCACCACGTGCCGGCCGGTGACCACCCTGTCCCCGACGGAGACGGCGGTCGGGGACACCAGACGCCCGACACCCTCGATGACCTCGATGCCGCGCGAGCGGATCAGCCCGCTCAGCCCCTTGAACAGGCCGGCGACGACCGAGTCCTTGTAGGCGTGGACCCGCGCCATGTCGATGCCGTCGAGGGTCGCGCGGATCCCGAAGGCCTCGCTGTCGTTGATGGAGTCGACGATCTCCGCCGAGTGCAGCAGCGCCTTGGTCGGGATGCATCCTCGGTGCAGGCAGGTGCCGCCGAGCCTGTCCTTCTCGATCAGGGCGACGCTGCGGCCGAGTTCGGCGGCGCGTAGCGCGGCAGCGTACCCACCGCTACCGCCGCCGAGAACGACCAGGTCGACGGGACCGGCCGCTGAGTCCGCCACGCCTTGGGTCCCTTCTCGTTGACGTCACGAAACCCCGCCAGACTGGCCCGCCTCGCGCGGTTTCGTTGTGCGTTGCCTGGTGGGCCGGCGTTCTGGGGCCACGACTGTCACATCACGTCGGTCCGAAGCCAGTCTTTCACGCCGCTAGCCGCCCGCCGCTCGGATGGGGGAGTGCAATGCGTCGCGTGCGCCGGCCGTGGGCGCGAGCGGATGCGGGTGCAGATGTGATAGCGGGTGCGGATGCCCGCACCCGTACCTGTTCAGTCGGTGCGGACCGCCTGGTTCTCGGCGAGTCGCACGAGGGTGCGGACAATCACGCCGGTGCCGCCTTTGGGCGTGTGTCCGTAGGGCTCCCCGCTGTTCCAGGAGGGCCCGGCGATGTCGAGGTGCGCCCATGGGAGGTCCTCGGCGACGAACGCACCCAGGAAGTGGGCGGCCACCAGCATTCCGCCTTCGCGGCTGCCGCCCGGCGCGACGTTGGCGAGGTCGGCGACGGTCGAGTCGAGGCCCTTGCGCAGCTCCGGCGGCAGCGGCATCGGCCAGACGCTCTCCCCGGCGTCCGCCGCCGCGGTCGCGACCGTGTCCAGCGCGTCGCCCCGACCCATCAGCCCGCTGGTGCGCTGGCCGAGCGCGACGATCTGGGCGCCGGTGAGCGTCGCGACGTCGACGATCATCGCCGGTGACTCCTCGGCCGCGCGCACGAGCGCGTCGGCGAGCACGAGCCGCCCCTCGGCGTCGGTGTTGAGCACCTCGACCCGCTTCCCACCGCGCATCGTCAGCACGTCGGACGGTCGGATGGCCTCCCCGGAGGGCATGTTCTCCGCGCACGGAAGCCAGCCGACCACGGTGATCGGCAGGCGCAGCCGCGCGATCGCGATCAGCGCGGCGAGCACCGAGGCGGCGCCCGCCATGTCGGCCTTCATCCATTCCATCGCCGTGGACGGCTTGAGCGACAGACCGCCGGAGTCGAAGGTGATGCCCTTGCCGACCAGCGCGATCGCCGGATGCACGGCGTCGTCACCGCGCCACTCGAGGCGGATCAGTCGGGGTGGGTTCACCGATCCCTGCCCGACCCCGAGAATCCCGCCGTAGCCACCTTCGGCCAGGGCGGCCTCGTCCAGCACCTCGACCCCGATCCCGGCGGCGCCGGCCTGCTCGCGGGCGAGGTCGGCGAGCAGCGCCGGGGACAGGTGGCTTGGCGGTGTGTTCACCAGGTCCCGCACCAGCCGGACCGCCGCCGTGGTGATCACGGCCCGGTCGACCTCGGCGGCGGCCAGCGGCAGGCTCGACTCGTCGACGACGAGGGTGAGTTCCCGCACGGGAGCCGGCCGCCCCGCCGCCGAGACCGTCCGCAACTGGTCGAAGGTGTAGGCGCCGAGCAGCGCGCCCTCGGCGACCGCCCGCACCGACTCGGTCGAGACCGCCCCCGGTGCGGCGGCCAGGGCGAGTGCCACACTCGAGCGCCCGGCGCTCGCCCGCACCGCTGTTCCGGCCGCGCGGCGCAGAACCTCGGAGTCCAGGGGCGCGTCCTCGGTCGGGCTCGGCCCCAGGCCCACCGCGACGACGGTCGCCGCCCGCACCGCCCCGAGCGTCGCGAACCGCACCACCTCCCCGGCCCGTCCCGTCGTGCCCAGCGAGGTGAGCACGTCCACGAGCCGCCCGTCGAGGGCCTCGTCCAGCCCGCCGGCGCCGGTGGTGACCTCGAGCCCGTCCGCTCCGGTCGTGGTCGCGATCACCACCGCGTCCACCGCGAGATCGACAAGGGCTGTGGCGCTGGGCGCGAGGCTGGTCATACGGTGAGCGTATTGAACGAGACGATGCTCTCGTGGCCGCGGTGCCGACATCGGTGTCGACAGCGGCGCTGGCCGTTATGGGGGGTCGCTCCGGGTTGGCCGCCGACCGGGTCGGGATCGCGATGGCTCCTTTAGGCTGGGCGCCATGGCAGAGCTGCGGCGATCTCCGCTGTACGACCGGCATGTGGCGCTCGGCGCGAAGCTCGCGGAGTTCGGCGGATGGGAGATGCCGATCGAGTACGCGGGGCGCGGCGTCCTCGCCGAGCACCAGGCGGTGCGCACCGCGGTCGGTGTCTTCGACGTCAGTCATCTCGGCAAGGCGGAGGTCACCGGTCCCGGTGCGGCCGCGTTCGTCAACGCCTGCCTGACCAACGACCTCGCCCGCGTCCAGCCCGGTCAGGCCCAGTACACCCTGTGCTGCACCGAGGACGGCGGGGTCGTCGACGACCTGATCGCCTATCTGATCTCGGACGAGCACGTGCTGCTCGTCCCGAACGCGGCGAACAACGCCGAGGTCGTCGCCCGGCTGGCCGCCGCCGCACCGCCCGCGGTGACGGTCACCAACCGGCACGCCGACCTGGCGGTCCTCGCCGTGCAGGGACCCGCCGCACCCCGGCTCGTCGCCGCGCTCGAACTGCCGACCGACGGCGCGTACATGAGTTTCGTCGAGGCATCGTGGAAGGGTCTGCCGGTCATCGTCTGCCGCTCCGGTTACACCGGTGAACGGGGCTTCGAGCTGCTGCCCCGCTGGGCGGACGCGCCCGCCCTGTGGGACGCCCTGTTCGCCGCCGGCGCGGCGTTCGACGTGTCACCCGTCGGCCTCGGCGCCCGGGACACCCTGCGTACCGAGATGGGCTACCCGCTGCACGGTCAGGATCTCTCCCGGTCGATCACCCCGGTGCAGGCACGGTCGGGCTGGGCGGTCGGCTGGGACAAGCCGTCCTTCTGGGGGCGCGACGCGCTGCTCGCCGAGCGTGCGGCCGGCGCCGGTCGGCTCCTGTGGGGCCTGCGGGCGACCGGACGGGCGATCCCGCGCGCCCACATGGCCGTGACCTCGCCCGCCGGCGAGCCGATCGGCGAGGTCACCAGCGGAACCTTCTCCCCCTCCCGGCGGGAGGGCATCGGCCTCGCCCTGCTCGACCGTGGGATCACCGAGGGCGCCACCGTCCACGTCGACGTCCGTGGCCGCCCGAGTCCGATGACCGTCGTGCGGCCGCCTTTCGTCGACTCCTCGCCGCGGTAGGTCGCCTCTCGCGGATCTTCGACCCCTGACCGCCGCTGGCCCCTGGAGCCGCGGGAAACCGTCTGGTCGGCCCGGCCGGGGCCGGGGTCGCCGCTTCCGGGGTGGGGGCGTGGCGGAGTTGTCGTAGGAATCGGGTAGTAAGGGAGTCGTGGATTCCCAAGCCGCGAACAGCGGAGTCTCCGGCGACGTGGCCAGCACCGCTGATGGTGAGAGGGGCGGCGAACCCGGTGGTGGCCTCGCCGGCCCGGGCGCCACGGGGCGCGGGCCGGGGGGCGTGCCGGCCGTCCCGGTGCTGGATGGGGTGGCGATGGCGGCCGCCGTCGCCCGGCAGGGGCAGCTGACCAAGCCGCCGGGGGCGTTGGGGCGCCTCGAGGAGCTGTCGGTCTGGATCGCCGGGGTGCAGGGGGTGTGCCCGCCGCGGGCGTTCGCGCGGGTGCGGGCCGTGATCGTCGCGGCCGATCACGGTATCGCCAGTGTGGGTGTGTCGGCGTTTCCCAGCGATGTGACCGCCCAGATGGTGGCGAACTTCGCCGCGGGCGGGGCGGCGGTCAACGTGCTCGCCCGGCAGGTCGGTGCCGAGGTGCGGGTGGTGGATGTCGCGGTCGACACCCCGGAGCCGGCCACCCCGGGCGGGGTCGACGGCAGCGCGCCGCCGGGGCGTTACCGGGTCCGGCGGGCGAGTGACCGGATCGACCGGGCGGACGCGCTCAGCGTCGAGGAGGGGGAGCGGGCCTTCGACATCGGGCGCATGATCGCCGACGAGGAGGTCGATGCCGGCGCCGATCTGCTGGTGCCCGGCGAGATGGGGATCGGGAACACGACGCCGGCGGCCGCGGTCGTCGCACTGCTGACGGGGCGGGAGCCGATCGAGGTCGTCGGGCGCGGCACCGGTATCGATGACGCGCGGTGGATGGTGAAGACCGCGGCGATCCGGGATGCGATGCGCCGTGGCCGGCCGTTCGCCGACGACGCGCACACGGTGCTGCGCGTCGCCGGCGGTGCGGATCTGATGGCGCTCGCCGGCCTGCTGGTGCAGGCGGCGGTGCGGCGCACCCCGGTGGTGCTCGACGGGGTGATCGTCTGCGCGGCGGCGCTGGCGGCCGAGCACATCGCGCCGGGGGCGAAGAACTGGTGGGTCGCCGGCACCCGCTCGCCGGAACCAGCCCAGGCCCACGCGCTGGGCGCGCTCGGGCTCACCCCGCTGCTCGACGTCGGGCTGCGCCTAGGCGAGGGCACCGGCGCGCTGCTGGCCGTCCCGCTGGTGCGGGCGGCGCAGGCGACGCTCGCCGAGATGGCCACCTTCGATCAGGCGGGGGTGAGCGGGAAGGCCGGGTCGGATGGGGCGGCTGGCTCCGGCGAGCACCCGCGGGAGCTCGACGCCACGTGACGGTCGCCCTGCGGACGGCCTTCTCGCTGCTGACCGTCGCACCGGTGCGCGGGCCGGCGCGGCTCGACCGGCGCGTCGCCGGCCGGGCGATGGCCCTGGCTCCGCTGGTGGGGCTCGTGCTGGGAGTGGTCGCCGCGCTGGTGGTCTTCGGCCTGCGGGTCTCGACGGGCATGCCGGGCAGTCGCACGCAGACGCTGCTGCCCGCCGTGGCGGGTGTCGCGGCGCTGGCGCTGGCCACCCGCGGCCTGCACCTGGACGGTCTGGCCGATCTGGCGGACGGGCTCGGGGCCCGGCACGCCGGCGGTCGGGAGCGGGCGCTGGCGGTGATGCGTGAGCCGACCATCGGCGCCTTCGGCGTGGTGGCCGTGCTGTTCGTGGTGCTGTTGCAGGTCACCGCGCTCGGCGCGGCGATCACGGTGCACCGGGGCACCGTGTCGATGCTGGTCGCGGTGATGACCGGGCGGCTCGCGGTGACCCTCGCCTGCGCCAGTTCCGCACCCGCCGCGCATCCGAACGGTCTCGGCGCGTTCGTGGCCGGTTCGGTCCGGACCCGCGACGCGCTGGTGGCTTTTGTCGGGGTGTGCGCGGTGGCGGCCCTCGCCGGGCGGTTCGACTACGACGGTGGTGATCTCGAGCGGGCCGCCCGCGCGGTGATCGCGGTGTGTGTCGGGGCCGCGGTCTCGGTGGCGCTGCGGTACTACTTCGTCCGCCGGCTCGGCGGGCTGACCGGGGATGTCCTGGGCGGCCTCGTCGAACTCACCACCGTGGTGACGCTGCTGTTCATGGCGATGACCTATCCGGACTGGCTGCTGCACCTGGTAGGCTCCGACGCGGGTTCGTCCGGGCCACCGGGCTGGCCAGGCCGCCCACGGTGATCATGGCGCTCCGAGGTGTGGTGCTCGGAGCGGACGCTCGCCGGATGTGCGCGCGATGGTGACGGTGACGGTGGGAATCGGATACGTTTCGGGTTGTGTCGGTATCGGCTGATGCGTCGCCTGGTCGCAGGTCGGGCTCGCGGTCACCGGCCGGGCCGGCGCGGCGGCCGATCGGTGCGACGATGGGTGGGCCGGGCGAGGGGATCGCCCGGCGGGTGTTCCTGAGCCACACCGCCGAGCTGCGGGGCTTTCCGCGGGAGCGGTCGTTCGTCGCGGCGGCCGAGCGGGCGGTGGCGCTCGCCGGAGACCAGGTCATCGACATGGAGTACTTCGGTGCCCGCGACGCCGACCCGGCCGAGTTCTGCGTGCGGGCGGTGCGGTCGTCCGATGTCTACCTGGGGCTTATCGCCTTTCGGTACGGCACCACCGTCCCGGGGCAGGCGCAGGTGTCGTACACCGAGCTCGAGTTCGACACCGCGACCGCGGCGGGGATACCGCGGCTGGTGTTCCTGCTGGACTACCACGCCGAGGTTCCCTTCGGTGACTTCGTCGACGAGGCTCACGCCGAACGGCAACGGGCCTTCCGCGCGCGGCTGCGGGAGTCCGGCATCATCACCGCCGGTTTCCGTGACGCCGGGGAGCTGGAGACCGCCGTCCTGGACGCGCTGGTCAAGCTGCGCGAGGCCGAACGGCGAGCCGCGGTGGCCGTGACCGCCGACATCGCCGCCACGACCAGCACCGGGGCGTCCACGGAGGCGATGGTCGCCGCACGTCCACCGGCGCCCTGGATGGTGCCGGTCCTGCCGGACGGGTTCGTTCCCCGTCCGGCCCTGGCCGCGGCCGTGCTCGCCGAACTGCGGCCGGGCGCCGGGCCGGTCGTGCTGCACGGCACCGGCGGGATCGGCAAGACGACCCTGGCCCGGGAGGTCTGCCAGCGGGTGGAGATCGCGCCCCGGTTTCCCGGTGGGCTGCTGTGGGTGACGGTGGGTGAGTCGCTGCGCGGGGCGCAGCTCGCCGACCGGATCAACGATCTCAGCGAGGCCCTGGCCGGTGTGCGCCCGACCCTGTCCGATCCCGAACAGGCCGGCTTCCACCTGGGCACCCTGCTCGCCGGCGACGCCCGCCTGCTCGTCATCGACGACGTGTGGAGCCGCGACCAGGTGGAGCCGTTCCTCCAGGGCGGCCCGAACACGATGCGGCTGGTCACCACCCGGCTTCGTGACGTTCTGCCCCGCTGCCGCATGATCGAGATCCCGGCGATGCGCAGGGCCGAGGCCATGGCGCTGCTGCTGCGTGACCTGCCCCCCGGGTCGCTGCCCACCGGCACGTCCACCGGCGGCGCTGTGGTGCTGGACGGCCCGGTGGTGGTGGACAGCGCTCTGGCCGAGGGAGCCGAACGGCTGCTGGCGCACACCGGACGCTGGCCGGTGCTGCTCAGCCTCGTCAACCGGGCCCTCGTGCGCTATGTGCGCGACGGCATGAGCCCGGCCCGCGCCGTCGAACGGGTGCGCCGTCGGATGGAACGCCGCGGCCCCACCGGCCTGGACGTCACCCGGGCGGGGCAGCGCGCCGAAGCCGTCGAGGTGACCCTGGCGGCGAGCCTTGACCTGCTCACCGGCCATCGCCTACAGCGCTACCTGGAGCTCGCGGTCTTCCCCGAGGACGTCGAGGTGCCCCGCGCGATCCTGGACGTCTACTGGGGACGCACCGGAGACCTTGATCCGGACGAGGTCGACGATCTGTGCCAGGAACTCGCCGATCTGTCCCTGGTCGTCACCTACCGGCGGGCCCCCGCCGCGTTGCTGCTCCAGGATGTGCTGCGCAGCTACCTGCGGGTTCGGGTCGGCGTGCCCCGGCTCGCCGAACTCGAGGCCGTTCTGTGCGACGCGTTGCGCGACGCGCACCTCCCGTCGGCGCGTGAGAGCGGCGATCCGTGGTGGTTGCTGCCGGCCTCCGCCAGCTACGCCTGGACGTACCTGGTGGGGCATCTCCTCGGCGCGGGACGGGTCGACGCGGCGGGTGGCGCTGCTGGGGGATCTGCGTTGGACGCTGGCCAAACTGGAACGCCCGCAGCTGGGACCGGTGGCACTCGAGGCCGACCTCGCCCTCGCCGCGGCCGCCCGCCCGGGCGATCCCCGGCTCGAGGCACTGCACCGGGTGATCCGGCAGAACGCCCATCTGCTCTCACCCACCGACCCACCGGCGTTCCTCGGCGCGATCCTGCTCAGCCGCCTGGACGGAAGCCCCGAGCTCGCCGCCGCCCGCCGCGCCCTGGCCCGCCATGTGCCCCCCCCCGGCTGACCGGCCGCTGGCCCCGACCCGACCAGCCGCATCCCGCGTTGCGGCGCACCCTGGTCGGCCATCGGCGCACGATCGGGGGACTCGCGGCCGCCGCGGGCAGCGGCCTGCTCGCCTCCGCCGGTACCGATGGCACCGTGCGGCTCTGGCAGGTCCCCGATGGTCCGGGCCGCCGGGTGCTGCGCGGTCACACCGGGGCGGTTCACGCCTGCGCCCTGTCCCCGGACGGCACCCTGGTCGCCTCCGCCGGCGCCGACGGCACCGTCCGGCTGTGGCCGGTTCCCCCCACCTGGGACGACGCGCCACCCCTGGCCACCGACGTCGCCGAGGAGAGCGACGCCGCTGGGGAGACCGAGGCCGCTGGCGCCGACGGTTCGTCCGCTGGGCTGCGGGTGCTGCGGGGCCCGGCCGGGGCGGTCACCGACTGCGCGTTCACACCCGACGGGCAGCGGATTCTCGCGGTGGGTGTGGACGGGGTGCTGCGCTGCTGGCAGGTGCGCGACGGCGCGGTCGTGTTCACCGTGGCGGTCACCGACGCGCCGCTGCGGTGCTGCCTGGCGGCCGAACACGGCCGCTGGATCGCGGTCGCGGGTGACGACGGTATCGTGCGGATCTGCGACCCGAGGACCGGCCGTCCGAACGCGCGGCTGGTCGGCCACACCGGCACGGTGTTGTCGCTGACCGCGCCCCCGGACGGCACCTGGGTCGGCTCGTCCGGCGCCGACGGCACCTTCCGCCGCTGGACGAACGACCCGGACCCCACGCGGACCGCGTCCGGCGACCGGTCGCCGTCCAGGGGCTGGCGGGAGGTGTGGATGATCCGTGAGCAGGCCGGGGCGATCCGCGCCGCCGCGGTCGGACGGGACGGGAACCTGCTGGTCACGACGAGCTGGGAGGGCGCGGTCCGCCTGTGGGATGTCCGCGGCGGAGCACACCGCGTGGATCTGACCGGGGCGATCGGCAGCCGCCACTGCGTCCTGTCCCCGGACGGAAGCTGGGTGGCGGCCTCGGGTCGCTACGGGACGATCCGGCTGTGGTCCACCGAGGTCGACCTGCCCCGGCCGTCCGCCACCGGGCGTGAGCACCAGATGCGTGGCGCCGCTGTCGTGCGTATCCGCCCCACCCCGACCTCCGACCTCTCGGACGACCCCGCCTCCACCGGGGAACGGGGCCGGCCGGGGGTCGTGACCTACACCGATGGTGGCAACACCGCTGTCTGGGATCTGGAGACCGGCGAGCCGACCGGGGTGACGTTGGCCGGTCACGTCGACATGATCCGTGGTGCCGGGGCCGCGCCGAACGGATCCTGGGTGGTCGTGCCGGGCAGCCTCGCCGCCCTGCGCCGCGTCGACCCGGCCACCGGAGCCGTGCTTTCCACGATGACCGCGACCACCGAGATCAAGGCGTTCGCCGTTGCTCCCAGCGGCACCTGGATCGCCGCCAGCTGCGCTGATGGCACCCTGCAACGCTGGGACGCGATCAGTGTACGGCCACTGTCGGCGGCCCTGCCCGCGCATGTGGGAATGGCGGTGGCCTGCGCGGTGAGCCCGGACGGCCGCTGGATCGCCACCGGCGGCGAGGACCGCCTCGTCCGGCTGTGGACCACCGCCCTGGTCTGCCACCGGACGCTCTCGGGCCACCTGGACACCGTGCTCGGCGCGGACTTCGCCCCCGACAGCCGGCTGCTCGCGACCGCCGGCGCCGACCACACGGTGCGCATCTGGCGGCTGGACGACGGCGATCCCGTCGCGACGCTGACCGGCCACAACCACACCGTGCGCGACGCCCGGTTCTCCCCGGACGGCTCCCTGCTGGCCACCGCCGGCGGCGACGGCGCGTTGTGGATCTGGGACGCGGCCAGCTGGCGGCCGGTGACCATGATGCGCTTCGACGGCGCCGCCCGCTCCTGCGCCTGGCTGCCCGCCGACCTCGGCCACGGCATCATCGTCGCGAGCTCCGCCGGCCTGTTCCGCTACGACTACGAGCCCTGAGCCGTCCCACCCGTCCCACCCGTCCCACCCGGGTCACCCATCCCAAGCCGGGTCTCCCGGGACACCGACCTGTCCGCCGGGGAGGTCGACCTGGCTAGGGCCGCAGGGGGACGGCGATGCCGGCGATGACCTGGCACACCTCGTCGGAGGCGGCGGCGAGTGCGGCGTTGGCCCGTCCGAGGGCATCGCGGAAACGCCGTCCGGCGGGCGTCGCCGGGACGACGCCGGAGCCGACCTCGTCCGAGACCGCCACCACCCGCCTCGCGGTGTTGCGCCACGCCTCGACCAGCTCCGCCGTGCGTGCCTCGAGCCCATCGCCGTCCGGCGAGGCCGGTGTGTCCGGCGGATCCAGATGGGCGGCGATCCACAGGCCGATACCGTCGATGAGCAGCGGGGGACCATCCGTGCTCAGCAGGCCGACCAGATCGAGGGACTCCACCGTGGTCCAGGCCGCGGGCCGGCGGGCCTGGTGCGCCGCGATCCGGGCCGACCACTCGGCGTCGGAGGCGTCCGCCGGTGCGGAGGTCGCGACGTACACCACCGCCGGTTCGCCCAGCAGCCGCCGCTCGGCCTCGGCCGACTTCCCCGACCGGGCGCCACCGAGCACCAGCGTCCGCCTCGGCACCACCGCCGCGGTGGGGCGGGGGCCGGGGGTGATGTCGAGGGATTCGCCGTCGTGGGGGGCGCGGGCGCCGACATGGGCGAGGCGGCGGGCCAGTTCGTCGCCGGGCGGATTGCGGTGACTCAGGTGGACGGCGAGGATCTCGGTGCCCTGGTGGATCGCGCCCCGGCGACGCAGTTCGCCGACGAGCTCGCCGAAGGTGTCCAGGCCGAGGTGTTCGCCGAAGCCAGGCCGGTCGCCGTTGTTCTCCTCGAGCGCCACCACGTCGTACGCCCGGTCCACGACCGCGTCCAGGGTGCTGGCGGGCAGGGGCACGGCGGTGTCGCAGCCGTAGAGCAACCGGGTGCCATCCGGTGCGGTGATGTCGTAGAGGACGGCGGGGCCGATACTGGCGTCGCCATGGTGGGCGGCGAGCGGGCGCACCTCGTACCGCGCCCCGGCCTCACCCAGCCACAGCGTCCCGCCGGCCGTGCCAGTCCCGCCGGCCTCACCCGTCCGGTCGGGTTCGGCCGGTCCGGCTGGCACGGCCTCGAGGAAACGCAGCGGGTTGCCCTCGCGGTCGGGGTCGCTGCCCTCCCAGCGGGCCAGGAAGGCGCGGCACACCTCGAGCGCCGCCGGCGGCGCGACGACGTCCAGGGGTCGTCCGGCCGCCGTCGACCAGGAGCGCCACATCAGGCTCTCGGGGCCGAGATGGTCCGGATGGGCGTGGCCGACCAGCAGGTGGCGCAGCCCGGACAGGCGTACCCCGAACCGGGCCGCGGCCCGGGGCACGTCCGGCCCGCAGTCGACGAGCAGCACGTCGTCGACGAGGATCGCGGTCTGACCGCGGACCACGCCGCCACCGCGCGCCCAGGTGCAGGACGCGCAGTCACACCACGGGTTCGGCCAGCCGTCCGCGGAGCCGGTGCCGAGCAGCCTCAGCCGCATCGGCGCTCAGCTGTGGCTGTGCGGGTTGCGCTTACGCTCCCAGCGCGTCATCAGCGCGAGCACGGCGGCCAGGACGAGGATCGCCACGAAGGTGACGATCGTCGCGGCCCACCAGGACAGCGGCGGCTCGTGCTCGGCGGTTTCGGCGGCCAGGACGGCGGCGTTGATGGTGGTGGTGCCCACTCGGGTCGTTCCTCCCAAAGCTGACGGACGGGGTGGCCGGCCCGACGTTACCGGCGTCGCAAACATCCTGACCTGCCGGGCCCCGTCCGCGCCAGTAGCGGGTGGGACCCGGCGTCCGGTCGCAGTGACCGGCCCGCGGGTGGCGTTCGGCACTGGTACACCGTCGGTCGGTGCGTCCGGCGGCTCGGGGCGCGGTTGGATGAGTACATCGGCCGATCGGTCGATGGTCGAGGGCGACCCGCCTTACGGGCGTCCACAGCAGTGGGGAGGGGCCGGCGGATGACCTGGACCTGGCGCTATGAGGGTGACGACGGCGCGACGGCAACGGTCGGTGGCGCGGCCGGCTCCGAGTCGTTCACCAGTCAGGGGGACGCCGAGACCTGGCTCGGCGAGACCTGCCGGGAACTGTTCGAGGCCGGGGTCATCCAGGTGACGCTGCTCGACGCCGGCCGCCGCATCTACGGCCCGATGTCCCTGCGCCCCGTGACCTGATCGCACGATGCCGCGCTGGTCGCGGGACGAAGTTGACAACCCGGCGGCTAACGCTGTTAGCTGAAGGCGTGGCTAACGGCATTAGCCGTGGCTTGGGCTTCGCTTCGGAGGTGTTGCGATCATGGCTGATCACTACCGTGCGCCGGGATGGTTCACCCGTAACGTCGCCAACCGGGCGGTCGCGGGTCTGACCCGGGCCGGGGTGAGCGTGCTGGGCAGCCGGGTGCTGGAGGTGCGCGGGCGCTCCAGTGGCGAGCCGCGGCGCACGCCGGTGAACCTGCTGACCCTGGACGGGCGGCAGTACCTGGTCTCGGCCCGCGGGCACGGGCAGTGGGTGCGCAACGTGCGGGCCGCCGGTGGGGATCTCACCCTGCTGCGCGGCCGTGGCCGCACCCGCTACCTGGCCAGCGAGGTCGCCCCCGACGACAGCGTCGACGTGCTGCGCGCCTATCTGGCCCGCTGGAAGGCCGAGGTCGGCGTGTTCTTCGAGGGCGTCGGTCCGACCTCGTCCGACGAGCAGATCCGCCGGATCGCTCCCCGCCACCCCGTCTTCGCCCTCACCCCGCGATGACGTCGACCCCGCCGCCGCTGTCGAGCCCTCCGCTGACGTCGACCCTGCCACTGACGTCGACCCTGCCACTGACGCGGATCGCGGTGCGGCCGGAGCCGGCGCGTCCCCCGGCGCGGGTCGCGGAGATCCTCGCGGCGGCCCGCGACATCCTGGAGCGAGAGGGCGCGGACGCGCTCACGATGCGCCGGATCGGCGAGGTGCTCGGCATCCGGGCACCGTCGCTCTACAAGCATCTGGCCAGCAAGGACGCGCTGGCGACGGGGCTCGCCGAGGTCGCCCTCGCCGAGGTCGGCGAGTATCTGCACAGGGCGGTGGACGAGGCTGACGCCGGCGCGGTGGTGGCGGCGCTGATCGGCGCCTACCGCGGCTACGCCCTGGCCCATCCGAACCTCTATCGGATGTTCACCGCCGGCAGGCTGCCCCGCGCCGCACTGTCGAGCGGACTCGAACAGTGGGCGGGGGAGCCGTTCTACCGGGCGACCGGTGACCCGTACCGGGCGCAGGCCCTGTGGGCGGCCACCCATGGGGCCGTCCTGCTGGAACTCGAGGAGCGTTACCTGCCGGGTTCCGATCTCGACCGGACCTATGCGGCGCTCGCCGAGGCGTTCGCCGCATAGCTGGTCAGAGGGTGCGGCCGGTCAGCGGGTGCGGCCGGTCAGGGAAGTGCGGACGGTCAGGGGTGGGCGCGGCTCAGGAACGGGTGATGACGTCGGCGAGGACGTCGTCGATGCGCTTGAGGATCGCCGGGTCCAGCGTGACGCCCGAGGCCTTCACGTTCTCGGTGACCTGCTCCGGGCGGGACGCGCCGATGATCGCCGAGGCGACGTTGTCGTTCTGCAGCACCCAGGCGACGGCGAGCTGGGCCATCGACAGGCCCGCGTCCTGCGCGATCGGCCGCAGGTTCTGCACCGCGGCCAGGACCTCGTCGGCGATCAGCCGGGAGATCATCTGGGCGCCGGACTTGTCGGTGGCGCGGCTGCCGCTCGGCGGGGGCTGACCGGGCAGGTACTTGCCGGTGAGCACACCCTGGGCGATCGGCGACCAGACGATCTGCGAGATGCCGGCCTGCTCGCAGGTGGGCACGATGTCGGACTCGATCACCCGCCACAGCATCGAGTACTGCGGCTGGTTGGAGATGATCCGGTCCAGGCCGAGTTCGCCGGCGATCCGCACGGCGTCGCTGATCTGCTCGGCGGTCCACTCGGACACCCCGATGTAGAGCACCTTGCCGGCGCGGACCAGGTCGTCGAACGCCCGCAGCGTCTCCTCCAGCGGCACCGTCTCGTCGTAGCAGTGTGCCTGGTAGAGATCGATGTGGTCGGTGCGCAGCCGGCGCAGTGAGGCGTTCGCCGACTCGATGATGTGCTTGCGGCCCAGGCCCTTGTCGTTCTCGCCGGGGCCGGTCGGCCAGAAGACCTTGGTGAACAGCTCGTACGACTCACGCCGGACGCCGTCCAGAGCCTCGCCGAGCACACTCTCGGCCTTGGTGCCGGCGTACACGTCAGCGGTGTCGAAGGTGGTGATGCCCTCGTCGAAGGCGGCGCGCACGCAGGCGGTCGCCGCCTCGGCCTCGATCTTGTCCCCGTGGGTGAGCCAGTTCCCGTAGGAGATCTCGCTTACCGACAGGCCAGTACGTCCCAGACGTCGATGTCTCACCCGAACAACCTATGACCAACTGGCTGATCCGGCCACGGTATGTCTCCCGCGCCGAGCATCGCGGCGAGCGTCCGCGGGCGAACCGTTCAGGTCCACCAGGTGACGGCGGACGGGTCGGGAACCAGGCCGTCCGCCCAGTCGACGTCGAGACGCTCGCCAGGTCCACTCGGGTCAGTGATCTCGTCGACAAAGATGATGTGCGCGAGCCCCTCCGTGGTCGTCTCCGGATCGAACATCGAAGCGAATGCGGAGAGCTGGTAGTGCTGGCCGATGACCGGACCGCCGGCTCCCTCTCGGTACAGCATCACCACGTGGTCGGAGTCGAGCACACGGCCGCCGACCCAGGTCATTCTCTCTCCGAGCCTGCGTCCTGGATTCTGGAGCCGTTCTCGAACCAGCCTCAGTAGAAGATCCGGATCATGGGACATTGTCGGCTCCTGCCCGTGTGGTAGCCGTTCCTGGGCGGACCGAATGGTATGGGGTTGCATATCCGAATGCCTCCGGATACGGACCCGGGTCGTGGTGGGGAGCGAACCGCACACGACCACTCCCACGACGACCCGGGCAGGCGGGGCTACGGCGTGGGGTTGGCGCGGGAGACGCGCGGGCGGGGCAGGCGCCAACGGCGCGGCAGCAGGGCGCGCTGGGCGGCGTAGGCGCGCACCCGCACCCGGGAGTCGGGGTAGCGGGCGGTGACCCGCCTGCTGGCCTGCCAGGACAGCAGGACCGAGTCGACCACCACCGCGACGATGCCGACCAGCATCAGCAGCGTCGCGGCCAGCCGGATGGCCCCGACGGGGATCAGCCCACCGACGAAGTAGATGACCGCGGCGATCAGGAAGAACGGGCCGACGTTGATCCGGGTGTCGACGTAGTCGCGGGCCAGCACCCGCTCGGGGGCGCGCTCACGCGGTGGCAGCCGGCTGACGTCCCCGGACATCATCGCCGAGCGGTAGTCCTGGCTCTGCTTGCGCCGGGCGGCCCGGGCCTCCTGCTTGTTCGCCGGCTTCTTCGCGGTCGAGACCGTCTGCGTGCGGGCGGCCCGGGCGGCCGAGCGCTTGGGCGTCGGACGGCCCTTGCCGCCCGAGCGGCGCGGGTCGTCGTCGGCCAGCTGCTCGTCGAGGACCGCCGGGGCGTCGGACAGGTCGGGATCGGCGCCCCCACGGCGCTTGAGCAGGGCCATCAGGGCAGAGCCAACATCTGATCGAGTGCCTTCCGAGCAGGGGTGGCCACGTCCGGGTCGACCGTGATCTGGTTCGGCGTCTCCCCGCGGACGAGGGACTCCAGCGCCCAGACGAGATGCGGCATGTCGATCCGGTTCATGGTGGAGCAGAAACACACCGTACGGTCCAGGAACACAATCGTCTTGTCGGGGTGGCGGGTGGAAAGCCGCCGCACGAGGTTCAGCTCGGTGCCGATGGCGAACGCGCTGCCGGGGGGCGCGGCGTCGACGGCGGCGATGATGTACTCGGTCGAGCCGACCAGATCCGCCGCGGTCACCACCTCACGGCGGCACTCCGGGTGCACCAGCACGGTGACACCGGGCACCCGGGCGCGTACCTCGTCCACGCTCTGCCTGGTGAAGCGCCCGTGCACCGAGCAGTGGCCGCGCCACAGGATCATCTTCGCGTCGCGCAGCTGGGCCTGGCTGAGCCCGCCGCGGGGGCGCCGCGGGTCGTAGACGACGCAGTCGGCCTCGGTCATCCCGAGTTCGGCGATCGCGGTGTTGCGCCCGAGGTGCTGGTCGGGCAGGAACAGCACCCGCTCGCCGCCGCGTGCGCCGAAGGCCCACTCCAGTGCCCGTCGTGCGTTCGAGGACGTGCAGATGGTGCCGTCGTGACGGCCGGTGAACGCCTTGATCGCGGCCGAGGAGTTCATGTAGCTCACCGGCACGGTGGTGGCCTCGACTCCGGCGTCGGCCAGGTCGTCCCAGGCCTGTTCGACCTGCTCGGCGGTGGCCATGTCGGCCATCGAGCAGCCCGCGGCCAGGTCCGGCAGGATCACCTTCTGGTGCGGACCGGTGAGGATGTCGGCGCTTTCGGCCATGAAGTGCACACCGCAGAAGATGATCGCCCCGGCCTCGGGGCGGGCCGCGGCGAGCTGGGCGAGTTTGAACGAGTCGCCGGTGACGTCGGCGAACGCGATCACCTCGTCGCGCTGGTAGTGGTGCCCGAGGATGAACACCCTCTCCCCGAGGGTGGCCTTCGCGGCGGCGGCCCGGGCGGCGAGGCCCGGGTCCGCGGCCGGCGGCAGGTCACCCGGGCAGTCGACACCGCGCTCGCTGGCCGGATCCGCGCCGCGCCCCAGCAGCAGCAGTGCCAGGGGTGACGGGGCGGTACCCACCGCCGCGAGACCAGGATCCGGGCTCGGGTTCGGCCCTGGGCTCGGCGCCTGGTTCGGGTTCGGCCCCGGCCCCGGCCCCGGGTTCGGGTGGACGAGGGCGGACGGCGTGCGGGACGGGTTGTGCTCGAGGGCCGGGTTGATGGTCATGACACTCCTCCGGTCGGCCGGTCCGTGAGCCTGGCCGCCTGTCATGTGTGCCGGCCGGCCAGCGCACCCGCCGGGGCCGTCCGCGAATGGTCGATGAGACTCTAACTCCCCTGGGCGTCATCGTATGCGCGGATGTGGTGTCTCGGGGGCGACTCGTCGTGGGGGTCACCGAGCGGCGGTCGCGGCTCGGCGGGGCCCCGCCCGCGCGGGTGCCAGCCGGTCTCCCGGGGCGGTGTTCGCCCCCCTGTGGCGCGTGATGTCCCACGTCGCAGGGGTCAAGGCGCCGGTCTGCCCCCGCTGGTGGGCCAGGTGTCCCGCGGCCATGGGCCGGGTGGGTAACCACCGAGGACATAACCCAAGGTGACGGGGGTCTCGTGGTGGACCGGATCGTGCCGTGGTCGGTCCTGCTCGGTCTCGCTACCATGGGAAGCGGATCCCGTCCGATGGTGTTGGGCATGGATGTCGGCGCACTGGCTGTGCCGTGTCCGGGGCGTCTGCCGGGAGTGGAGGCGTCGCGGGCAGTACCGCAAGCGACACCTGACCGGAAAGCGACCGACCGGAAACGCACTACCCGACCGGAACCAGTGGCCCGGCCCCGCCAGGCCACATCACAGCATGGGCAGGAGAAGTCTCTATGACCGTTCAGGACACGACGGAGACCGCGACGCAGTCCTCGGCCGTCACCCTCACCGAGATGGCCGCTGGCAAGGTGAAGACCCTGCTGGAGCAGGAGGGCCGGGATGACCTCAAGCTGCGCATCGCGGTGCAGCCGGGTGGTTGCTCGGGCATGCGTTACCAGCTGTTCTTCGACGAGCGGTCCCTGGACGGCGACACCGTCTTGGACTTCGCCGGCGTCAAGGTCGCCGTTGACCGGATGAGCGCCCCGTACCTCGGTGGCGCGACGATCGACTTCGTCGACACGATCGAGAAGCAGGGCTTCACGATCGACAACCCCAACGCGCAGGGTTCCTGCGCCTGCGGCGACTCGTTCAACTAGCACCAACCGGTGGCCCCTCGCGGGCCGCCGCACCCCGCATCGCCTCGAAGCCCGCCGTGACCAACCCTGGTCACGGCGGGCTTCGTCGTACCGGTAGGCTGCACGATCGTGGATATCGCCCTTACCGGTTCGATCGCTACCGACCACCTGATGCGCTTTCCGGGACGGTTCGCCGAGCAGCTGCTCGCCGACCAGCTCGAGAAGGTCTCGCTGTCGTTCCTGGTGGACGAACTCGTGGTGCGACGCGGCGGCGTCGCCGCCAACATCGCGATCGGCCTGGGCCGCCTCGGCCTTCGCCCGATCCTCGTCGGAGCGGTCGGGTCCGACTTCGGCGACTACCGCGCCTGGCTGGACAGCCACGGGGTGGACACCAGCGTGCTGCGGGTGAGCTCGAGCGCGCACACCGCCCGGTTCGTCTGCACCACCGACCTCGATCTCAACCAGATCGCCTCCTTCTACCCGGGCGCGATGGACGAGTCCGCCGACATCGATCTGGCGCCGATCGCCGAGCGGTTCGGCGGGCTGGACCTGGTCGTCGTCAGCCCCAACAACCCCGTCGCGATGCTGCGCCACGCGCAGGAGGCCCGCGAGCGCGGCTACGCGTTCGCCGCCGACCCGTCCCAGCAGCTCGCCCTGCTCGACGGCCCGCAGATCCGGGAGCTCATCACCGGCGCGGCCTACCTGTTCTGCAACGAGTACGAGAAGGCGCTGCTGGCCAGCAAGACCGGCTGGTCGGACGAGGACATCCGCGGCGTGGTCGGTGTACGGGTCACCACCCACGGCAAGGACGGTGTGGTGATCGAGGCGCCGGGTCAGGACCTGATCCGGGTGCCCGTCGTCCCCGCCCGCGACACCCCGGACCCGACCGGTGTCGGCGACGGTTTCCGCGCCGGTTTCCTCGCCGGCCTGTCCTGGGGTCTCCCGCTCGAGCGGTCCGCCCAGGTGGGCGCGCTCATCGCCACCCTGGTGCTCGAGACCGTCGGCCCGCAGGAGTACGAGGTCGACCCGGCCGAGGCGGTCAAGCGCCTCGCCGAGGCCTACGGCGAGTCCGCCGCCGCCGAGATCGCCGAGCACCTGCCCACCGCCTGATCACACGCCCGGCCTGCCCGGCCAGGCGTGCCCGGTCTGGCCTGCCCGGCCAGGCGTGCGGCCCGGCCAGGGGCCATGCCCGGTGCGGGGCCCGTCGTCGTCCGCCGTCGGGGCCGCTCAGCTCCGACGGCGGACGACGAACTCCTCGCCGCCGGTGGGCAGGGGGCGTGAGGACACCAGCTCCTGGCGCCGCAGCCGGCACCAGGCGGCGACGTCCGGGCCGGCGGCGGGATCATCCGCCCACAGCGTGATCGTGTCGCCGTCGGCGAGGGTGACGATGGCCCGGGCGAGATCGATGATCGGCAGCGGGCAGCGCCGACCACGCGCGTCCACCATGGTCGTGCCGTCGGGGCCCGTGGCGTCCGTGGTCGTGCCGTCGGGGGTCATGCCGTCGGGGTCATAGCGTCGGGTCCAGGTCCGCGGCGCCGAAACGGGCGCGGACCTCACGCACGACGCCCGGCAGGACGGCGAGCAGCGCGTCGACGTCGGCGCGGGTGGAGTCCCGGCCGAAGGAGACCCGTAGGTTGCCGTGGGTGAGGGCGCCCATCGCCACCAGCACATGGCTCGGCGTGAGGGCGTCCGAGGTGCAGCTGGAGCCGGAACTGACCGCGATCCCGGCCCGGTCCAGCCCGTCGAGCAGGGCCTCTCCCGCCACGTACAGGCAGGAGAAGGCACAGATGTGGCGGACGGACCCGGCGGGCGAGGGATCGCCGAGCAGTTCGACCCCGTCGATCAGCGTGGGGAGCCGGCCGCGTAGTTCGGCGCCGAGCGCGGCCAGCCGTGGACCCTCCGCGTCGAGTTCGCTACCGCGGGCCGCCAGCGCCGCGGCGGTGGCGACGATCGACGGGACGTCCGGGAAGCCGGGGACCCGGCCGCCCTCCCGTTCGTCCGTCGGGCCGGGGGAGCGCCAGCGGGTGCCGGTGCGCACCGCCAGCAGGCCCACCCCGGCCGGACCGCCGAACTTGTGCGCGCTCGCGGTCAGCAGGTCCGCCCCGAGGGCACGCAGGTCCACCGGGATATGCCCGACCGTCACGGCCGCGTCGGTGTGCAGCGGGACGCCGGCCGCGTGCAGCCGCTCGGCCACCTCGGCGACCGGCTGCAGCACGCCGACCTCGTGGTTGGCGTGCTGCAGGCTCGCCACCGCGGTGCCTGGCGGGGCGGTGAAGGCGGCGGGGTCGACCCGGCCGAACGCGTCCACGCCGACCTGGACGACCCGTCCGCCGGCCTGTTCGTGGTGGGCGGCGGCGTGCAGGACGCTCGAGTGCTCGACCGCGCTGACCACCACCACATCACCGGCGCGGCGGCGGGCGGCGGCCGTGCCCAGCAGTGCGGCGCTGGCCGCGGCGGTGCCACTGGAGGTGAAACTGATCTCGTCTGGACGGGCCCCGAGATCCG
Organism: Candidatus Frankia nodulisporulans; assembly: GCF_902806475.1. Taxonomy (GTDB): domain Bacteria; phylum Actinomycetota; class Actinomycetes; order Frankiales; family Frankiaceae; genus Frankia; species Frankia umida. Next base: position 32,674 of record NZ_CADCWS010000006.1, read on the forward strand.
ACGCCACGGACTCACGGGCCGCGTCCAGCAGCATCCGCGCGCGGCGGCCCTCCCGATAGAGCCGAGCCGGATCAGCCCAGCCCTCATCCAGTGCTACCAGCAGAGCCTGTCGAGCGGCGGGGTGCAGTGGCGTGGTCGACGCATGGTCGAGATAGGCCGGCACGGCGCTGACGCTACCGCCCTGACGTGCCGGGCGGGGCGTGCATCACAGCCCCTTGATGGGGCCTGAGGCGAGAAGCTGTCGGGCCGCTGAGATACGCTGCTGCCGCACCATCTACAGCGTGTCGAAGACAGCATGTCGTCCGGAGGGATCGACCGGGGTGACATGGCGTTTGCAGGGGTTTCGCGGGATGGCGGAGGACAGCGTTCGCGCCGTCGCCGCGTGCCGCTAGTCGTGGGAGGCAGGACCTGGTGAGCAGATCCTTCGGTCGGACCCGGCCGTCGGTCGCGGATGTTCCGGTCGCGGAGGTCCCGGCCGCGCAGCTCGGAGGCACGCCGACAATGCCGGCTGAATCCGGCGGGGCGCCCGGCGCGCACGGCGGCGGGCAGCGTGCGCACCAGCGCTCGCGTGGCCGCCGGACCCTGCGTATGGTCGGGCCGCTTGCGCTCGTGGGCGTCGCGGCGACCGCCTGCGAGCGACCCAACTTCGGTTATCCCGATGGTGTGACGAACTACTCGCCGCGCCTGCTCAATCTTTGGCAGGGGTCGGCGATCGCGGCGCTCGCCGTCGGCGTCATCGTCTGGGGCATGATCTTTTACGCCGTCGTCGCGTTCCGTAAGCGCAGCGACGTGCTTCCCCGGCAGATTCGTTACAACCTGCCGGTCGAAATTCTGTACACGGTCGTGCCGGTGGTCATCGTGGTCGGCATGTTCTACTACACGGCCCGGGACGAGTCGGAGGTCACCAAGCTCCCCGCCAACCCGGACGTGACGGTCAATGTCATCGGCTTCCGGTGGAACTGGCAGTTCAAGTACCTCGACCCCGGCGTCGGCCCGAAGACCCCGAACCAGAACCAGATCGAGGTCACCGGCCGTCCGGGCGAGCCCGCCGTGCTGGTGCTGCCGCAGAACCGCTCGATCCGGTTCGTGGAGACGTCCCCGGACGTCATCCACTCCTTCTGGGTCCCCGAGTTCCTCTTCAAGCGGGACGTCATACCTGGTCGGATCAACCAGTTCGAGCTGACGGTCACCAAGACCGGCACGTTCATCGGCCGCTGCGCCGAGCTCTGCGGCACCGACCATGACCGGATGAACTTCTACGTCAAGGTCGTGCCCGAGGCCGAGTACGACAAGTTCATCACGGAGCGACTGAACGCTCCCGTCTCGTCGTCGTCCGCGTCGTCGTCGAGCACGCAGACGCAGGCCGCGGGAGCGCCCACCGCGGTCACCGCCACCACCTCCGGGAGCGGACAGTGACCCTGGTGCACGAAACGGGCGTCGGCCACGCCGAGCCCGACCTACCCCACCTACCCAAGCGGACGAACCTGCTTGGCTACCTGCGCACGACGTCACACAAGGACATCGCAGTGATGTACTTCGTGACGTCGCTCGGGTTCTTCCTGTTCGCCGGCGTGCTCGCGGTCCTGATGCGGGCCGAGCTCGCCCGGCCGGGGCTGCAGTACTTCGGCAACGAGCAGTACAACCAGCTGTTCACCATGCACGGCACGCTGATGCTGCTGATGTTCGCGACACCGATCGCGTTCGCCTACGCGAACCTGTTGGTGCCGCTGCAGATCGGCTCGCCGGACGTCGCCTTCCCGCGGCTGAACGCGCTGTCGTACTGGCTGTTCCTGTTCGGCAGCCTCACGGTGGTCGCGGGCTTCCTGACCCCGAACGGCGCCGCGTCGTTCGGCTGGTTCGCCTACGCGCCACTGAGCAACGACGTCTACTCCCCGGGCGCCGGATCCGACCTGTGGATCATGGGCCTGGTGGTGTCGGGTCTGGGCACCATCCTCGGTGGTGTCAACATGATCACCACGATCCTGTGCCTGCGCGCCCCCGGCATGACGATGTTCCGGCTGCCGATCTTCTGCTGGAACTTCCTGGTCACGTCGATCCTCGTGCTGATCGCCTTCCCGGTGCTCGCCGCGGCGCTGCTCGCGCTCGAGGCCGATCGCCGCTTCGGTGCGCACGTGTTCGACGCGGCCAACGGCGGGGCGCTGCTCTGGCAGCACCTGTTCTGGTTCTTCGGGCATCCCGAGGTGTACATCCTGGCGCTGCCGTTCTTCGGCATCGTCAGTGAGATCCTGCCGGTGTTCTCCCGCAAGCCGCTGTTCGGCTACAAGGGCCTCGTCTACGCCACCATCGGCATCGGCGCCCTGTCGGTCGCGGTGTGGGCGCACCACATGTTCGTCACCGGTGCGGTGCTCCTGCCGTTCTTCGCCTTCCTGTCGTTCCTCATCGCGGTGCCGACCGGGATGAAGTTCTTCAACTGGATCGGCACGATGTGGCGGGGTCAGCTCACCTTCGAGACACCGATGTTGTTCTGCATCGGCTTCCTGGTGACGTTCCTGTTCGGTGGTCTGACCGGTGTGCTGCTGGCCAGCCCGCCGATCGACTTCCACGTGAGCGACAGCTACTTCGTCGTCGCCCACTTCCACTACGTCGTGTTCGGCACGGTGGTGTTCGCGGCGTACGCCGGGACCTACTTCTGGTTCCCGAAGGTCACCGGCCGGATGATGAACGACCGCCTCGGAAAGATCCACTTCTGGACGGTGTTCATCGGCTTCCACGCCACCTTCCTCGTCCAGCACTGGCTGGGCCTGAAGGGCATGCCGCGCCGGTACGCCGACTACAGTGCGTCCGACGGGTTCACCACACTGAACACGTTCTCCAGCGCCGGATCGTTCCTGCTGGCGCTGTCGACATTGCCGTTCCTGTACAACCTCTGGCATTCGTACCGCAAGGGCCAGCTGGCCATCGTGGACGATCCCTGGGGCTACGGCAACTCGCTGGAGTGGGCGACCTCCTGCCCACCGCCGCGGCACAACTTCACCTCACTGCCCCGGATCCGCTCCGAGCGGCCAGCGTTCGACCTGCACTTCCCGGCCGCGGTCGGCCGGGTCGACTACCATGCGACACCCGAGATCAGCTAGGAGAGCGGCGATCGTATGAAGGTGGAAGGCATCATCTTCAGCTTCTTCGGCCTGTTTGCCGGAGCGGCGGCGCTGGTCTACTGGTTCTGGTCCAAGGACCCGACCGGCACCGCGGCCCTGACCCTCACCACGGGTCTGGGTTTCCTCGTCGGTGGCTACCTGATATTCACCGGCCGCCGCATCGGCATGCGTCCGCAGGACCTGCCCGATGCCGAGATCGCCGATGGCGCCGGCGAACTCGGTCACTTCACCCCCGGCAGCTACTGCCCGTTCTTCATCGGCGCCAGCGCGGTCACCGCCGCGATGGGCTTCGTGTTCGGGGTGTGGCTGATCGTGCTCGGCGCCGTTCTGGTGGTCTCTTTCGTGACCTGCCTGGTGTTCGAGAACTTCTGGCACCCCCCCGTGCCCGAGGACTGAGCCGAACCCTTTCGACGGTTGGGGCCGGCATCCACCACTGGTGGATGCCGGCCCCAACCCGTTTCCGCTCGTTTCCGCTTTCTGCCCCCTTCCGCTTGTTTCCGCTTGTTCCCACTCGTTTCGACGGCCTGTTGCGGCGCTCCGTCTCCGCGTTCGGGCCATCGACAGTGGTCGAATCGCTGCCAGGTCACGGCCGTGATCATGGGATGCTGAGGCTTGTTCGGGATTCGGGCTGTTCCAGGCCGAAGAGTCCTCGGCATGAGGTCGAGGATTCCTCGGCGTGTGGCCTGGGCGGTGGGCTGGCCGCCGCGGGCGGTGGGGGAAGTGCGGGTCTGGGTGGCGGTGCGGCCTGCTGCCGGGCCGGGGGCTTCCCCACGTCCCCGAATGGTTACCCGTGTGGGTGTCTCAGGCGGGTCGTGGGGCGTGGTCGTGCGCGGCTGCCTGGCTGGCGCTGATCCAGCGGTCCAGCACGGTGCGGGCGGCGCCGGAGTCGATGGCGGTGGCTGCGCGGGTGAGGGCCGCGGCGATCTGCTCGACGACCGGTGCCCGGGTGGGGCCGTCCGCGGCGACCAGGGCGGCGGCAGCGGCCAGCAACACCGTGTCGCGGACCGGGCCCGGCTCACCGGCCAGCACCGCGTGCGCGACCCTGGCGTTGTGGGGGGCGTCCGCACCCCGCAGGGCTGCGATGTCGGGGACGTGGATGCCGACCTCACGTGGATCGAAGCGCTCGCGTCGGGGCGGCGCCTGCTCCGCCGAGCCCGCCGAGGCCGCGGGGCCCGCGGGGCCCGCTGAGCCCGCTGAGGCCGCCGAGGCCGCTGAGCCCGCCGAGCCCGAAGAGGCCAACGGGTTGCCGGGGATGACCCAGACGGTGGAGGTGGTCACGGGGCTGAGCTCGTCCAGCCCGTCGTCGCCGCGAAAGACCAGGGCGCGGGTGCCGCGGTCGGCCAGCACCTGGGCGATGACCGGCGCGAGTCGAGCGTCGGCGACCCCGATGGACTGTGCCCCGGGGCGGCCGGGGTTCGTCAGCGGGCCGAGGATGTTGAACGCGGTCGGCACGCCGAGATCGGCCCGGATCGGGCCGACGTGGCGCATGGCCGGGTGGAAGGTCCGGGCGAAGCAGAACGCGATGTTCGCCGCCGGCAGGCAGGTGGCGACACCGGCGGGCGGCAGGTCCACGACCACACCGAGTTCGGCGAGCAGATCCGCGGACCCGCAGGACGACGACGCCGCCCGGTTGCCGTGTTTGATCACCGGGACGCCGGCGCCGGCCACCACGAGAGCGGCCATCGTGGAGATGTTGACCGTGTTGGAGCGGTCCCCACCGGTGCCGCAGGTGTCGACGGCGCGTACGCGCAGCTCGGCGGCGACGTCCAGGGGAGCGGCGTGGGCGAGCATCCCCTCGACCAGACCGTCGATCTCCGCCGGGGTCTCACCCTTGGCCCGCAGTGCCACCACGAAGCCGGCTATCTGCGCGGGTGAGGCCGCCCCGGCCATGATCTGGTCCATCGCCCAGGCGGTGCCCGTCCGGTCCAGCGGGGTGCCCGCCAGCAGGGTGCCGATCAGGTCGGGCCAGGTGGGCGCGGCAGCCGCCCTCATGCCGCCGGGAGCGCCCGCGACGCCTGAAGCCGAGGCGGTCGTATCGGTCGAGATGGCCGGGGTGGCTGAGGTGGCCGGAGCGGAGGTGGCGGAGGTGGCCGGGGTGGCCGGAGCGGCCGGAGCGGAGGCGGCCGGGGTCGCGGAGGGGGCCGCAGCGGTGGTGGGGGAGACGGTGGTCTCGAGGGTCATGGTGGGGCCGCTCAGTCGGCGAGCTGGGCGCCGGTGAGCGGTCGGCGCGCCGCCGCACCGCCGGCGCGGGCACGCAGCAGCGTCACGACCGCCTCGGTGAGCCGGGCGGGGTCCACGGGATGGGCGACGACGGCGTCGGCCTGGGACCAGGTCGCGAGCCACCGGTCGTCCGGGCGGGCGACGAGCAGGACGGCCGGCGGGCAGTCGGTGACCTCGTTCTTGAGCTGCCGGCACAGGCCCATGCCGCCGCTCGGGGTGGCCTCGGCGTCGAAGACACACAGGTCGGCCTCGTGGTGGTCGACCACGCCGATCGCCTCCGCGGCGGTGGCGGCCTCGACGAACTCGAGGGGGGCCAGATCCCGCGCCGGACGACTGCCGAGGGCGGCGATGACGCGGGCCCGTACCTCGGCGCGGTCGGCGTACACCAGGATGGTCTTCGGGGTGGTGTCGTGCCCAGCTTCCACCTGCATGGCGTGCTGCCCTCCCGTGCGGCTGACCGGCGCGATCCGTCCGAAGATTACTCGTTCACGCCCGCCGTGGCCGTGGAGCCGGCCCATCGACGCGAGATTGCCAGCGCTGGCCGGCTGAGTGATACTGAGATTCGTTCTCAAATGACGGGCGTGATCCATGACCGACCAGACCGATCTTCGACTGACCCCCCAGCGGATGGCCGTCCTCGAGGTGCTGCGCGCCGCGCATGACCATCCGACCGCGGCCGAGGTCTACGAGCAGGTGCGGCGCACCTCGCCGCGGATCGGCAGCGCTACGGTGTACCGCACCCTGGCGCTGCTGGTGTCGACCGGTCAGGCGCTGGAACTCAGCCTCGGTGGCGGTGCGGCGGCACGGTACGACGCCAACACCTGCCGCCACGATCATGCGGTCTGCGAAGGCTGTGGCCGCGCGGTCGATCTCGACCATCCGGTTCCCGACGGGATGATGGCGGAGATCGCGCGGCGCTCGGGTTTCGCCATCACCGGGTACGACCTGCAGTTCCGGGGAATCTGTCCGGACTGTCAGGCCCAGGGCGCGGGCTCGATCCGAGTCGGGGGTCCGGCCAGCCCACAGTGATCATCCCAGCTGGGAAGACCTCAGCGGGGAACACTCATCGCAAAGGAGCGTGACATGCCCAAGCTTGACGGCACCAAGACGCATGAGAACCTCAAGGAGGCGTTCGCCGGGGAGAGCCAGGCCAACCGGCGTTACCTCTACTTCGCCCGTCGCGCCGACATCGAGGGCCTGACCGACGCGTCCTCGCTGTTCCGTGACACCGCCGAGGGGGAGACCGGGCACGCCTTCGGGCACCTGGACTTCCTGGCCGAGGTCGGCGACCCGGCCACCGGCGAGCCGCTCGGCACCACGACGAAGAACCTGGCCAGCGCCGTCGCCGGTGAGACCTACGAGTTCACCGCCATGTACCCCGGCTTCGCGAAGACCGCTCGTGACGAGGGCTTCGAGGAGATCGCGGACTGGTTCTCCACCCTGGCCCGGGCGGAGAAGACCCACGCCGGTCGGTTCAAGCGTGCCCTCGACGCGCTCAAGGCCGAGGAGACCGCCGACGCCTGATCGGCCCTAGGCCGACGGCCGCACCACCCCTGGCGACACTCCGGCGACCGGTCCCGCGCCCCGCGCGTCCCGACCGGTCGCCGGTCTCGTCCGCCGTCCCGTTGCCCGTCTGTCGCCCGTACCACCGCCCGGACCAGACCGTTACCGATACCCGGAGGCCGCGCCATGGCGCTGACCGTCGCCGACATCATCACCGACCATCAGGCGTACGCGCAGCGGCGGCCCGACCTGCGCCGACAGATGCTCCCGGTGCGGGCCGAACGGCGCGTCCGAGTCGGGGACATCGTGGTCGCCGAGTTCGAGAACGAGCAGACGCTGCGCTACCAGGTGCAGGAGATGGTCTACACCGAGCGACTGACGGCGCCCGCCGACGTCGCCCACGAGATCGACGCCTACTCGCGTCTGTTGCCAGGTAGTCATGCCCTGACGGCGACGCTGTTCCTCGAGCTCGACGTGCTCGCCACGGTGCGTGACGAACTGCGCCGGCTTGCCGGCCTGCAACACAGCGTCCTCCTGGAGATCGGCGGGACGCGGGTGGCCGGGCAGGAGATCCCCGGCCCGGACGAGGACCCGGAGGTCCCCAGCGAGACCGTCTCGGTGCACATGGTGCGTTTCGCGCTCGGGGAGCAGATTCGTGATCTCTTCCGCGACCCGGACGTCCCCGCCGAACTGGTCATCGACCATCCCGCCTACAACGACGGAACACCGCTGACCGGCGCCACCCGCCGTGCCCTCATCGCCGATCTGGCCCTGCGCGGCTGAGCGCCGATCCGCCGATCCGCTCCACCGCTGCACCGGTCCCTGCGGGACGACGGGACGACAGGACGACCGAGCGGCCGGACGACAGGACGACCGAGGGGCAGTGCGGCCGAGACGCCGGACGCCGCGATGCCGGGTGCCGAGACGCCGGACACATTGTCCGGGGGCATCCGTTCGGCGTGACCGTGGCGGGGTACGCGAAAGACCTACGGCACGACACGTCAGCACGCTCGTCCACGTCAAGGGAGTCAACCCATGACCGATGACCAGCTACGTCCCGCGCACGACGCATTCACCGGGCCGGACGCGACCGCCGAGCCGGATGGCCACACCGGAGCAGACACCCTTACGGGGGCGGACAGCATGAGCGGGCCCGACGGTCCGCAGGCCGAACGGGGCACGGCCGCCCGGGCCGCGCTGTGCCGACTGGCCGACGGGGAGAACGAGCGCTCCGCGCTCGGCGATCTGGCGCTGGCCGACGTCCTGCTGCCCGACCTCGGCGACGACGTCACCGACCTGTCCGACGCCGACAGCGACGTCCTGCAGCTTCCGGTCGCGCAGCGCCAGGACGGCACCCAGTTCGTCCCGACGTTCACCTCCGAGCAGCGGCTGGCCGCGGCCCTGCCCGAGGTCGATCGCTACCGGACGGTCCAGATCGCGACGCTCGGTCGGATCTGGCCGTCCGACGAGCTCCTGCTCGCCGTCGACCCGGGCTCCGAGGCGGGTATCGCACTGCCGGCGGAGGGGTTGCGCGCCCTGGCCGCCATGTCCGGCTGAACCGCCATGTCCGGATGAGACCGTCATATCCAGCTGGAACCGTCAGGTTCGGCTGACAGGGTTCTGGTCGCCAGCCGGCGGCGTGGGTGGGGACGCGACGTCCCACCCACGCCGCCGGCTTCGCTTCGCGGGCAGCCACACCTGGTAGTGGACGAGTGTGGCTCGCGGGGGTGGTGTGCCAACCGGCCCAGGGCTGCCGTGCCGCCCGACCCGGCTCCTGAGGAGGACCCGCGGTGGGTGAGGCACGCAACATCCGCCAGGACGCTCCCACGCGGCCCAAGGGTGCGGGCGGCTTCGCGGGCAGCCTCCCGAGCTGCGGTTTTCCCTGCGGCACAGGAATTTGCACCCAGCGCACACCGGTTGCGTCGGCGTCGGGCGCCGGTCATCGACGAGTCGTAGTCCTACCGAACGTCGAACCTACGGTGGCGCCTGGGGCGGCGCGTGTCAGAATGACCGACGTGGCCTCAGCCCCCGTCCTCGAGAAGGCTCCACCACCACACCCGACGGCCAACCGTCCCTCGATGGTCTCGGTCGGCACGGTCGTGTGGTTGTCGTCGGAGCTGATGTTCTTCGCGTCCCTGTTTGCGATGTACTTCACGATCCGTTCGGTCAACAGCGGCAACTGGCCGCCGACGACCGGGGACCCCATCGGGTCCGAACACGGACCCGTGGAGTTGCACGTCGGGTACGCGCTGTTCTTCACCGTGATCCTGGTGCTGTCCAGCGTCACCTGTCAGCTCGGCGTGTTCGCCGCCGAGCGGGGTGATGTGTTCGGCCTGCGACGCTGGTACCTGATCTCGCTGATCATGGGCGCTGTCTTCGTCGGCGGCCAGGCGAACGAGTACTTCGGCGAGAACAAGTTCACGATGGCGTCGCACGCCTACGGTTCGGTCTACTACCTGACCACCGGTTTCCACGGGCTGCACGTGATCGGTGGACTGGTCGCCTTCGTCATGGTGCTGGGCCGGTCGACGTATGGGCGCTTCACGCCGGAGAAGGCGACATCGGCAATCGTCGTGTCGTACTACTGGCACTTCGTCGACGTCGTCTGGATCGCCCTCTTCGCGACCATCTACCTCCTCCAGTGAGCGACATGACTGAATCTTCAGGCACATCGTCGGACACGCCGCCGGAAACCACCCCGGTCATCCCGGCGAGTCCCGCGGCCACCCCGCCGCGGGACGCCGCCGCCTCGCCGGAGTCGACCGGGACGTCGACCCGGGTCAGGGCGGCCGCGAGTTCCGACGCCGACGCAGATGCCGATGTGGCCGACGTCGAACCCGGTGACGTCGAACCCGTCGACGCCGACGTCGTTGCCGCCGATGTGGCGACCGACGCCGACGTGACAGCCGACGCCGATGAAGAGGCCGACACGGAGACGGCGGGCTCGGGGGCGAAGCCGGTCGCCGGCCGTCCCGGCCTGCTCGGCCGCCGCCGTGCGCGCCGTCGGGTGTCCACCTCGCAGCGGCGCCGTCGCTCGTCCGCCCTGGTCCTCGCCCTTGGCCTGCTCGCCACCGGCGTGCTGTGGACGCTGCTGGCGCCTGGCGGCAACGCCGCGTCCGCGTCCGACTCCAACGAGGCGGTCCGCCAGGGCCGTGCCCTGTACCTCCAGGGCTGCTCCACCTGCCACGGGCTCGGCGCCCAGGGCTCCAGCACCGGGCCGAGCCTGATCGGGGTCGGCGCCGCCGCCGTGGACTTCCAGGTCTCCACCGGTCGGATGCCGCTGGCCGCCCCGGCCGCGCAGGCCGACCGCAAGGCGCCGATCTACTCGGACACGCAGATCGCCCAGCTGGCCGCGTACATCGACAGCCTCGGTGGCGGTCCGGAAGTCCCCAAGGTCGACGACACCGCACTGGATGACGCGGCGCTCTCCAAGGGTGGCGAGCTCTACCGGGCCAACTGCGCGCAGTGCCATCAGGCGGTAGCCCAGGGTGCCCCACTGACCTACGGCAAGTTCGCGCCCTCGCTGGACGAGTCGACCGCGACTCAGATCATCGAGGCGATGCGGACCGGACCGGAGTCGATGCCCGTCTTCGGTGACCGTCAGATCAACGAAGAGGACGCGGTCGCGGTCGCGGCCTACGTCCGCCACCTGACCGACGCGCCCAGCCCCGGTGGCTTCAGCCTCGGCAAGTACGGTCCGGTGCCCGAGGGTCTGCTGGCGATTCTGGTCGGCATCGGAGGTCTGCTGGCCGTGTGCCTGTGGATCGGAGCGAGGCAGAAGCGATGAGCGACCAGACGGGCCCGGGCAGGCCGGGACCGGGCGGATCGGGCGAGCCCGACGGCCCGGGGGACTCCGCATCCGAGCGCATGCACTACGCCGGCTACCAGGGTGAGCCGGCGGACAAGGCTGATCAGGACTCGATGAGCAGCATCTTCCACCGGGCCAAGCACCCGGTCGACACCTCCGGTGCGCCGGCCAAGGGGTCGGACATCTCCGCCGGGGGACCGGACGTCTCCGCCGGCACCCATGACGGTCCGGAGGCGCTGGGCACCCCGCCGCACCAGACCGACTCCACCCGCGACCCGCAGCACACGGTGATGCGGGGCGGGGCCGGCGACGGCGGGGTCACTCCCCGTCGCCCGCGGGCCGAGGACCATGACCGCCGCGCCGAGCGGCGAGCCGAGCGTGTGATCGCGCTGTGGTTCATGGTCTCGGTGGTCGGCACGGTCGGCTTCGTCATCACCAACTTCGTCGGTGACAAGCACAAGGAGTACTACACCCCGTGCCTGGGCTCCGCCCTGGGCATCGCGGTCGGCGGACTCGGCATCGGCCTGATCCTGTGGGCCAAGCGGCTCATGCCGCACGACCACGCCGTCCAGGAGCGCCACGAGTTCACCTCCAGCAAGGAGGAGATCGCGGTCACCGAGGCGGAGGTCGCCGACGGCTTCGCCGACACCGGCCTGACCCGCTTCCCGCTGCTGCGCCGCACCCTGCTCGGGGCGAGCACGGTGCTCGGTGGACTGGTCGTGGTGCCGCTGCTGAACCTCACCAACGCCAAGCCCGGCAAGAAGCTTGACCACACGTCCTGGGTCAAGGGCGCCCGGCTGGTGACGGAAGAGGGCCGGTACGTCAAACTGGGCGATGTGTCCATCGGTGGAATCGAGACGGTCTTCCCGGCCGTTCCGGTCACCGGTGCCAGCGGTCAGGTGTCCTACGACGCGAAGACCGACGTCCAGACCAAGGCGGACAGCACCACCATTCTCATCCGGCTGCCACCGGGGGTCGACCGGCCGCGCAAGGGTCGGGAGAACTGGTCGGTCGACGGCCACGTCGCCTACTCGAAGATCTGCTCGCACGCCGGTTGCCCGGTGAGCCTCTACGAGCAGCAGACCCACCACCTGCTCTGCCCGTGCCACCAGTCGGTCTTCGATGTGCTGGACGGCTGCCGGGCGATCTTCGGCCCGGCGAGCCGGTCGCTGCCGCAGCTGGCCATCGCCGCGGACGCGGAGGGGTACCTGTACGCCCGCAACGGTGACTATGACGAGCCTGTCGGTGCCGCCTTCTGGGAGCGCTCATGACAACCGCAGCCCCACCGGACTTCGTCAAGCGGCCCGGTCCGGTCCGCAAACTCAACCGGGCGGCCGACGAACGGTTCGGCACGCAGGCCGGGCTGCGGCGCAACCTGAACAAGGTCTTCCCCGACCACTGGTCGTTCATGATCGGGGAGATCGCGCTCTACAGCTTCGTCATCCTGCTGCTCACCGGCATCTACCTCACGCTGTTCTTCGACCCGTCGAACACCGAGGTCATCTACAACGGCTCGTACGTCCCGCTCAAGGGCGTGGAGATGAGCCGGGCCTACGCGTCGACCCTCGACATCAGCTTCGACACCCGGGCGGGCCTGGTCTTCCGCCAGATCCACCACTGGGCCGCGCTGATCTTCGTCGCGTCGATCATCGTGCACCTGATGCGGGTGTTCTTCACCGGCGCCTACCGCAAGCCGCGTGAGGTCAACTGGCTGATCGGTGTCGGCCTGCTCATCCTCGGCATCCTCGAGGGCTTCGCCGGCTACTCCCTGCCGGACGACCTGCTCTCCGGTACCGGTCTGCGGATCGCGGCGTCGATCGCCCAGTCCATCCCGATCATCGGGACGTGGGCGTCGTTCATGCTGTTCAACGGCGAGTTCCCGGGCGCGAACTTCCTGCCCCGGCTCTACGTGGTGCACATCCTGCTGGTGCCGGGGGTGCTGCTCGCCCTGATCGGCGCCCACCTGGCCATCCTGTGGCAGCAGAAGCACACGGACTTCCCCGGGCCGGGCAAGACCGAGCACAACGTCGTCGGCCACCGGGTCTTCCCGATCTTCGCGGTGAAGTCCGGCGGGTTCTTCATGATGACCTTCTCCATGATCGCGCTGCTGGGCGGTCTGGCGCAGATCAACCCGATCTGGATGTTCGGTCCGTACGACCCGTCCAAGGTGTCCTCGGCGTCCCAGCCCGACTGGTACATCGGCTTCCTGGACGGATCGACCCGACTGATGCCGCCGTGGGAGTTCCGCGGCCTCGGCCACACCGTTCCGGCGGTGTTCTGGCCGACGGCGGTACTGCCCGGCATCCTGTTCACGCTGCTGGCGATCTGGCCGTTCCTCGAGGCCCGGTTCACCGGTGACACGAAGTCGCACAACCTTCTGCAGCGGCCCCGTGAGGCGCCGACCAGGACGGCGCTGGGCGCCATGGCGATCAGCTTCTACCTGGTGCTGTGGATCTCCGGCGGTAACGACGTCATCGCCAAGACCTTCAGCATCTCGCTGAACGCGATGACCTGGGCGGGCCGGATCGGCCTGCTGATCGTCCCGCCGATCGCCTACGCGGTGACGAAGAAGCTCTGCCTGAACCTGCAGGACAAGGACACCGAGATCGAGCACCACGGCATCGAGACCGGCATCATCCGGCAGCTGCCCAACGGCGAGTTCGTCGAGGACCACCGGCCCAAGCCGGCCCCCGTCTCCGACTACCCGCATGTGCCGAACGACCGGTACGCGCTGCCGGCGGCGAACGGCCACGGCGACAGCCACGGCACCGGGCTGGCCCGACGGGCCGGCAAGGCCGTCAGCGGGTTCTTCGTCGAGGAGAAGGAAAAGGACGCCGAGCCGGACAGCACCACCAAGCACTGAGCTTCACCGCACGACTGGCTGTACCCGGGCCGGTGCCGACCGCGAACCACGCGTCGGCACCGGCCCGGCCCTTTCCCCGGACGGCCTGACATCAGCCCAGCCCAGCCCAGTTCAGCCCAGCTCAGCTCAGCGAGAGCCGGTGGTGGTGGTGGCGGCGGTCGCCGCGCGGGTGAGGGCCGCGAATCGGCCGGCGGCCCGCTCGGCGCCGATGACCGGCCAGCTCCAGGTCCCCTCGAGGCGCACGAGCCGCACCCCCGGCCCGGCCAGCCAGCGGGCGAGCCGCTCGGTCTCGGCGACCGACGCGCACGGCGCGGGACCGGGTCGGGGCAGCACCGTCTCGGCGCTGGCGACCGCCGCGTCCACCCAGGGCCGTGGGTCGATGCCGGGGGCGACCGTCACCGCCGACACCAGCCGGCCGCGGCGGATGACCGTGAGATCCCAGCCCGCGTCCGCGGTCGGGGCGGCGGCGACGAGTTCGGTGATCGCGGTCAGCGCGGCCAGTCGTTGACCGCGGGCAGCGGCGCGCACGAAGCTCACCATCCGATCGCGTTCGTGGGCGGCCTCCTCATAGCGGCCCTGGTCGGCCAGCCGGTCCATCCGCCGGGTCGCGGCGTCGATGACCGGGGTCGGGTCACCGGTGATGGCGGCCCGCGCGGCCGTGACATGACCGGCGTAGGTGGCGACGTCCTCCCGACCGTCGCACGGTGCTCCGCAGTGGCCGAGGTCCGCCAGCGCGCAGGCGGGCCGTTGCACGCGGGGGCTCAGCCGCCCGGTGCACTGGCGCAGCGGCACCGCGGCGTGCAGGGCGTCGGCGGCGTCCTGGGCGTCGCGCACGCTGGTGAACGGCCCGAGCGCCACCGCGTCGTCCCGCAGGTCGCGCACCCGGGACAGCCGCGGGAACGGCTCGTCGGTCAGGCGTAGGTAGATCGCCCGTTCGGGATGGCGCGAGCGCCGGTTGTACGGGGGCTTGTGCTCGGCGATCAGGCGCAGCTCCCGGACCTCGGCCTCCAACGCGTGCGCGCAGCTGATCGCGTCCACCCGGTCGGCGAGTGCGATCATCTCGGCCATCCGGGTGCGGGGTTCACTGGCGGTGAAGTAGTTGCGTACCCGGGTGCGCACGGAGCGGGACGTCCCGACGTAGAGCGCCCGCCCCTGGGGGTCGCGGAAGACGTACACCCCGGGCCCGGTCGGCAGCCCGTCGGCGAGGTGGCGTTTGCGCCGCTGCGCCGGGGACACCCGGGCGCTGAAGTCGTGCAGCTCCTCGATCGTGTGGACGCCGAGGTTACCGAGCCGCTCGAACAGCCCGTGCAGCACGTCCACCGTGGCCCGGGCGTCGGCGAGCGCCCGGTGGGACGGCTCGGTGGTGCTGCGGAACAACCGCGCCAGCGAGCCGAGCCGGCAGTCCGGCGACTCGTCCCGGCTGATGACCCGCCGCGCGATGCGCAGGGTGTCCAGATGCTCCCAGGTCGGCGGCGGGTACCCGCAGCGTTCGAGTGCGGCCCGCAGAAAGCCCAGATCGAACGGAGCGTTGTGGGCGACGAGCACCGCGCCCCGAGCGAACTCCAGGAACGTCGGCATGACCTCGGCCTCGCCGGGCGCCTCGACGACCATCGCGTCGGTGATGCCGGTCAGCACCGAGACCAGCGCCGGGATCGGCCCGCTCGGGCGGACCAGCGTCGACATCTCCGCCAGCACCTCACCACCGCGCACCCGCACCGCGCCGATCTCGGTGATCTCCGAGGTGGCCGCGGCGGTACCGGTCGTCTCCAGGTCCACCACGACGAAGGTGAGGTCCGACAGCGGCCGCCCCAGCTCCTCCAGACTCGCCTGCCTGGGCGCCCCGCCCGCTTCCGTGCGCCGGCCCGCGCGCGCATCCTTCGCGGACGCCGTCACGCCGGTGGGCGTGGTGGCGGGGGTGGTGCCGGCGGCGGGAACGGGGTCTCGGTGCACGCGGTCACGCTATGACCAGCCACCGACAGAATCGCCCGTCCGCTGTCCGTTGATGGTCCCTGGTGTGTCCATGGAAGCGCCGAGGAGGCCGCGACACGGACCTCTGCGGCCCACTCGGCGAGCCAACCCGCCGGGAATGCGGAATCATGCCCGGGTGGCGTGGTTTGAGACCAACGGGATCCGGGTGGGGCGCGTGGCAGTGGACTGTGCGGATGTGGATCTTATGGTGCGATTCTGGTCCGCCGCGTTGGGCTATGAGGTCCTCTGGCGGGACGGGGACGCGGCGGTGCTGCGTCACCCCGCGGGCGCCGGCCCGAAGCTGCTGCTGCGCCCGGGCGCCCGCGACGGTGGCGGGCCGAGCCGGCTGCACCTCGACCTCTACGCCGTCGACGCCGAGCGGGTGCTGGGCTGGCTGTTCACCCTCGGCGCGCGTCGGGTCGGTCGCTATGACGACGACGGCGAGCGGGGCTACGTCCTGGCCGACCCCGAGGGCAACGAGTTCCGCGTCATGACCGCGGGCCAGGCCGGCTTCTCCCGTCCGTTCGTCTGAGTCGCCGCCCGTGGATCACGGGTGTCGGATGGGCGGCAGGGGCTGTGACGCCCCGTCGCCGTCCTGGCCCGGCGCGGACGGCGTCGGGGACAGGGTCGATAGGGTCATGGGTCATGGCGAGCGTCTTCACCCGGATCATCAAGGGCGAACTGCCGGGGCGGATCGTGTACTCCGACGAGCACACGGTGGCCCTCCTCACGATCGCGCCGATCCGTCCGGGGCACACCCTGGTGGTTCCGCGGGTCGAGATCGACCGATGGACGGACCTGCCCGATGACGTCCAGGCCGGCGTCTGGGCGACCGCGGCGACGGTGGGCCGGGCCATCGCCCGGGCCTACCAGCCGCAGCGGGTGGCAGTGATGGTCGCGGGGCTGGAGGTGCCGCACGCCCACGTCCACCTGTTGCCGATCGAGAACGAGTCGCAGCTGGACTTCGCGCTGGCCGACCCCAGCCCGGACCCCGCCGACCTCGACGCCGCCGCCGCCCGGATCCGCGCCGCACTGTCGTGAGGCGGCCGCACTGTCTGACGGTTCCCGGTGCCGGGCGTCCCACCGGCACCGGGAGCGGATCACAGTCGGGGATGGATCAGAGCTGGAACTTCGCCGGGGTTACGGCGAACAGCGGCTCCCAGTTCAGGACCCCGTGACCGGGCGGTGCGTCGATCACGACATTGCCGCGGACACGCTGGCCGGCCTTGACCGTCGAGGCGGACAGGCGCGGCTCGACGTTGTCGTAGCTGCCGTCGTAGCGCGTGCCGTCCGGAGTCTGGATGTAGAAGTCCGATGGTGAGGCGGAGGTGTCGCCCCGGCTCACCTCGACGGTCACGTTGAGGATGTAGTAGGCACCCTGGTTCGGCGGGTCGCCGTAGCTGGTCACCGTGCCGGTGGTCGAGCAGACGCTGTTGAGCGTCACCTTGGCCTCGAAGTCACTGACCGAGGAGTTGGCCTCGCCGACGACGGTGCCGGCGCCACCGATGCCCGCGGTTCCCGCGGCGGGGGCCTGCGGGTTCAGCGGCACGCAGTTGGACACCCCGGCCGGGACGGTCGGCACGGCCGGCGCGGTGAGCGAGGGGCCGGGGATCGGGGAGGTGACGTCGTCCTTCTTGTCGTCGCCACCGCCCACCGCGAGGATGATCACCACGCCGAGCAGGATCGCGGCGACCACGACGATCGGCACGATGATGAGCAGCGGATTGCGCTTGGGCGGCTGGTGCGGTGGCTGCCCGGGCTGCTGCCAGCCACCGGGCGGTGGGTAGGCGCCCGGCTGCTGGTACTGGCCCGGCGGATACTGGTTCTGCTGCTGGTAGTAGTCCGTTCCCGCCGGGTAGCCGCCGGGCTGCTGGTAGCCCGTACCGGCCTGGTAGGGGGACCGCTGCCGCCCGCCGGGTAGCCGCTGGTCTGCGGCCAACCGCCGGCCTGGCCCGGACCGCCCCAGTTCTGCTGGTCGGCATGGGGCTGACCCCAACCCTGCTGGTCGGCGTTGGGCTGGCCCCAGTTCTGCTGCTCGGCGCCGGGCTGGGGCCAGTTCTGCTGGGCCGCACCTGGTTGGCTCGCCGCGCCGGGCTGGCCCCAGCCGGGGCCGCTCGCCGCCTGCGGTGGCCAGCCCGGCGCTGGGCCGGACTGCGGACCGGTGCCCCACTGGCCGGGGGTGGGCTGGCCGCCGGCGTTCGGCTGGCCGCCGGGGTTCGGTGGTGGCGCCTGCGGGCCACTGGGCGTCTGCTGCGGCGGGGGTGCGGAGCCCGACCAGGCGAGCCGGGTCTGCTCATCCGACTGGTCGGGCCCACCGGCCCACGGCTCCCGGCTCCCGTCCCCGCTGGGGGGCTGGTGAGGGGGGTTCTGGTCGGTCACGGTGGTCCTTTCCAGCGCAGCCGGAGCTGCGTATTTCGGAATAATGCCGCGTAGGGTGCGCGCCACGTCAGGCTACATAAGTCGACTATCACATGAGACAATGCCCGCCCAGCTGCGGGTGGCCGGTCGTGATCCGCGCCCACGACCCCCGCAGACCTTGTCCGACGAGGCCGATAGGCTGGGCCGTCCTCGTTGTTCCCGCTGGCTCCGGAGTCCCCACGTGCCCTGCTGCCTGGCCGGTCGGGCGAGCCGCCGGAAGCGCGGTTCGTCCTCATACCGTTGTGCTCCGGAAGCGGTGGGGTATCGCGGTGCGAACGGCCGGTCGGCCGCGGTCGCGGTCGGATCGGGGCATACCGGGGCAGGGGCGCATGTTCGGATCCACCCTGGCCCGCCGGGTCCGATCCGGGTACGTATGGTCGCATTTCTGACGCGTTCCCGCAGGTTGACCGCATACGGATCGACGTCGGCACCGACTCGAACATCAGCACCGACCCGAACACCGGCGCCGATGCCAACGCGCGCGTCGGATTCGACGGTGGTCACGGTCTGGGCCGGGGTTCGGTACCGGGCGGCGGTCGCGTGATGAGCGAGCCGTTGCCCGCCCCGGTGCGTCAGCATGTCGTGGAGCTCGCCGCGCACACCCTCGCCGATCTGTCCGAGGCGGAGGTGCCCTCGTCGCTGATCGCCGTGCGGCGGTTCACTCCGTCCAAGCGGGTCAGGCTGGGGGCGCTGCCGCTGGCCGCCGCGGTGGACGGCGACACGTTCCGGGCCCGCGTCGCCGAGTGGATCCGGCGGCATCAGCCGGAGCTGGCGGAGGCCGTCGAGTCGGCGCAGGGGCCGCCGCCGGCAGCGCCACCGGAGAAGGTCGCCGCGGTCGCCTACCTGTTGCGGGTGTCGGGCTGGCGGGAGCTGGTCGAGGCGGCGGCCGCCTCGACCGCCGAGGACGAGGCGCGCCACCGGGCCGACGAGGCCGACCGCACCATCCTCCGGCTCACCGAGCAGCTCGCCACCAGCGCCCGCGTCGCCGCCGCCGAGGGCGAACGGCTGCGCGCCCAGGTGGCCTCCGCGCGTGCCGACGCCGACGAGGTCAGGCGCCGACTCCGCGCGTCCGGTGATCGGATTCGGCGGGCGCAGGAGACAGCCGACGCCTCGGTGAGCGCCGCGCGGACCGAGCGGGACGAGGCCCTCGCCGCCGCCCGCGAGGCGGAAGCGGAAACGCGCCGGCTGCGCACCCGGATCGGGGAGCTGGAGTCGGCGCTGACGGGGGCTCGCCGCGACACCCGCGAGTCCCGCAGCGTCGGCGACGCTCGGCTGCGGGTCCTGCTCGACACGCTGATGGGCGCGGCGAACGGAGTGCGCCGGGAGCTCGACCTGCCCCCCACCGCCGGCCGCCCGGCGGACCTGCACGCGCGGGCGCATGACGGGCCAAGCCATGGTCCGCATGCGTTCGTCGGCGCCCGGGGCCGACCCGACGACGACCCGACCCTGCTGGACGAGGTACTGGCCGTCCCCGGCGTCCATCTGATCATCGATGGCTACAACGTGACCAAGCGCGGCTATGGCCAACTTCCCCTGCATTCGCAGCGGGAACGCCTGCTGTCCGGGGTCGGTGCCCTGGTCGGACGGCACCCCGACAGCGAGGTCACCGTCGTGTTCGACGCGACGGCGGTGGTGGCCCGCCCGGTCGGGGTGGCGATGCCCCGCGGGGTGCGCGTGCTGTTCAGCCGGCCCGGGCGGCTGGCCGACGAGGAGATCGTCCGGCTGGTGAAGCTGGAACCGCAGGGGCGGCCGGTGGTCGTCGTCACCTCCGACCGTGAGGTGGTCGACAACTGCGCGGCCGCCGGGGCGCGCGCGGTCCCCTCCGCCGCCCTGCTGGCCCGCCTCGACCGCTAGCCCGTTTCGCCCGCTGGCCCGCTCGCCCGCCTCGACTGCTCGCCCGCCGGTCGGTGGGCAAAAAAACTGTCAGACCCGGGTCCTACCGTCGGTGACGTCGGGATGTCGGCGCGCAAGGCCTGCCGTCGGCGGCCGTGCTCGTCCGGAGCTCGGGAAGGTGAAAGCGATGTTGATCGACTGCGATTCCTGCGCCGCTCGTGGCGTGCGCTGCGCCGACTGCGTCATCACCGTCATGCTCGCCGACACGGGTGACGTGCCGCCGCCCGCCGGCGGCGATCGGCGGCACGGCCCGGTTCCCGCCGGTGGGATGCCGGGCCGCGCGGCTCCCGCCGTGAGCGGGGGGTGGGACGAGCAGGAGCGGCGGGCACTGCGGCTGCTCGGCGCCGCGGGTCTGCTGCCGCCGCTGGAGGAACTCGCGGGGTCGATCCTGGAACGCGGGTCCCGGCATGCCCCGCCGCCACGCCGCGCGGGCTGAGCCGGCGTGAGCGCCTGGGGAGGCTGACCCGGCGTGCGCGCCGCGGCGGCCCCGGCGCGGCGGGTGCGGAGGTGGATGCGGCAGCATGGGCGCATGCGGGTACTGGTCGTGACCAACGACTTTCCGCCGCGGCCGGGGGGCATCCAGGCGTATGTGCACTCCTTCGCCTCCCGGCTCCCGGCGGGCGAGGTCGTCGTGTACGCGTCGAGCTGGCGGGGCGCGGCCGAGTTCGATGCGGCGCAGCCGTTCCCGGTGGTGCGTCATCCCACGTCGCTGCTGCTGCCGACCCCGGCTGTCGCCCGCCGGGTCCGCGATCTCGCGCGGGCCGAGGGCTGCGACACGGTGTGGTTCGGGGCGGCCGCGCCGCTGGGCCTGCTGGGGGCGGCCCTGCGCCGTGGCACGGAGGTCGAGCGGGTGGTGGCCAGCACCCACGGTCATGAGGTCGGCTGGGCGGCGCTGCCCGCGGCCCGCCAGGCTCTGCGGCGTGTCGGGGCCACGAGCGACGTCATCACCTACCTCACCGACTACACCCGGGCCCGGATCGCGCCGGCGATCGGTGACGGGCCGGTGCTCGCCCGGCTGCCCAGCGGGGTGGACGCGACGGTGTTCCGACCGGGTGTGGGGCGTGAGCAGATCCGCCGCCGGTACGGGCTCACCGGGCGTCGGGTGGTGGTCTGCGTGAGCCGGCTGGTGCCCCGCAAGGGTCAGGACATGCTGATCAGGGCCCTGCCGGCGCTGCGCCGGCGGGTACCGCAGGCGGCGCTGCTGGTGGTCGGCGGTGGGCCGCACCGGGCGGAGCTCGCGCGGCTGGCCCGTGCGGTCGGCGTCGAGGCCGACGTGACGTTCACCGGGTCCGTGCCCTGGGAGGAACTGCCCGCCCACCACGCGGCCGGCGACGTGTTCGCCATGCCGTGTCGGACGAGGCTGCGTGGCCTCGAGGTCGAGGGGCTCGGCATCGTCTACCTGGAGGCGTCGGCGGCCGGGCTGCCGGTGGTGGCCGGGCGTAGCGGTGGCGCGCCCGACGCGGTGCGTGACGGGCATACCGGCACCGTCATCGACGGGACGGATCTGGCCGCGGTCACCACCGCGGTCGGTGACCTGCTCGCCGACCCGGACCGCGCCGCCACGATGGGCGCCGCCGGCCGGGCCTGGGTGGAACAGCACTGGCGCTGGGACGTCCTCGCCGCCCGCCTACGCCACCTGCTCGCCACCGGAACGAACCCGGACGACGCCCCGCCACCCGCGGCTGCCTAGCCC
>NZ_CADCWS010000007.1 GCF_902806475.1 Candidatus Frankia nodulisporulans
TCTAGCGGATGCATACGGGTCGGCAGGACGCCGAACGTGGCCCGACCTCCGCTGGTGTTGTCGGGCGTGATCCGGCTGACAACGGTGGCCGAGCCGTCGACCCGGTGGCGGTGGCGCGGGAGATCTGCCTGCGTCAGCTTGCCACCCGCGCACGAAGTCGGGCCGAGCTCGCCACGACCCTGCGCCGCCGCGGTGTGGCGGACGACGTCGCGGAGACAGTGCTCGACCGGCTGACCGCGGTCGGCCTGGTGGACGACAGCGCTTTCGCCGCGGCCTACGTCTCCTCCGCGTGCACTCATCGTGGTCTGGGGCGTCAGGCGCTGGCGGCGGAGCTTCGGCGCCGTGGAGTGGATGCCGACGTCGTGCAGGTCGCGACCGAGGCCATGGGCGACGCGGAGGAGGAGGACGTCGCCCGAGATCTGGTGCGGCGTCGGTCCGCGGCGATGCGCGGGCTGCCCGCGCCGGTGCGGGCCCGGCGGCTGCTGGCTCTGCTGGCTCGACGTGGCTACTCGGCGCAGTTGGCTTCGCGGGTCGTGCGTGAGGAGCTCGCGGCAGATGATCATGACACCGGTGGCGCGGGCCGCGGCGGCACGGATACCGATGGCCCCGATCTCGATGGTCCTGGCCCCGATGGCCCTGGCCCGGGCGGGCCGGGGCTGGACCTGGAGGACGAGGAGGCGAACTGGTAACCCGGCGTGTCCGACGGCGCGATTGCGACGGATGGCCCGTGACCAGCTATATCCACAGTTTCTTGACGCGGTAATCCGTCATGATCTACCCTTCGGGTCGAAAAGGTGACAGGGTCCCGCGGCGACGCGGTGCAGATAGCGCGATGTAGATAGCCGATCCACCTTCATACGTGGGCATCCGTCTTCGGCGGATGTCCAGGCCGGTGCGCTTCACCGTTCGTCCATCATTGATGGTCTGGTGTGAGCGCGTCGAAGCGAACCCGCCGGTCGGTGGGGGCGTTCGCCTGCCGCCCACCACGGCCGTGTCCGCGCCAGGTCGTGGATCCTTCGCCGCTTCGGTTCAGCTCGCCCCCGCGAGCCGGACGACAGCGGAGGGAGCAGCGGTGGAAGGCGTCCTGATCATCGTCCTGTCCGTCGTTGTACTCGTGCTCGCCGGGCTGGTCGTGATGGTCGCCCGGCTCGCCCGTCCCGACGGTCGGCGGCCGCGCCCGGTGCGCGCGCGATCGAGGTTGCCCGCGATCGGTGACGTTGTGCGTGGCTTCGGCATCGGTTCCAGGTCCCTGCCCCTGGAATCGGGTGGTGTCCTGCCCCCCACGGCGGACATGCCCGACGGGGCGGACGAAGAGCCGACCGTTCGAGTGCTCCCCGCGTCCGCCGCGGCAGGCCCCGCGCGGCGACAGTCGGCCGACGACAAGTCACAGCCGGCGCTGGCATCCTCCGCGGGTCCGTCTGGGACGCCGATCGAGGCCGCAACCGCCGAGGCCGCAACCGCCGAGGCCGCAACCGCCGAGGCCGCAACCGCCGAGGCCGCAACCGCCGAGGCCGCAACCGCCGAGGCCGCAACCGCCGAGGCCGCAACCGCCGAGGCCGCGAGCACCGAGGTCGAGGCGATCGAGGCTGGGGCGGGCGAGTCCGCGCCGGTGCTGGCTCGGGCGGAGCGGGAGGCGCAGGAGCGGCTGGTCCGGGCGGAGCGGGAGGCAGCGCAGATCCGGAGCCGGGGAGCCGAGGAGGCCGCGGCGCTGCGTGACCGGGCTCGGGCGCAGGCCACCGCGGAGGCGCGGCGGTTGGAGGCCGCCGCCCGCGACACGGCCCGTGCCGAGGCGGAGTCCGTCCGGGTGGAGGCGGCGGCGATCCGGGCCGAGCAGCGGCTTCGGGCGGAGGCGCTGGAGGCCCGGGAGCAGCGCCTTGACCAGCGGGTGGCCGAACTCGACGAGCGGGTCGCGGACATCGACCAGCGGTCCGAACGGGTGACACACCGAGACCAGGAGCTCCGCGAGCGGGAAGCGGAGTGCGCCCGCCGCACCGCCGAGGCGGACGAACGTGACGAGCGGCTGCGGCAGGCACTGGAACGCGTCGCCGGGCTCACCACCGCGCAGGCCCGGGCGGAGCTGATCACCAGCATCGAGCAGGACACCCGCCGCCAGGCGGCGCTACGGGTCCGAGAGATCGAGACCCGAGCCGAGGAGGAGGGCGAACAGCGGGCTCGGCGCATCGTCACCACGGCGATCCAGCGGGTGGCCTCCGAGCAGACCACCGAGTCCGTGGTGACCGTCCTGCAGCTGCCGGGCGATGAGATGAAGGGGCGGATCATCGGCCGGGAGGGCCGCAACATCCGCACGTTCGAGTCCGTGACCGGGGTGAACGTCCTCATCGACGACACCCCGGAGGCGGTGTTGCTGAGCTGCTTCGATCCGGTCCGCCGCGAGATCGGACGGATCACGCTCGCGGCGCTGGTCGCCGACGGGCGGATTCATCCGCACCGGATCGAGGAGGAGCACGCCCGCGCCCAGGTGGAGGTCGAGGCCCGCTGTGTGCGAGCGGGGGAGGACGCCCTGGTCGAGACGGGAGTCTCCGAGCTGCACCCGGAGCTGATCGTGCTGCTCGGGCGCCTGCGCTACCGGACCAGCTACGGCCAGAACGTGCTCGCGCATCTGATCGAAAGCGCGCATCTGGCCGGCCTGATGGCCGCCGAGCTGCAGCTGGAGCTGCCCCTGGCCAAGCGGGCCGCGCTGCTGCACGACCTCGGCAAGGCGCTGACCCACGAGGCGGAGGGTTCCCACGCGCTCGTCGGCGCGGATGTGGCGCGCCGGTACGGCGAGTCCGAGGAGGTCGTGCACGCCATCGAGGCCCATCACAACGAGGTGGCGCCGCGGTCGCTGTGCGCCGTGCTCACCCAGGCCGGCGACCAGATCTCCGGTGGTCGGCCCGGTGCCCGTCGGGCCAGCCTCGAGTCCTATGTGCGGCGCCTCGAACGCATCGAGCGGATCGCGGGCGACCGGCCGGGCGTCGACCGGGTGTTCGCCATGCAGGCCGGACGGGAGGTCCGGGTCATGGTCGTACCCGAGGAGGTCGACGACGCGGCCGCCCATCTGCTCGCCCGGGACGTCGCCCGCCAGATCGAGGAGGAGCTGACCTATCCCGGCCAGATCCGGGTGACCGTCGTGCGGGAGACCCGGGCGGTGGGTACCGCCCGCTGATCAGCCCGCGGCGCTGCCGGCCGCGGCGTCCAGCGCCACGGTGGACCGCCCGGTGCCAAGGCGGCGGCTCTGTCGCTGGTCCAGCCACCGGGCCAGCAACGACAGCAGGCCGTTGGTCACGATGTACATCAGCGCCATCACCGTGTAAATGGGCAGGGCGTACCTGCTCCCGAGGAACTCCACCGCGCCGCGGCCCGAGCGCAGCAGCTCGCTGTAGGCGATGACGAACCCGAGCGAGGTGTCCTTGAGCAGGGTGACCAGCTGGCTGATCAGGGTCGGGCTCATCCGTCGCACCGCCTGCGGCAGCTGGACGAGCCGGAACACCTGCAGCGGACGTAGGCCGAGGGCGGCGGCGGCTTCGGTCTGACCACGGTCGATCGAACGGACCCCGGCTCGGAAGATCTCGCTGAGCACCGCGCCGTTGTAGGCCGTCAGGCCGATGACCAGGGCCCAGAACGTCGAGACCTGCCAGCCGAGCGCCGGCAGCCCCAGGTAGGCGAACAGGATCAGCATCAGCACCGGCAGGCTGCGCAGCAGTTCCACCGCGGTGGTGGCGGCCCAGCGCAGCACACGGCGCTTCGACATCCGGCCCAGGGCCAGCAGCAGGCCGAGTGCGACGGCGAGCACCATGCCGGTGGCGGCGGCGCGCAACGTCGCGAGCAGCCCCTTCCACAGCAGGGTGCGCAGTTCCGGCTGGTCGAGGAACACCCGCCACAGCTCACCGTCGAGCTGGCCCTTGTCGGCCAGGCGGGTCAGGGCGAGCGCGAGCAGTCCCGCGAACACCGCCAGCGCGACCAGGCTGCCGTACAGAATCCGTCGTCGTCCCCGCGGTCCGGGCGGGTCGGCGAGGACCAGCGGTGTTGCACTCATCGCGTCCGCTCCAGCCGTCGTTCGGTGATCGCCAGTCCGCTGGCGAGCGCCAGGGTGAGGATCAGGTAGCCGACGACGCCGCCGAGCAGAACGGCGACCACGGCGTCCGGATTCGCCGTGGTCAGCCGCTGCACCACCCCGGTCAGTTCCTGGACGCCGAAGGCCGCGGCGATCGAGGTGTTGCGGATCAGCGCGCTGATCACACTGCCGAGTGGCTGCAGGACGGCCCGCAGCGCCTGGGGCAGCACGACCAGGCGCAGGTTCTGCCGGAAGGTCAGGCCCAGCGCCCGTGCCGCCTCCGCCTGACCGACGTCCACGCCGTTGATGCCGGCGCGCACCGCCTCGCAGACCAGCGCCGCATGGTAGATCGACAGCGCGAGGACGGCGAAGGTGAAGTACGAGAACACGATGTCCAGCCGCGGCAGGACGAACACCACGAAGAAGAACACCACCGTCAGCGGGGTGTTGCGGACGAGCTGCACATAGGCCGTACCGGCCCAGCGCAGTGGCGGGACCGGCCCGACCCGCATCGTCGCGAGCAGGGTGCCGCCGATCAGCGCCGCCACCGCGGCGAACAGGCTCAGCCCCACCGTGCGGCGGAAGCCTTCGGCGAAGATGTCGAGGTTGTCGAGGACGGTGTCGATCGCGAACTCCTTGTCGCTGCGGGCGGAGACGGTTGGGGCGGAGACGGTTCGGGCAACCGTCTCCGCCCGCAGCGAGCTGCCGCGTGGCGCGGCGAGTCAGGTGTTGCGGTGAATCAGGAGTTGCGGAGGGTCAGGAGGTGTAGCGGTCCACCGGCGGCGGGGTCGGCGTGGACTTCTCGACCTTGCCGACGGTGCTGCTGAACGCCTTCGCCCAGCGGCCGTCGCGGTAGGACGCCTCGAGGGTGTCGTTGATGAAGGTTCGGAACGCGGTGTCGCCCTTGCGGATCCCGATGCCGTACGGCTCCTTGGTGAACGGCTCGCCGACGAGCTTGAACGCGTCCGGGTCCTTGTCGATGAGGCCGAGCAGGATCACGTTGTCGGTGGTGACCGCGTCGACCTGGCCGTTCTTCAGGGCGTCCGCGCACTTGCTGTAGACGTCGAACAGGACGAGCTTGGCGGTCGGTACCTGGGTGCGGATGTTCTCGGCTGGCGTCGAGCCGCTGACCGAGCAGACCTTCTTGCCGGCCAGTGATTCCTTGCCGGTGATATCGGTGTTGTCCTTCTTCACCATGATCGACTGTCCGGCGACGTAGTACGGACCGGCGAAGTCGATGACCTTCTTGCGCTTGTCGTTGATGGTGTAGGTGGCGACCACCAGGTCGACCCGGCCCTGCTCGATGAAGGGCTCCCGGTTCGCGGACACGGTCTCCACGAAGTTGATTTTGTCCGTGGGAACACCCAGGGCGCCAGTGATGATCTTGGCGATCTCGACGTCGAAGCCCTCGGGGTTGCCGCTGAGGTTCTTCAGGCCGAACAGCGGCTGGTCGAACTTGGTGCCGATGGTGATCTTGCCGGCGTCGTGCAGGCGGGCCATGGTCGTGCCGGGCGCGAAACTGGCGGTGGCACTCGGCGCGGCCGCGGTGTCGTCGCCGTCGCTGCCGCAGGCGGACAGCCCCAGCGTGGCCAGCAGCGCCACGCCGAGGGCGAGCGCGCCACCTCGCCGGTACGACCGATGACCTCGACCAGCCGGTCGACCTTGCCTGAACACTGTGCGCATGAACCATTCCTTCCGTGGGGGGCGGGGCGTGGTGCGCGAGCCGTCGGGCTGCCGAAGCGGGAAAGAAGCGGGAGACTGGAGACGGGAAGCGGGGGATGCGGGCGGCGCCGCTCAGTGCCGCAGCACGCGGCCGAGGAAATCCCGGGCCCGCTCCGAGGTCGGTGCGTCGAAGAAGGTCGCTGGCGGGGCCGTCTCCACGATCCGGCCGTCGGCCATGAACGCGACCCGGTCGGCGGCGGAACGGGCGAAGCCCATCTCGTGCGTGACGACGATCATGGTCATGCCGCTGCTGGCCAGCGCCCGCATGACGTCGAGCACCTCGGAGATCATTTCCGGATCAAGGGCGGAGGTCGGTTCGTCGAACAGCATCAGGACCGGGTCCATCGCGAGGGCCCGGGCGATCGCGGCCCGCTGCTGCTGGCCACCGGAGAGCTGCCGGGGTAGCTGGTCGGCCTTGTCCGCGATACCCACCCGCTCCAACAGCTCCCGGGCCCGTTCCTCGGCCTGGGATCGCTTGCGGCCGAGCACCGTGACCGGCCCGAGCGTCAGGTTGTCGAGGATCGTCCGATGCGCGAACAGGTTGAACGACTGGAACACCATCCCGACCCGGGCACGCATCCGGGCCAGCTCGCGCCCCTCGGCCGGTAGCGGCCGGCCCTCGAACAGGATGCGGCCCTCGTCGATCGTCTCAAGCCGGTTGATGCACCGGCACATCGTCGACTTGCCGGAACCGGACGGCCCGATGACGACGACCACCTCACCGGATTCCACCGACAGGTTGATGTCGGACAGCACACGGTTGGCGCCGAACGACTTGCCGACCCCTTCCAGGCTCACCAGGGGCACTCGATCCTCCTGACGCGGGAACGGAAACGGTGGGTGATGGGTCGATAATCCCGATCCACGGCGAACCATGCCGCCGGACGCGCGCAGGAGTCGCGATCCCGACAGTCGGGGGCGACGGCACGGCCCGGCGGTGTCCCGACCACCGGGTGGATGCGCGTGCCGTAGCCGACCTGTCGCAAACACGAGCAAGCGCACGTGATGTCGGCAGTATGTCGATCGTTCCCGCAAACATCGCGATGACGCGCCGTCGTCGGTGGGCGCTGTCATGATGTGTCCGCTCGGGTCCCCGTAGGCTGGTAGGTGTGACCGGCCGCAGTTACGAGGTACGCACGTTCGGATGCCAGATGAACGTTCATGACTCCGAACGGCTCGCCGGGCTGCTCGAATCCGCCGGCTACGTCCCGGCGGCCAGCGGTGCCGAGCCGGACGTCGTCGTGTTCAACACCTGTGCCGTCCGGGAGAACGCCGACAACCGGCTGTACGGCAACCTCGGCCAGCTCGTGCCGGTGAAGAAGGGTCATCCCGGCATGCAGATCGCCGTCGGCGGCTGCCTGGCGCAGAAGGACCGGGCGACGATCCTGCGCCGCGCCCCGTGGGTCGACGTTGTCTTCGGCACGCACAACCTGCACCGGCTGCCGGTGCTGCTCGAACGCGCCCGGCACAACGCCACCGCCCAGCTGGAGATCGCCGAGGCCCTGGAGGTCTTCCCCAGCACCCTGCCGACGCGGCGGGCCAGCCATCACGCGGCGTGGGTCAGCATCAGCGTGGGCTGCGACAACACCTGCACCTTCTGCATCGTGCCGAGCCTGCGCGGCGTCGAGCGGGACCGTCGGCCCGGCGACGTGCTCGCCGAGGTCGAGGCGCTGGTCGCCGAGGGCGTCCTGGAGATCACCCTGCTCGGCCAGAACGTCAACTCCTATGGCCGCTCCCTCGGTGATCCGGGCGCGTTCGCGAAACTGCTGCGGGCCTGCGGCGCCGTCGAGGGCCTCGAGCGGGTGCGGTTCACCTCGCCGCATCCGCGGGACTTCACCGACGACGTCATCGAGGCGATGGCCACCACCCCGAACGTCTGCCACCAGCTGCACATGCCATTGCAGTCCGGTTCGGACGCGGTGCTGCGCCGGATGCGCCGCTCCTACCGGCGGGACCGCTACCTCGGCATCATCAGCCGGGTCCGCGCCGCGATGCCCGACGCCGCGATCACCACCGACATCATCGTGGGCTTCCCGGGCGAGACCGAGGCCGACTTCAGCGACACCCTGGACGTCGTGCGCGAGGCGCGCTTCTCCGGCGCGTTCACCTTCCAGTACTCGCCGCGCCCCGGCACCCCCGCGGCCACCATGGACGAGCAGGTCGACCGGGCCACGGTCACCGAACGCTACGCCCGGCTGGTCGCCCTCCAGGATGAGATCTCCTGGGCGCACAACCGCGCGCTGGTCGAGCGCCGGGTCGAGCTGGTGGTCGCCGAGGGCGAGGGTCGCAAGGACGACGCCACCGGGCGACTGTCCGGGCGTGCCCGCGACGGCCGGCTCGTCCACTTCCGCGCCGCCGAGCTCGCCACCGGCCCGCTGGACGAGCGCCCGAGGACCATCGTGGCGCGCGACATCCGTCCCGGGGACGTGGTGGAGACCGTCGTGACCAGGGGCGCACCGCACCATCTGACGGCGGACGGGCCGGTGCTCGCCTGGCGGCGGACCCGCGCCGGGGACGCCTGGGAGCAGTCCAACCAGGCGACGACGCCCACGGCGGCGAACCGGCCGGCCGTCTCGCTCGGCATGCCGGCCCGCCGACCCGACCCGACTTCACCGCAGCCGCCGTCCACCGCGCCGTTGGACGCCGCGTCGTCGTCCACCGCGTCGGCGGACGCCTGCTGTGTCGGCGTTCCCGCAGCTGGTCCGCGGTGACGTTCGTCGCGGCGGCGGTCTGCCCGCATCCGCCGCTGCTCGTCCCCGAAGTGGGTGGGGCCGAGCCGGTGGCGGTGCGTCCGATCGCACTCGACGCGGTGCGCCGGCTGACCGCGGCGGGCCTGGACCGGATCGTCATCGTCGGCGACGCCGGCTCCGAGGCCGCGACGGTGGCCGCGTCCGAGACCGGCGGGATCGAGTACGGTCCCACCGCCACCGGCACGTATGCCGGCTACGGCGTGGACCTCGTCGTCCCGCTCGTCCACGGCCAGGCGGCACCGCCGGAGGCAAGCCCCGACCCGTCGCTGCCCCTGTCCCTCACCGCTGGTGCCTGGCTGCTGGCGAACAGTGGCTTCACGGGCGCCCGCGCGGCGCTGGGCGTGCCGGCGGTGTACTCACCGAGCCAGGCCGCCAAGCTGGGGGAACGTCTGGTCACGGGCAGCGCGCCGGACGAGCGGCTCGGACTGCTGGTGATGGGGGACGGTTCCGCCCGCCGCGGCATCAAGGCCCCCGGCCATCTGGACAAGCGGGCGGCGCCCTTCGACGCGGCCGTCGCGACCGCCCTGGCCGGCGTCGACCCGGCCGGCCTGCTTGACCTCGACCCGGTACTCGCCCGCGACCTGCTCGCGGCCGGACGCGCATCCTGGCAGGTCCTGGCCGGCGCCCTGCTCGCCGCGACCTCCGGTACCACCGTGACCTCCGGTACCACCGTGACCTCCGCATCGGCTGGTACCGCCGTGAGTCGGGACGACACGCGTCGCGCGGTGTGGAACGGCGAGCTCCGATACGACGACGCGCCCTACGGTGTCGGCTATCTAGTAGCCGTGTGGATCCGGGGGGATGCGGGTCGTGAGGAATTGCGCGTGTGACCTGCCAGCGGGGATTCGGCGTACCGAGGTAGCGGGGTTGGCCGCGCTGCGGGCCGAGGTGCCGGCGGGTCCGGTGGTGCTGCTGCTCGCCGGGTTCGCCGCGAGCAAGGAGGACTGGCTGCCGGTCATGCCGGCGCTGGTCGCCGCCGGGTTCGACGTGACCGCTCTGGATCAGCGCGGCCAGTACGAATCGCCCGGACCGGACGATGTCGAGGGTTATGCGCTGACCGCGCTCGCCGGGGACGTCCACCGGGTGGCGGCGGCGCTCGGTGGCGGACCGGTGCACCTGGTGGGGCACAGCTTCGGTGGTCTGGTCGCGCGGGCCGCGGTACTCGCCGAACCCACCGCGGTGCGCACGCTGACCCTGCTGTCCTCCGGGCCCGCGGGTATCGTCGGACGCCGCCGCGCGGCGCTGCGCACGGTCGCGCGGGTACTGCGCCAGGACGGGCAGCCGGCGGTGTGGGCGACGTTGCAGGCCGTCGCGCGCCCCCGCCCCGACCACACCGACGCGTTTCTGCGCCGACGTTTCTTCGCGCATCACCGCGCGGGTCTCGTCGCGGTGAGTGACCAGTTGCTGTCGGCGCCAGACCAGGTGGACGAACTGGCCGCGGTGGCCCGCCTGACGGGGCTGCCCGTCCTGGTGGCACATGGTGACGGCGACGACGGCTGGCCGGCGGCCGTCCAGGCCGACATGGCTCGGCGACTCGCCGCCCACTACGAGGTGATTCCCGCCGCCCGCCACGACCCGGCCGCCGACAGCCCGCAGGCCCTCGCCGACCTCCTCCTCCGCTTCTGGCAACCCGACCGGCAAGCCCAGGCCGAAGCCCAGACCGAGGCCGAGACTCGGGCCCATGCCGAGGGCCATGCCCAGGCCCAGGTGTCCGGAGCGGCCTGAACCGCCCCTCGTGGCGACCCGCGTAGCTCCCGGCCGCCGCGCACGGCCCGGGCGACCATCGCATATCGTGATCTTCTGGCCGGATGGGTGACTGTCGGGGCCCGGGGGTCCGTTATCGGCGGTGGGGGTTGGCCGGAGATCCACCGGGAGCGGCCTGGGCCCGCCGGCATCCGATGGCCGTGGCACGATCCTGATCGTGACGAACGGGTCGGCGAGTGCGGGGAGTACGGCGGGCGCGGGAGGTACGCGGCGGCCGGTGCCGCGGGGCCCGGTGGTGGCGGTGGTGGGGCCCACGGCGGCGGGCAAGAGCGACCTGGGCATCGCGCTCGCGCTCGCGCTCGGCGGTGAGGTCGTCAACGCCGACTCGATGCAGCTCTACCGTGGGATGGACATCGGTACCGCCAAGGTCCGCCTGGACGAGCGCCGCGGCGTGCCGCACCATCTGCTCGACGTCTGGGACGTCACGCACGCCGCCGATGTCGCGAGTTTCCAGCGGGACGCCCGGCGGGTGATCGACGCGCTGCTGGCGGCCGGACGGGTCCCGGTGCTCGTCGGCGGCTCGGGACTGTACGTGCGGGCCGCCCTGGATGATCTCAGTTTTTCGGGCACCGACCCGGTGGTGCGCGCCCGATGGGAGGCCGAGCTGACCCGCCGCGGCTCGGGGGAGCTGCACGCGGAGCTGGCCCGTCGGGCGCCGCGGGCCGCCGAGGCGATCCTGCCCAGCAACGGTCGGCGGATCGTGCGGGCCCTTGAGGTCGTCGAACTGACCGGGGATTACGCGGCGACCCTGCCGGAACAACGCGCGGTCTATGACGTCGTCCAGATAGGCGTGGACCGAGACGATCTCGACGAGCGCATCACCCAACGGGTGGACAGAATGTGGAACGCGGGTTTTCCCGAAGAAGTGCGTCAGTTGGTGGAGTGCGGTCTTCGGGAAGGTCGCACGGCGTCACGTGCGCTCGGATACGCTCAACTCCTCGCCTGGATGGACGGCGCAATGGAGTCCACAGATCAGGCCAAGCTGGCCACAATTTCCGCGACGCGGCGTTTCGCCAGGCGGCAAAGATCCTGGTTTCGCCGGGATAACCGGATATCGTGGCTGAACCAACCGGACGTCACACAGGCGCTGCGGCTGGTGGTTCGATCTGACGGGTGACCGGTTCGTCCGATCGCCGGGGACGTGGTCGTCGCAGGGCCGCGGCGGCATGGAATCCGGCCCGCGGCGGCCTGTCCCGCGCGGCGTCTGGAGAGATCGCTGTGACCGTGCCCGCCACCGCCGGTGGTCTGCCACCTGACCTGACTCTCGTCCCCGCGCTCTACGCGGCCTTCGACGATGGCTCGCTGCGGCTGCACTTCCAGCCCGAGGTGGATCTGCGCACCGGTTCGGTGCCCGGGATGGAGGCGCACCCGCGGTGGCAGCATCCCGAGCGGGGGGTGTTGGGTCCTGCGGAGTTCATGCCGATCGCCGCGGCGGCCGGGCTCGTCCACCAGGTCGACCAGTGGGTGCTGCGGATGGCGGTGACCGAGGCCCGGACCTGGCATCGGATGGCGGTCGGCACCCCGATCCGTCCGCCTCGGCTCTGGGTGAACATCGACGGACGCCAGCTGGCCAGTCCCGCCTTCGTCACCGAGGTGGACCGGCTGATGTCCGGGCGGCTGCTACCCGCCGGCGCGATCGGCCTGGAGTTCAGCGAACGGGCGCTGGGCCTGGCCGCTCCGGTCGTGCCGGGCCTGCTGGCCCACCTGCACGCCCTCGGTGTCGCGCTCGCGGTCGAGTCGTTCGGAACCTGGTTCGGTTCCCTGGCCGTGCTCGATCTGCTGCCGCTCGACCTCGTCAAGCTGGACGGTCTGTATCTCCAGGCCACCATGCGTGACCTGGAGGGGGAGGCGGTCGTGGCGGCGATCGTCCGCCTCGCGCACAGCCGGGCGCTGACCGTCGTCGCCGACGGCGTGGACTCCGCCCGCCTCGCCACCCGGGTCCATGACCTGGGCTGCGACCGTGCCATCGGCCCGGTGTTCTGCCCGCCCGTCCCCGTCGAGGACGCCCGGATGATCGCGCTCGGTCGGGGTCGCCCGGAGCGCTGGCACCGTCCGTCGCAACGCACCGACGAGCGGCTGCGAGCCTGGGTGTCGGCCGCCGGACCACGAAGCTGAGCCGAACCCAGCCAGACCGAACCGCAGCGGGCTGAACCGCGTTGAGCCGGGCTGAGCGGCCGCGGGCACGCCCGTACGATGTGCCGGTGCGCGATGACCAGCAGTTGCGGTTCGTCAAGGGGCAGGGCACGGGCAACGACTTCGTGATCCTGCCCGATCCGGACGGCGATCTGGACCTGACCCCGGAGCTGGTCCGGGCGTTGTGTGACCGGCGTACCGGTATCGGCGCGGACGGTGTCCTGCGGGTCGTGCTGTCGGCCGCGGCACCGGAGGCGGTGCCGTTCGTCGGTTCGGCCCGCTGGTTCATGGACTACCGCAACGCCGATGGTTCGCTCGCCCAGATGTGCGGCAACGGGGCCCGGGTGTTCGCCCGCTACCTCGTCGAGGCCGGTTATGTCCGCCCCGGCGGCTTCGTGCTGGCGACCCGGGCGGGCCTGCGCCGCGTCGAGGTGCCGCCGGTCGGGGACGTCACCGTGGAGATGGGCCCGCCGTCCTTCGCCACGCGGGCCGCGGCGGGCCCGTTCGCGCCGCCGGTCAGCGTCGCCGGGCGGGAGTTCGACGCCGTCGCCGTGTCGATGGGCAACCCGCACGCCGTCTGTTTCGCCGACGATCTGGACGTCGCGGCGCTGCGTGGTCTCGACCTGAGCCGGGCGCCGCGGTTTCGCGTCGACGACTTCCCCGAGGGAGTCAACGTCGAGATCGTCGTGGATCGCCCGGGTGGCGGCGTGGCGATGCGGGTCTATGAGCGCGGGGTCGGGGAGACGGCCTCCTGCGGCACGGGTGCCTGCGCCGCGGCCGTGGCCTGGGCCGACCGCCACGGTCGCCGCCCCACCGGCGGGGCCGCGGCTGCTCCCGCGGGCGATGCCGGTGGCGCCGCTGGTGCTGGTGGCGGTGTCGGTGGCGGTGAGGTCGAGGTGGCGGTGGACGTGCCTGGTGGGGCGCTGAACGTTCGGTGGCGGGCCGACACGGTGTTGTTGCGGGGGCCGGCCGAGCTGGTCTTCGACGGGGCGGTGCGGATCGGGATGCTCGGCGGTACGGGTCCGATTCCGACAAGACCGGCGCCGGCGGGCGAGCCTAGCCTGCGGTCATGACAGTCACCTTCAACGGCACTGGGCTGATCGTCTCCGACCTGGCCCGCAGCCTGGCCTTCTATCGTCGGCTGGGGCTTGCCATCCCGGCCGCGGCCGACGCCGAACCGCACGTCGAGGTCGCCCTGCCCGGCGGGCAACGGCTGTTGTTCGACACCGAGGACACCATCCGTTCCTTCGATCCGGCCTGGGCGCCGGCCAGCGCCGGTCAGGGTCGGATCAGCCTCGCTTTCGCCTGCGCGGACCCGGCCGAGGTCGACGCCGTCCACGGGGATCTGGTCGCTGCCGGGTACGAGAGCCACCTGGCGCCGTGGGATGCCTTCTGGGGCCAGCGTTACGCGAGCATCGTCGACCCCGACGGCAACACCGTCGACCTGTACGCACCGCTCGCGGCCACCGTCCCGGCGAGTTCCTGACCACGGCTCGTCCACCTGGTTCGTGGGCCGTCAACGCGGCGGCGACGCGTCCACGGTCGGTGCGCCCCTGGCGGACGCGAGCAGGTCGGTGGCGGTGAGGCCGGTGAGCGCCCGCACCTCGTGGGCGAGATGGGCCTGATCGGCGTAGCCGGACAGGGCGGCCGTCAGGGCGAGCCCGTGGCCGGACCGGGCGGTGCGCAACGCCTCCTGCAGACGCAGGACGCGGCCCAGGGTCTTCGGGCCGTAACCGAAGACCCGCCGGCTGCGGCGCAGCAACTGGCGTTCGCTCAACCCGACCGACCGGGCCAGCGCGCCCACCGTCACGCGCGCCCGCACGGCGGACACGATCACCGGCGTCATCGGGTCGGACAGCCGCGTATCCGGCTCCCGTTCGAGCAGCGCCGTCTGGATGGCCACCGCCCGGGCCGCGGTCTGCGGCCCGGCGGCGGCGACCTGGTCGGCGAGGCGCCGGGCCGGGCCGTCGCCCCACAGCGCGGCCAGGTCGATCCGGCCGTCGCGCAGCGCCGCGGCCGGGGTGCCCAGCCGGGCCGGACCGTGACCGGGATCGAACCGGACGCCGACGTGGTGGACCCCGGATGCCCAGGGCACGACGGTGGCGGCGGTATCCGGACCGGCGACGATCAGCCGGCCATCCGAGCTCCAGATGATGTCGATGCCGCCGTCGGGAAGCACCCGGTGCGCCTCGCCGATCTGACCGCCCGGGCCGGCGTGGATCGCCTGATCGGGCCGGTCCGATCGGGCGATCCAGACGGTGGCCGGCAGCCCGACGGCGCGGCGCTCGCGATACACGAGCCCGACGCTACGCGCCATCTCGGCCGACCGGCGGCCTGGCACAGGGCATCGACCGGGATCGAACACCGCCGGAGATCCGCCCGAAACCATTCGCGATCGCCGCGTCGGCGTGGGACCCTGGCAGACGACGGAAGGACGACCGCCGCCCGCGGTACGCGGGTCGCGCAGCCCTTCCGATGGTCGCCGCACACGCGCGTGACCTGGCCAAACGAAGCGACGCGGAATGCCGCGGCAGCGGGCCGCGTTGAGAACGGATGGTATGACACTTCCTGCCGACGCCCTGGATGCGTCCACCATGGACAGATCACTCATCGAACTCGCCGACGACGATACGGCGGGACTTTCTGGTTTCTTCGCCGATTCGGGTGACGGTTTCGACCTGGCGGATCGCGTGGCTCTGCGCCGCGTGCCGGGCTTGGCGACCGAACTCGAAGATGTCACCGAGGTCGAGTACCGGCAGCTCCGACTGGAGCAGGTCGTGCTCATCGGGGTGTGGATGTCGGGCTCGCTGCGGGCGGCCGAGGCGTCCATGGCGGAGCTCGCGGCCCTGGCCACGACGGCGGGTTCGGCCGTGCTCGACGCCCTCGTGCAGCGCCGTGACCGGCCGGACGCCGCGACCTACGTCGGCTCGGGCAAGGCGCGGGAACTGGCCGAGGTCGTCGCCGCGACCGGCGCCGACACGGTGATCTGCGACGGTGAGCTCACCCCGGGCCAGCTCCGCCAGCTCGAGGAGATCGTCAAGGTCAAGGTGATCGACCGTACGGCGCTGATCCTCGACATCTTCGCCCAGCACGCCACGTCCCGAGAGGGCAAGGCGCAGGTCGAACTCGCCCAGCTGCAGTACATGCTGCCGAGGCTGCGTGGCTGGGGTGAATCCATGTCCCGGGCCGCCGCCAGCGGCGGTGGTCGGGCACCGATCGGTACCCGCGGCCCCGGTGAGACCAAGATCGAGACAGACCGGCGTCGGCTGCGGGCGCGGATGGCCCGGCTACGTCGTGACCTGGCCGAGATGTCGACCGTGCGGGAGACCAAGCGTTCGTCGCGGCGCCGCGGCGAGGCGCCGTCGGTGGCGATCGCCGGCTACACTAACGCCGGCAAGTCCTCGCTGCTCAACCGGCTCACCGGTGCCGGAGTGCTGGTGGAGGACGCGCTGTTCGCCACCCTTGACCCGACCGTGCGCCGGGCGACCCTGCCCGACGGGCGGGCGTTCACCCTGACCGACACGGTCGGGTTCGTCCGTCACCTGCCGCACCAGATCGTCGAGGCGTTTCGCTCCACTCTGGAGGAGGTCGCCGATGCCGATCTCATCCTGCACGTGGTCGACGGCTCCGCCGCGGATCCGGCCGGGCAGATCTCGGCGGTGCGCGAGGTCCTCAACGACATCGACGCGGGCGGCGTACCCGAGCTGATCGTCGTCAACAAGGTCGACGCGGCCGAACCGACGGTGCTGGCCGAACTGCGCCAGCTCGCCCCGGACGCGGTGTTCGTCTCCGCGCGCACCGGAGACGGCCTCAACGCGCTCGTCGAGGCCCTGAGCCTGCGGGTGCCACATCCGGACGTGGAGCTCACGGTCCTGCTCCCGTACACGCGGGGTGACCTCGTCTCGCGGATTCACGCCATCGGCGAGGTTCTGAGTCAGGAACACACCGGTGACGGCACGCGCCTGACGGCTCGGGTCTCAGCGGCGCTCGCCGCGGATCTCGACATGTTCCGCGCCTGAGCGGGGGCCGGGCACCCCGGCTCTGACCTCCACCCGAACTGGCCGGCCGCCTCCAGGCGGCCGGCCATCGCCCGTCAGACCCGGCGCAGCACCGCGACGATCCGGCCGAGGATGGACGCGCCTTCACCCGGGATGTCACTGAAGCTCGGGTTCTCCGGGTGCAGCCACACCTTGCCGTCGCGCACTCGCAGGCGCTTGACCGTGGCCTCACCATCGATCATGGCGGCGACGATCTCGCCGTTGTCCGCCACCGGCTGCTGGCGTACGACCACCCAGTCGCCGTCGCAGATCGCCGCGCCCACCATCGACTCGCCGACGACCCGCAGCAGGAACAGTGTGCCCTCGCCGACGATCTCCCGCGGCAACGGGAAGACATCCTCGATGGCCTGCTCGGCCAGGATCGGCCCACCGGCGGCGATCCGCCCGAGCACGGGCACGTATGTCGCCTGCGGATCGCTGGCGGCACCGGGGGCGGCCGGCGCCTCGCCGGGGAACGCCGGCACCACCGTCGCGGCGCTCCCACCGCCACCGGCGCGGCGCGGGCGGTCGGCGCCGAGCACCTCCATCGCCCGCGGCCGGTTCGGGTCGCGCCGGATGTAGCCCTTCTCCTCCAGCATCTTCAGCTGGTGCGCCACGCTGCTGGTACTGGTGAGCCCGACGGCCTCGCCGATCTCCCGCACACTGGGCGGGTATCCGCGCCGCTCCACGGCCGCCCGGATGACCTCGAGCACCTTGCGCTGCCGGGGGGTCAGTCCGGGCGCGTCCGCGGGGTTGTCCGGGAAGGGCCGCACGTTGCCGCGGGCACCGCCTCGGCGCGTTCCCCTGCTTTGGGTGGTCATCGCTTACCGCTCTCCTCGTCGCATACCGCGTAGTGGCCGGCCGGCGACCCCGGGTCGCGGACCGTGATTCCACGCGATCGCCGGTCACCTGGGGTGCCCAGCCTCGCCACGGCGTGCAGTGTCCGCGACCGGGGGGATCGTCCGGTCCACACCTGATCGTCTTGACGGTAACCGGATGGTCGCGGAATCTCAAACGTCTGTTCGAGCGTGTCTCTTCCTCTCCCCGCGAGCCCGTGTCACAATCGACCAGTAGTTCGATCGAACGGGAGTTCGTAACCGGCTCCTGTCCGCTAGCTCCGGGAGGCTGTCGTGAGTGTGGACCACGCGACGCGGGTCGTCGATCTGGCGGTGGTGCGGGCCCAGCGGCGCGGTGGCGCCGGCGGGTGGGCGTGCCATCCGTCCATGGGGTTTCGGGGCACGGTGGGGGCTTCCGGAGCCGTGGCGGCTTCCGGGGGCGTGGCGGGTTCCCGGGTCGGGGGTGGCGCCGAGCCGCCGCTGCGGCTGACCCGGCGGGGTCGGGTGGTCGTCGTCGCGGTCATCACGCTGTGTGTCGCGGCCGCGCTCATGGTGATGGTGCCGCGTGCGTCGCTGGGGCGGGCGGATGAGCCGCGGCGCGGGCATCTGGTCGTGGCGGGGGAGACCCTCCGGGAGATCGCCGTCGCGCTCGATCCCGATGCCGACACCGGGGCCGTGGTCGACCGGCTGATGCGGGTCAACCACCTGTCCTCGCCCGACCTCGTCCCCGGTGAGTTCCTGCTGCTGGAATGAGGTCGGCGCGGTCGCGAACGCCGGCTGGAGCGGGCTGTGCCGGTCGTGGCGGGTCGTGGCGGGGCGTGGCGGCCGGGTACCCCCGACGGGTCGAACACCCTGAGTCCTCGGCCTGGCGGCCGGCCGGTTGTCGCGGTGACCTGCCGGTATCCCACGGTCCCGGCCGGCACGGCGGTGCTCGCGGACGGTTGCGGACCATCCGCGCACGGGTGTCCCAGCGTGGCACTGTGGGGGGTCGTTGCCCCAGCCATGGTGTGGTGCGCTAGGGTTGGGCACAACATCTGGTGCGTCGAGGGTAGCGTCGAGGATGGTCTGCCGGTCCGGGCTGAGGAGGCGTCAACGCGTGCGGTGCCCGTTCTGCCGGCATCCGGACAGTCGCGTCGTCGACAGCCGGGAGGCCGAAGAAGGCTCGGCGATCCGCCGGCGGCGTTCCTGCCTGTCGTGCGGGCGTCGGTTCACGACGATGGAGGAGGCCTCGCTGCGGGTGGTCAAGCGCAGCGGGGTGGCTGAGCCGTTCAGTAGGGCGAAGGTGGTCGCCGGCGTGCGCAAGGCCTGCCAGGGCCGACCGGTGCGCGATGACGATCTCGCCCTGCTCGCGCAGCGCGTGGAGGACGCGGTGCGCTCCGCGGGCTCCGCGGAGGTTCCCGCCGAGGCGATCGGCCGGGCGATCCTCGGCCCGCTGCGGGAGCTTGACGAGGTGGCTTACCTGCGGTTCGCGTCGGTGTATCTCGCCTTCGAGTCGCTCACCGACTTCGAGAACGCGATCTCGGCGTTGCGGGCGGAGACATCCACCTCCCGCCGTGAGGCCGCCCACCCGGCCAGTCCCGCCGATCCGGCGGGTGAGGGTCCGTTCGGGGTGGGCTCGTCCCGTTCCGCGCTCCATGGCACCGGCCCGAACGGCGCCGGCCCGCCGGGCGGCGGCGCGCGGGCGCCCGGCCCCCTGGTCGAGGTCGCGGCCGAGCACGGCTGATCGCGGCCCCGGCCCGCATCGCTCGTACCTCGAGTTCTGGAAGCACGACCTCGCCACGCCGGTCCGCCCCGGTGAGTTCTGGGACGACCTGACCCCGCCGACGTGGATTTATCCCGTATGCCCAGATTCGCCATGCCGCTACGGCCCGCCCGTCCTGGGTGCCGGCCGAGTAGCCGCCGCGGTCGGTGGTGCGCGGGCATCTCAGACACAGCGCGGCCGTCGCGTCATGGCGAGCCGGCCCGCGCCGAAAAGCAGTGCGCCGAAGAGTACAAGAACACCACGAGGAGCGTCATGACCGATAGCCGCGGCACGAAGGCGAGCAAGGCGGCGGCCAGGCCGTCCGGGCTGAGGATTCGCCGTTCGCGGACGACCGCCGGGGTCCATCCGTACGATGAGGTCACCTGGGAGTCCCGGGACGTCGTCATGACCAACTGGCGGGACGGCTCGGTCAACTTCGAGCAGCGCGGGGTGGAGTTTCCCGACTTCTGGTCGGTCAACGCCTCCAATATCGTGACGAGCAAGTACTTCCGCGGCGCGATCGGCACGCCGGTCCGGGAGTCCTCGTTGCGCCAGCTCATCGACCGGGTCGTGCTCACCTACACCGCCGCCGGACGGGAACACGGCTACTTCGCCAGTGACGCCGACGCCGAGATCTTCGAGCACGAACTGGCCTGGATGCTGCTCCACCAGGTCTTCAGCTTCAACTCGCCGGTCTGGTTCAACGTCGGCACCTCGGCACCACAGCAGGTCTCGGCCTGTTTCATTCTTTCAGTTGATGACACGATGGAGTCGATTCTCAACTGGTATCGGGAAGAAGGCCTGATCTTCAAGGGAGGATCGGGGGCGGGGCTGAACCTGTCGCGGATCCGCTCGTCGAAGGAGCTGCTTTCCTCGGGGGGCACCGCGTCCGGGCCGGTGAGCTTCATGCGGGGCGCCGACGCGTCGGCCGGGACGATCAAGTCGGGTGGGGCGACCCGGCGGGCCGCCAAGATGGTCGTGCTGGACGTCGACCATCCGGACATCGTCGAGTTCGTCGAGACGAAGGCCCGGGAAGAGGACAAGATCCGGGCGCTGCGCGACGCCGGCTTCGACATGGACCTCGGTGGGCGCGACATCGCCTCGGTGCAGTACCAGAACGCCAACAACTCGGTGCGGGTCACCGACGAGTTCATGAACGCCGTCGTCGACGGTCAGGACTTCGCCCTGCGCGCCCGGCTGGACGGCCGCACGATCGAGACGATCGACGCGAGGAAGCTGTTCCGCACGATCGCCGACGCGGCCTGGGGTTGCGCCGACCCGGGCATCCAGTACGACGGCACCATCAACGACTGGCACACCTGCCCGGAGACCGGCCGGATCAGCGCGTCCAACCCGTGCAGCGAGTACGTCCACCTGGACAACTCCAGCTGCAACCTGGCGTCGCTGAACCTGCTGAAGTTCCTGCGCCCGGACCGGACGTTCGACGCCGACGCGTTCGTCGCCGCCGTCGAACTGATCATCACCGCGATGGACATCTCGATCTGCTTCGCGGACTTCCCGACGCCCGAGATCACCACGGTCACCCGTGCCTACCGGCAGCTCGGTATCGGCTACGCGAACCTGGGCGCGCTGCTCATGGCCAGCGCCCGGGCGTACGACTCCGACGGCGGACGGGCGCTCGCCGCGGGGATCACCTCGCTGATGAGCGCCACCGCCTACCGCCGTTCCGCCGAGCTCGCCGCCATCGTCGGCGCCTACGACGGGTTCGCCCGCAACGCCGACGCGCACCGCCGGGTCGTGCGCAAGCACGCCGCCGCGAGTGACACCGTCCGCGCCGCGCACGGTGAGGACACCCGCGTGCTGGCCGCCGCGTCGAGGGAGTGGGCGAAGGCACAGTCCGTCGGTGACAAGCACGGTTGGCGCAACGCCCAGGTCAGCCTGCTCGCCCCGACCGGCACCATCGGTCTCGCGATGGACTGCGACACCACCGGTATCGAGCCGGACCTCGCCCTGGTCAAGATGAAGAAGCTGGTCGGCGGTGCCAGCATGCGCATCGTCAACCAGACGGTGCCGGCGGCGCTGCGCGCCCTGGGATACACCGAGGAGACCATCGAGGCGATCGTCGAGTTCATCGCCGAGCACGGGCATGTCGTCGACGCCCCGGGTCTGCGCCAGGAGCACTACGAGGTGTTCGACTGCGCGATCGGCGAGCGGGCGATCTCCCCGATGGGGCATGTCCGGATGATGGCCGCGGTGCAGCCGTTCCTGTCCGGTGCGATCTCCAAGACGGTGAACATGCCCTCGACGGCCACCGTCGAGGAGGTCGAGGAGATCTACCTCGCCGGCTGGCGGCTCGGCCTCAAGGCCCTGGCCATCTACCGTGACAACTGCAAGGTCGGCCAGCCGTTGACGGACGTCAAGGGCGCCAAGCGGGACGCGGACGCGGCCGCCGCCAGCGCCGCCATGTCCGGTGCCGGTGCCGTGCAGGCGGCACCCGTCGCCCTCGCGGCTGACGTCGAGTACCGGCCGGTGCGCCGTCGACTGCCGAAGACCCGCCCGTCCCAGACGGTGTCGTTCGCCGTCGGTGGCGCCGAGGGCTACCTGACCGCCGGCTCCTACCCGGACGACGGCCTCGGCGAGGTCTTCATCAAGATGTCGAAGCAGGGCTCCACACTGGCCGGTGTGATGGACGCGTTCGCCATCGCGATCTCCATCGGCCTGCAGTACGGCGTGCCGCTCGAGGCCTACGTCAGCAAGTTCATCAACATGCGCTTCGAGCCCGCCGGCATGACCGACGACCCGGACGTCCGGATCGCCCAGTCGATCATGGACTACCTGTTCCGTCGCCTGGCCCTGGACTACCTCGACGCCGACCATCGCGCCGAGCTCGGCATCTCCACCGCCGCCGAGCGCACCCGCGCCGTCGCCGGCCAGTACGGCACCCCCGTCGTCCCGGCCGCTCCCGCCGACGAGGCCCCGACCGCGGTGGCACCGGAGATCGTGACCGAGGCTCCGTCCACCACCCCGCCAGCGCCGACCGCCCCGACCGCGCACAGCAACGGGGTGGCGCACGCGAACGGGCACGGGCACGGGCCGGAGTACGTGGCCCGGGAACTGCGTCTCGCTTCGCCCGGTGAGTCGCTGATCGCCCAGACGGTGGTCGACGCCCCGCTGTGCTTCACCTGCGGTGTGACGATGCGCCCGGCCGGCAGCTGCTACGTCTGCGAGCAGTGCGGCTCCACCAGCGGCTGCAGCTGACCGCGGCCTGTCCTCGCGCGGCTGCCCGGGGCCTGTCCCCGGGCAGCCGATCCTGACGACCGACCAGCGTCGTTTCCGGGCGGTCGCCCCGCTGGGTCGCAGGTCCGCTCCGGTGCCAGTCGTGGATGGCGCCAACCGTGCTACTCACCGGCTACGGCGGGCAGGTGCGTCCAGCGGCGTCAGCCGCCCAGCGCAGGACGCGGGGAACATCCGGGTGCTCGTTGTCGATCAGGAGATGCCGCGCGGCGGTGTAGTCGAAGGCGTCGAGGAAGTAGCCGTCCGGAGAATGTGATCCTCGGCGTCGGCGGATGACCTGGGGGTTGTGGAAGCCGTCGACGCCGGCGCGGATCACAGGCCGGCCCAGGCTGGCGACCACACCGGCCGTCTCGTCTGCCAGGATGATCTTGCTGGCGGCATCGG
Source organism: Candidatus Frankia nodulisporulans (assembly GCF_902806475.1). Lineage (GTDB taxonomy): Bacteria > Actinomycetota > Actinomycetes > Frankiales > Frankiaceae > Frankia > Frankia umida. The sequence continues at coordinate 22,677 of NZ_CADCWS010000007.1, forward strand.
GCCCATCGATCGCGACCCGCAGTACTCGGTCCGCAAACGTGCTCACCAACAGGTCAGCGAGTGCCCGCACCACCGAGTCGCGGGGACCAGGAGTCAACTCGCGGCACCTTTCTCATCGCGGGTTCATCGGTCAGCGATCGCACGTGTACACGTTGGCGGTCGGTGGCGACCTGGCCGGTCGGTCTGGTTGGTGTGGTCCGTGGAGTTGCGGTGATCGGGCTGGTGGGTGACGGAGTGTCTCACTCGCCACTGACGGCGCGGCCGGAAAGCAGGTTGGTGGTGAACCTGGCGATGTCGTGAGCAAGTTCGGGGTGGGCCTCGGGGTGCGGGTCCTGCGATGTCGTGAGGGCGAGCACCGTGGCCAGCGCTGCGTCGGCAATGCTGTTCGCGTCGGCGAGGCCCCAGGCATGACCCTCTGACGTGAGGTGATCGAGGGTGAGCGCGGAGTGGCGGTACTCGCCGTTGATGGCGAGGGCGACCTCTCCATCGGTGGGTAGATGCGCCTGCGGAACGACGTCGTAGGCGGGGCTGAGCGTCATCGAGCTGTCGGGGCGGTGCACCAGCGAGATGTTCTTCGCGTGCAGGTCGAGGTTGCCGACGGCGACCGAGACGACGACAAGGATGAACAGGCGCCGCAGCGAGTCGCTGTCACCGGCCACCGCGAACACGCGGGCGATGCGTTCAAGACTGACCCGTCCGCCGTACTTCTGGTACTTCTGGTTGCCGGACGCGCCGAGGACCTGGTTGAAGTCCTCCTGGTGGAGGCGACCCTGCGGGGCGTCCGAAGCACGGTCGTAGCGTTCGATGACGACGGCGGGCACGCCGTCGAACTGTTCGATCCACGTGTCGTGGCTGGTCAGGCTGGTGGCGCGGGAGATACGTGCGCCGTATTCCTCGTCGTAGATCGTTGTTGGATGGTCCTGCGATCGCGGTTTGAGGATGTGGGTGGACGGCCATCCATCGATCACTCGGTTCCAGCCACCGCCGGTCCTGGCGAGCACGATCTTGTCCTGAACGCCGGCCAGCGAGGTCTTCCCGGTGGATGGATGGTTGCCGAGCGGCTCACGCCTGACATGAGTGAGCATGTCGGCAACGCCGGCGGTGGACAGTGGCTCCAGCGTGGGTTGTTTTGGTTCGCCGGGGAGGTCCGGGTCCCAGATCTGCAGGGCGCCGGCGACATCGCGGCCATACCGGCGCAGCAGGCCGATGACGTCCCGTTCGGCGACGTCAGCCTGCTCGGCGAGCCGGGTGAGCATCCGTCCCTCGGGAAGCAGTTCTCGAAAGAAGTTCTGCCGCCGGTCCCTGCGTGTTCGGGTGGGTACCGCCGTGAACGGGATCGCCGCGGAGAGAACGGTGCTGTCGAGACCGAAGGCGGTGACGGCGGCCGGATCGGTCAGGAAGTCGAAGGTGTGCGAAGGGCCGGCGAGTACCCCCACTCGAGTTCCGTACAGATCGACGACCAGGTCAGCCATCGCCTGGACCGGTCTGATCGGAGCTGGGGACGTCGCTGGCACGGTGGTCGGCGTGGTTGCCGGTCGCAGCGTCGTCCGGGGGTGTGATGGTGGCGGCCAGTTCCATCCCGGTGGCGCGCATGGCGGCGAACAGGCGGTCCATGACGATCGATGGCTTGCCGGCCTCCAGTTCCCAGATGTACTTCTGCGTGGTTCCCAACCTGCGGGCGAGCTCGCGCTGGCTCAGCCCAGACAGCAGGCGGGCCTGCGCCAGGATGCGTCCCAGCGACTCGGCACTCGTGACCTTCCCGGTGTACGCCATCGCACCAACCGCCATCTCCACGTTGTCGACTTCGATATGACCGTCATGGCCGTTGACTACTATATCGAAGTCGCCACGCCTGGCGTAGCTATCGACGTGGTGTGCTCCGTAAAGCTGCGGTGATCGGGATGGCGGTTGGTGGTGGAGGCCAGACTGTGGCAGGACGCAGGTTCAACACCGCGGGGCGGTGTTACATGATCCCGGCTTCGGCGCGTCCGTCGGAGCTGGATGGCTACCTGAACCACCTCGGCCTGTCAGCTGGGTACGTCGTCCTGTTCGATCAGGGTCCTCAACCCGGGCCGGACATGGACGGCCCGCTGGAGACGCGGACCAGCGCGTCAGGTCACACAGTGACCATCGCGAGGCCGACCGTCCCACCGCTTCCCGACAACCGGACCGAAGCCCTGCCGGGCTGAGATCACGGGCGGGCGGTTGCGCGCGGCCGCCCGGAGCTGGGCGACCGCGCGGGACAGGCAGGTCAGCGCTGGGTGGCGAGCAGGTCGATGAGCAGGGCGGCGGTCCAGGAGAAGCGGTTGCTGCCGGCGCCGGAGCCGTCCAGGGGGGAGTAGTACTCGTACATGGCGCCGGACGCGGCGATCACGTCGACGGTGTTGCGGCGCAGGTCGTCGGCGGCGTCGAGGCGGCCGTAACGCTCCAGGCCGTCGGCGATCAGCCAGTTCATGTTCACCCAGACCGGGCCCTGCCAGTAGCAGCGAGGCAGGAAGGCCGGGTCGTCCACCGGGACGCTGGCCACACCGAACCGCGACCAGTACCGAGGCGAGCTGATCATCTTGACCATCGCGTCGACCCGGTCGTCGGGAACGACCCCGGCGTACAGCGGTAGCAGGCCGGCGATCGTCTCGTGCCGCAACAGCGTGTGGGTGCGAAAGTCGCGGCTGTAGTAAAGCCCGTCCACGGCCAGTTGGCTGATGGCCTCGCGGGAACGGCGGATCGAGCGGCGCAGCCGGGGCGGGATGACCTCGCCGATCTCCGCCGCGATCGTCGCCAGATGCTCGTTCGCCCGGACCAGGATCGCGTTGAACGCCACGTTCTGCACCAGTGGGACGATGGTGCGCCGGATCTCGCGGAAGTTGTAGTGGGATCGGCGCAGCTCGCGCACGATCCGGTAGAGCGTGAACAGGTCGCCGGAGGTCAGTCGTTCGTCCGGGGGGACCTCCTTGGAATCGCGGCGCAGCGCGTCGAGCGCGTCGTCGCCGTTGACGCGGCGCAGTACCCGGACTCCCAGCGGTGCGGCCGGGCGGGTGATCTCCATCCAGGTCGGGGTGTTGTCCATCCCCGACTCCCAGGAGTGCACGAGCGCGACCAGCCCGTCGTCGTCCGGGTCGCGCTCGTCGTAAAGCCACTGGTGAAAGCGCAGCAGCCCTGGGTAGAGCGCGCGGTAGAACGCGGCCCGCTGGGAGCCGGTCATCACCTCGCCCACCCGCACCGCCGCCTCGGCGATCATCGGTGGCTGGGTGACGCCGGTGCTCTGCATGCCGCCGGCCGTCGTCGTCACCCGGTCGCAGCGCCAGCGCTGCGGGCCGGCGTGGTAGAAGTCCGTGGTCTCGGCGAAGATCACGTGGGGGATCATGCCGCTGGGCCACTGGCCGCGCAGCAGCGACAGGATCTCGGCCGCGGCCCGGTCGGGGTCGAGATGGCGCAGCCCGATCGCGATGAAACACGAGTCCCAGAGCCACTGGTGCGGATACAACGTCGGCGATGGCCGGGTCACGTCGCCGAGGTCGTTGCCGCGCAGCACCGAGACCGCGGTCTCGCGTAGCGCCGCCAGCTCTGCCGGGAGGCTGGGTGCAACCATCGTGTGAGAGCAGCCGTCACACCCTGTGCGCCTTGGTAGGCCGCCCCGGGTGTGGCCCGCATTACCTGGGCGGGTGCGGACCGTGGCCGGTTCGGGTGGCGCCGCCGACACGCCGACGACATGCTGGGACCAGACGGTCGCGGGACGGCACCGGGACAGCGGCGGGACAGTTCTCGGACGGTGCGAGGGCGCGCCCGGGTGGGGGTCGCCGTCCGGGGGAGTTGTCGGCACCTTGTGGTGGGGCGCACGCGCCGGAGCGGCTCGATGGCGGTAGCGAACCGGAAATGTGGCGCGCGCGGCAGTCGCCGTAAATTTCTCGCCATCCGTAATTATGGGACTACTCTTCGTTGAAGATGTGGGGTCGCGACGGGGGTCCGGGCACGCAAGACGGTCAAGATAGTTCGCTGAACACGCCACACGAGGGGATCTGACAGGTAGTCTTCGCGACAGCGGGTTCAGCGTCTCGAAGGCCAGGGTCTACACTGCCGGTAGGCCCGGCGATCGCTGATGTCCGGGTGCGCCCTGCGCAGGGAATAGTTCCGCAGCATCGTTCGTTGCCTCCCTTGTGCACGGAAACAGACGTCCCACCCGCACCGACCATCGGATTTGCCACTGATGACGCTGCCTGCCCTGGACCTTGCCGAGCGTACCGACGAGAACCGCCCGCGTAGCCCGCGGCGTACTCGCCGGTCCGCCACCTCTGCCCGTACCTCTACCAGTCGCTCTCTGGCGGCCGTATCCGATGACATCGACGAGCTTGACGTGAGCGCGGTCGCCGATGTCATCGCGCGCGGTCGCGAGGCCGGCGAGATCAGTCGTTCCGAGCTGAGGGACGCGCTCGAGGCCGCCGACATCGGCCTCGAGCTGCTCCCGGCGCTCATCGCGCGGCTGAACGCCGCCGGCGTCGAACTCCTCGAGGAGGAGGACGGCGAAGCGGCCGACGAAGTCACCGCCGCCACCCGCGCCACCGCCGAGCACGCCGGCACCGCGGATCTCGTGCGCATGTACCTGCGCGAGATCGGCAAGGTGCCGCTGCTCAACGCCGCTCAGGAAGTAGAGCTCTCCAAGCGGGTCGAGGCCGGCCTGTTCGCCGAGCACAAGCTGGAGGCCGTTCCCGAGCTCCCCGCGGATCTCCGCCGGGATCTGGCCCTGCTTGTCAAGGACGGGCACGCTGCCAAGCAGCAGCTCGTCTCGGCGAACCTGCGCCTGGTCGTCTCCGTCGCGAAGAAGTACAGCGGTCGCGGGATGACCCTGCTGGACCTGGTCCAGGAGGGCAACCTCGGCCTCATCCGCGCCGTGGAGAAGTTCGACTACGCCAAGGGCTACAAGTTCTCGACCTACGCGACCTGGTGGATCCGCCAGGCCATCGGCCGCGCGCTGGCCGACCAGGCCCGCACGATCCGCATCCCGGTCCACGTGGTCGAGCAGATCAACAAGATCACCCGGCTGCAGCGCCAGCTCGTCTCCACACTCGGTCGCGAACCGACCGACGAGGAGCTCGCGCTCGAGCTCGACATGCCGATCGAGCAGGTCGTCGAACTGCGCCGCTACGCGCAGGACACGGTCAGCCTGGAGACGTCCGTCGGTGACGACGGCGACTCCGTGCTCGGTGACTTCATCGAGGACTCGGACGCGACCTCGCCGGCCGACGCCGCCTCCTACGGCGCCATGCAGGACGAGATCGACAACGTGCTCGGTGGGCTCAACCCGCGGGAGCGGGAGGTGATGCGCCTGCGGTTCGGCCTGGCCGACGGCAAGCAGCACACCCTGGCCGAGGTGGGTAACCGCCTGGGCCTGACCCGTGAGCGCATTCGCCAGATCGAGCGGGACACGCTGCGCGAGCTGCGTAAGCCCGCGGTCGCCGGCCGGCTGCGCGAGTTCCTCGACTGATCGCCGACCGCCGGCGCCACCCCCCCGCCGGCGGTCGAGGTGATCCCGCCCTGTGGCGGGCACGCGTTCGAGGTCTCGGGTGGCACCCGCCCGAAACCGCGGTGGAGGGTGACCGCGGCGCCGGGAGACCGATGGCAGCCGGATCTTCGCTGATCAGCAGCGAAGATCCGGCTTTTTGTCTGCCGCCCGGCCGGCTACCGCGGGGGAGCCGGCCGGACGCCCCGTCGGCGGGCGGCGGCCGACGCGAACGCCACCAGCGCCTGTGGGTTGGCCACCGCGTCCAGGCTGACCACATCGGCCAGCGGCACGCCGGTGAGCAGCCGTTTGAGCGGAACCTCGAGTTTCTTGGCGGTGTGGGTGCGTGGCACGGCACCGATCTCGATGATCTCGTCGGGCACGTGTCGGGGGCTCAGTTCGGTGCGTAGCGCCATGCGAATCCGCTCGGCGGTCCGCTCGGTCAGCCCGGGTTCGGCGAGCACCACGAACAGCAGGAGCCTGGCGTCATCCGCGGCGTCCGAGACGTCCACGGCGACACTGTCGATCACTTCGGGGAGGGCTTCGACGACCTCGTAGAGCTCCGCGGCGCCGATCCGGATCCCGTGCCGGTTCAGTGTCGCGTCCGACCGCCCCTCGACGACGGCCCCACCTGCGGCGGTGAAGCGGACCCAGTCGCCGTGCCGCCAGACCCCGGGATAGGTGGCGTAGTAGGTCTCCCGCAGCCGGTCGCCATCCGGATCATCCCACAGGGCCAGCGGCATCGACGGCATCGGCGCGGTCACCACGAGCTCGCCGACCTCGTCGACCAGCGGTGTGCCCGCGGCGTCGAAGGCCGCGGCGGCGCAGCCCAGCGCCCGGCCGCTGATCTCCCCGGCGAGCACCGGCTGGGTGGGCAGACCGGCCAGCAGCGCCGTGCACACGTCGGTGCCGCCGCTGATCGAGGACAGCAGCACGTCCGCGCGCACCGCGTCGTACACCCACGCGTAGCCCGACGGCGACAGCGGCGAGCCGGTCGACCCGATCGTGCGCAGCAGGGAGAGGTCCGCGTTCTGGCCGGGTACCAGCCCGGCGTCCCGGCAGGCGTGCAGATAGGCGGCGGAGGTGCCGAGCACGGTGAGCTCCAGCGCCTCGGCGAGCCCGAACTGGGTGCCGAGCGTCGGATAGCCCGTCGCGCCGTCGTAGAGCACCACGGTGGCGCCGACCAGCAGGCCGGAGATGAGGAAGTTCCACATCATCCAGCCGGTCGTGGTGAACCAGCAGTAGCGGTCGTCCGGGCCGACGTCCAGATGCAGGGCGAGGACCTTGAGATGTTCGAGCAGGATGCCGCCATGCCCGTGGACGAGGGCCTTGGGCGGGCCGGTGGTACCCGAGGAGAACAGGATCCACAGCGGGGCGTCGAAGGCGACGCGGGTGAAGGTGAGCTCGCCGGGGTCGGTGGCGAGCAGTTCGTCCCAGGTGAGCAGGTTCGCCACACCGGCCTCCCGGGCGCGGGTGTAGGCGTCGGGTGCCAGGTAGGGCACGATCACCGTCGCGGCGAGGTCCGGCAGGTCCGCGGCGACGGCGGCCAACGCCCCCACCGTGTCGTAGGCGCGGCCGCGGTGGCTGTAACCGTCGACGCCCACCAGCACCGTGGGCGAGATCTGGGCCAGGCGGGCGGCCAGCGCCGTCGGGCCGAGCTCGGGGGAGCAGGACGACCACACCGCTCCGATGCTCGCCGTGGCCAGCATCGCGACCGCCGCGTAGACGGTGTTCGGCAGCACCGCGCCGACCCGGTCGCCCTCGGTGACACCCAGGGCGCGGAGCCCCGCGGCGGCGCGGGCGACCTGGCGGCGCAGTTCGTCCCAGGACACGACGGCGGTGGCGCCGTCCTCGCGCACGCCGATGAGGGCGGCGGCCGGGCCACGGCGGGTCAGCGCGTTCTCGGCGTAGTTCACCCGCGCGCCCGGGAACCAGCTGGCGCCGGGCATCGCGGGGTCGGCCAGTGCCGGACCCGGGCCGCGGTCACCGACGGCGGCGCAGAACTCCCAGATCGACTCCCAGAAGGCGCCGAGTTCGTCGACGGACCATCGCCACAGGGCGGCGGCGTCGTCGAGGACGACCCCGCGTTCCTGCGCGAGCCAGTCCCGGTAGTGCGTCACTACCGCCTGCCTGGCCCGTTCGGGGGAGGGACGCCACAGCGGTGCGCCCAGTGGTGTCCGCGACGGGGCGTCGGGCTGGTGGGCCTCCCCGTCGGCCGTCGCCGTGAGCGGTACTGATCCGTCAGCTGCCACGGGCAATGACCCTAGGGTATTTCCGTTGGGCACACGGCGAGGCGGCCGGCGTGCGCGCCCCCGACCCACCTCGCCCGCCGCCCTCGCCGGCCGCACCGACGGCCCGCACCGTCCGCGTGCGGCTGCCCGACAACGCCCGTTGGGGCTACCGTCGAGGCGTGATGGTGCCGACGCTGCTGGCCTGGGATCCCGCGATGGCCCGCTACGACTTCGGGCCGCAGCATCCGCTGCACCCGGTGCGACTGGGCCTGACCATGGACCTGGCCGGGCAGCTGGGTGTGCTCGACGCCGCCGGGGTGCAGATCGCCGCCCCCAGCCTCGCACCCGACGACCTGCTCGAACTCGTCCATGATCCGGCTTATGTCGCCGCGGTGCGGGTCGCCCCCGAACCGGTGCACGCCCGCCTCGCCGCCCGTTTCGGGCTGGGCGGCAGTGACAATCCGGTGTTAGCCCGGATGCACGAGGCCGCGGCGCTGATCACCGGTGGGACGCTCGACGCCGCCCGGGCGGTGTGGGGTGGCCCGCCGCGGCACGCGGTCGCCATCGCCGGCGGGCTGCACCACGCGATGCCCGGGGCGGCCAGCGGCTTCTGTGTCTACAACGATCCGGCGGTCGCGATCGCCTGGCTGCTGTCGGCCGGCGTCGACCGGGTCGCCTACGTCGACATCGACGTCCACCACGGCGATGGTGTGCAGGCCGCGTTCTACGACGACCCGCGGGTGCTCACGATCTCGCTGCACCAGTCGGGGCACACCCTGTTCCCCGGCACCGGATTCCCCGAGGAGTCCGGTGGGCCGCAGGCGGCGGGCAGCGCCGTGAACGTCGCGCTGCCGGCGGGCACCCGCGACGCCGGCTGGCTGCGGGCGTTCTCCGGGGTCGTCCCGGTGCTGCTGCGCGCGTTCCGGCCGCAGGTGCTCGTCACCCAGCATGGCTGTGACACCCACAGCCTCGATCCGTTGGCCGATCTGGAGCTGTCGGTGGACGGGCAGCGTGCCTCCTACGAGGCGCTGCACACGCTGGCCCATGATCTGTGCGAGGGCCGCTGGCTGGCCTGCGGCGGCGGCGGGTACGCGCTGGACGCGGTGGTGCCCCGGGCCTGGACGCAGCTGCTCGCGATCGCCGCGCACCATCCGCTCGAACCCGGCGAGGTGCTCCCGGTACAGTGGCGCGCCGCCGCGCCGGAACGGGTCCGGGCGGCCACTGGCCTCGAGTCGGTCGGCTCCGTCAACGGCATGCCGCGCACCCTCGGGGACGGCGCGAGCGTGCGCTACCGGCCCTGGGACGCCGGTGACGGCGACCCGGACAGCCCGCTGGACCGGGCGGTCGCCCGGACCCGCCTCGAGGTGCTGCCGCTGCACGGCCTCGACCCGTCGCGCGACCGGTGAGCGACCCCGTACCGCCGGTAGTCTACCCGGCCGAATGGGAAGCCGACGTCATCCTGACCGACGGCGGGACGGCGCACATCCGGCCGATCCTGCCCTCGGACGGGCCGCTGCTACGGGCGTTCTGGACCAGACTCTCCCCGCAGACGATCTACTACCGCTACTTCGCCGCCCGCCGATCCCTGACCGACGAGGACATCCACCGGATGACCGTGGTCGACCAGCGTCGCCGCGGCGCCCTCGTCGCGATGATCGGCGACGATCTGGTCGCGCTCGCGCACTGGGAGGGGGCGGCGTCCGGGCCGGGTGAGGCCGAGATCGCGTTCCTGGTCCAGGACGACCAGCAGGGCCGCGGGTTCGGGTCGATCCTGCTCGAGCACCTGGCGGCCGCCGCGCGTGACCGCGGGGTGCGCCGGTTCGACGCGGACGTGCTCAGCGAGAACCGGCAGATGATCCGGGTGTTCATCGAAGCCGGCTACACGGTGGCGCGGACGTTCGACTACGGCGCGGTGCGGCTGTCGTTCGAGATCGCGCCGACCGAACGGTCCGTCGACGTGATGCGGGCCCGCGAGCACCGGGCGGAGGCGGCCTCCATCCGCCGGCTGCTGCATCCACGGGCGATCGCCGTGCTCGGCGCGGGCCGTTCCACCGGATCGGTCGGCAACGCGGTGCTGCGCCATCTGCTCGCCGGTGGCTTCGACGGCCCGGTGTACCCGGTCAACCCCGCCGCCGCGGCCGCCGGCACCTCGGTCGCCTCCATCCGGGCCTTCGCGAGCATCGCCGACGTGCCCAAGCCGGTGGACCTGGCCGTGGTGTGCGTGCCGCCGGGTGCGGTGCCCGGGGTCGTCGCGGCCTGCGGGCTGGCCGGCGTCTGGGGCATCGTGGTGATCACCGACCAGCGCGACGACGCCGCCGACGAGATGCTCGTCGCCGAGGCGCGCGCCGATGGCATGCGGGTGGTGGGGCCGGCGAGCATGGGTGTGCAGAATCCGCGCGCCGGCCTGAACGCGAGCATGGTCCCGTGGATGCCGCCGGCCGGTCGGATCGGCTGCTACGCGCAGTCCGGTCCGTTCGGCGGGGCGATCATCGAGACCGCGGCGGCACGCGGGGTGGGGCTCTCCGGCTTCGTCTCCGCCGGTGACCGCGGTGACGTCAGCGGCAACGACCTGCTCCAGTACTGGGAGGAGGACGACGCCACCAACGCGGTGATCATGCACCTGGAGACGTTCGGCAACCCGCGCAAGTTCGTCCGCCTCGCCCGCCGGGTGGGCCGGCGCAAGCCGGTGGTGACGGTCTACTCGGGACGTTCCGTGCTCGACGACGCCCTGTTGCGCCAGGCCGGCGTGCTCGGCGTCGACCGGCTCTCCCAGGCCTTCGACGTCGCCCTGCTGGTGACCTCCCAGCCGCTGCCGGCCGGTCGGCGGGTGTGTGTCGTCGGGGACTCACGGGCCCTGGTGCGCCTGACCGCACGGGCCGCGGGCGCCGCGGGCCTGCACGCCGAGGAGGTGCTGCTGCCCGCCGACGGCGACCCGGCGATGTTCGCCGCCGCCCTGGTCGACGCCGCGGGTCGGGCCGACGCGCTGATCGTGGCGGTGGTGCAGCTTCCCGTCGCCTCACCCACCTCGGCCCTGGACGGGCTGGCCCGGGCGGTCGGACGGATCGAGGTGCCGGTGCTGGCCGCGATGCGCGGGGTCGCGCTCCCGGAGAGCCTGACCGGTGTCCCCGCCTACCCGTCCCCGGAGGCGGCGGTGGCGGCGCTACGCCGCGTCGTCGGCTACGCCGAGTGGCGGTCCCGGCCCGGGGGTGTCGTGCCGACCCTGCCCGGCCTGCCGACACGCGCCGAGGACGTCCGGGCCGTGCTCACCGCGCCCGAGGTCGCCGCGCCGGTCGGTGAGCCCGGCGCGTCCCGGCGGCTCTCCGACGAGCGGGCCGCGGCGCTGCTCGCCCTCTACGGCATCACGGTGCTCGCGGCGCCGGTGGTCACCTCGGCGACGGAGGCGGTGGCGGCCGCCGACGCGCTCGGGTACCCGGTGGTGCTCAAGTCGCTGGCCCAGCCCTACCGCCACCGGCCCGACCTGCGCGGCCAGCGCCTGGACCTGGCCGACGCGGCCGCCGTGCGCGGCGCCTGGGAGTCGCTGCGGGCCCAGCTCGGCCCGGGGTCGCCGCTGGCCGTGCAGCCGATGGCACCGGCGGGGGTGCCGGTCGTCGTCGGCTCGGAGGAACATCCCCGTTACGGACCGCTGGTGTCCTTCGGTCTGTCCGGTCCCGCCACCAATCTGCTCGGTGACCGTGCGCATCACATCCTGCCGCTGACCGACGTGGACGCCGCCGAACTGGTCCGCACGGTGCGGGCCGCACCGCTACTGCTCGGCTACCGCGGCGCGCAGCCGTTGGACGTCGCGGCGCTCGAGGATCTGCTCCTGCGGGTGGGGCGGCTGGCCGACGATCTGCCCGACGTGGTCAGTCTCACGCTCGATCCGGTCGTCGTGTCGACGGTGGGGCTGACCGTGCTGTCCAGCGAGATCGTCATCGGGCCGTCGGTACCCCGGGCAGACGTCGGGCCACGTCGTTTCTGGACGCCGGCCCTGCCGGTCGAGGATGGCGCGGCGCCCACCGGCAACCCGCGGCGTCCCGCGCCCGAGGCGCTGCCGCCCGCCGCCGGACCGGCGCCGACCTGGGGCGGTTCTGCACAACATGGTCACACCGGCCACAATCGTCTCCCATGACGTCGCCGCACTCCGAGCAGCCCCCCGTCTGGCCGGCTTCCGGAGCATTCGGGGGTCCCCACCGCGAGCCCGGATGGCCGGTTCGGGCCATGGATGTGATCGGGTCCGGGGGACCCGGTCCGGGGTCGACCGGACGGGTGCCCGCGGGTAACCCCGAGCCGGGTCCGGCGGCGGCGCCCTCGATCTCCGCCGCGGCGTCAGCGGCGGCCGCCGCCTCCTCGTCGTCCGCCTCGCCGCCCACCGGGCCCGGCCGCGCCGGTGGTCGGGAGGTGCCCGTCCTGCCGCCGGGATGGCCGATGGTGTCGCGAGACGGCGCTGACCTCCTCGGCGGCGGTGACCTCGGTGCTGGTGGGCAGGCAGTGGGCGCTGTCGCTGGTGTGGGTGGTGTGGGTGGTGCCGGTGGGAGCGGTCCGGGGCGGGGGACGGCGGCGGCCAGCGGCGCCGGCGCGGTGGACCCGGCCATCGCCGCGTACGCGCTGCTCGACGTCCTGTTCGCCCGGGCCTCGGTCGGGCTCGCGCTGCTGGACCGGGCCGGCCGGTTCGTCCGGGTCAACGACACCCTGGCCCGCCTCGATCGCCGTCCGGCCCGGGAGCATCTGGGACGCACCGTCAGCGAGGTGCTCGGTGACACCGGCCAGGAACTCGACGCGCTGGTCGCCGGGGCACTGCGCAGCGGCGAGGCGGTGATCGACCTGGAGGTGGGCGTCGCCGGTGGGGCGGGCGCGCCGACGCGGACCTGGTCGGCCAGCTGGTTCCCGGTGAGCGATCCGCAGCTCGGCCCGGTCGGGCTCGCCTTCGTCGCGGTGGACGTGACCGGTGTGCGGGCGGCCGAGCACGACCGTGGGCAGGCCGAGGCCCGCTACCGGGCGGTGGCCGAATCCGGCGGGGGCGATGTGTTCCACGCGACCGCCCAGAGCGGCCTCGACGTGGATCTGCCCGCCTGGCGGTCGGTGACCGGCCAGCATCCGGGCGAACTCGCCGGCACCGGATGGCTCGCGGGTGTGCATCCCGACGACCGTGACGAGGTCGCCCGCCGCTGGCAGCGCGCACTCGAGCAGAGCGCCCCGTTCGAGGCCGAGTTCCGGCTGGCACCCGCCCCGGTACGGCCGGACGACTCCGCCGCGGGCGGCACAGGCGCCGCGGGTGGCATGGGTGGCACTGATGGCGCTGATGGCGCCGCGTCCACGGGCGGGCCGACACCGTCGGCTCCGGCGCCCACGTCGGCCCTGGCGCCCACGATGCTGGCACGGGTGCTGCCGGTGGCCCTGGGTGAGAGCCGTCCGGTCGAATGGCTGGGGCTGGTGCGTGATCTCAGCGCGACGCGGGCCGCCGAGGCCAGTCGCGCCGAGGCCAGCCAGCGGGCCGAGGCGGCACTCGGGCGGGCACAGACGGCCGAAAGCCGGGCGGACGCGGCTGAGAGCCGGGCCGAGGCCGCCGAACTGCGGGTCGACACGGCCGAGCAGCGGGCGAGCGTCGCCGAGGAGCAGGCGACGTCCAGCCAGGAACAGGTGGACGAGGCGCAACGGCAGCTGGAGACCGTGCGGCGCCAGGCCCAGGAGGCGGTGGCACAGCTCGCCGCGGCCCAGGAGCAGGCCGGGTCCGCCGTCGAACAGGCGAGTTCGGCCGACCAGCGGGTGCAGGAGGCGCAGGCACGGGCGCAGGCCGCCGACGAGCGCGCCGAGGCGGCGGTCGGTCGCGCGGAGGCCGCCGATCGGCGGGCCGAACAGTCCGACGAGCGGGCGCAGACCGCCGAATCCCGGGCGGCGGCCGCCGAACGCCAGGCCGAGCAGGCCGCCGACCAGGCGGCCGCGGCCAGCCAACGGGCGCAGACCGCCGAAGATCAGGCGGCGGCGACGCAGCGGCTGGCCGACGAGGCCGCGCGGCAGGTGGCGGCCACCGATGATCGCCTCGAGGCCGGCAGCCGGTTCGCGGTCGCGCTGGCCGGTGCCGACACCGTCGACGAGGTCGTCACCGCCATCCTCGACGCCGGCGGCCAGGCCGTGCAGGCGCAGGCGCGTGGCGTCGCCCTGATCGACGCGGACCACGACGAACTGCGCTTTCTGCGCCCACCCGGCGGTGGCAGCCGGGCCTGGTCGTGGCCGGACGTCGCGCTGGGCGCGGTGCATCCCATCGCCGAGGTGGTCCGCGGCGGCCGGGCGCTGTTCCTGTCCGACCAGCAGGAACTGCTCGAGCGCTGGCCCGTGTCCGGGCTGGCCGACTCGGTCGCGGCCACCGGTGAGCAGGCCTGGGCGCTGCTGCCGCTGGTCCCCGCCGAGGGGGCGCCGATCGGCGTGGTCACCTTCGGGTTCCCGACATCGCGGACGTTCACCCCGGCCGAGCGGGCCTACCTGAACGCGATCGCGGCCGCGGCCGCCCGGGCGGTCGAACGGGCCGGCGCGTACGACCGGCTCGCCGTGGCCGCCGAGGCCGGACGTGGCGCGCTCGATGCCGCCCAGGCCGAACGCGAGGCCCGCCAGTCCGCCGACGACCGGCTGGACCTGCTGACCCGGGCCACCGCGACCGTGTCCGCCGCCGGCGACGCCCGCACGGTCCTGCGCGCGTTCGCACGGCTGCTCGCCACCGAGGTCGCCGAGGTCTGCGCGATCCACCTGGTCATCGCGGATGCCAGCCCGGACACGCGTGGAACCGGTGCCGCCCCGGCCGGGGGCGCGGCCTCCGCCGAGAGCGCGGCGACCGCCCCGGGGGGCGTGCCGCCCAGGCTGGTGCCGTTGCTGGTGGAGACCGGCGCCGGTGCCGACGCGGCCCGGGCGGCCCGGGCGGCCCGGGCGGCCTGGACGGCCGCGCTCGCCGTGGCGTCCCACCCGCTGGGGGAGGTCGCCGCGACCGCCACCGGACGGATCGTCACCCACGCCACCGACGACTGGGAGCCGCCGGCCGACACGGCCCGCTGGCTGCGCCAGATCGACGCGCACACCACCGTCGCGCTGGCGGTGCCGGGGCAGGCGGGGACCGCGGCGGTCATCACCCTCACCCGCACCGCGGCCCAACCCCCCTACACCGACGATGACCCGGTCTTCCTCGGTGAGCTCGCGGCCCGCGCCGGCGTGGCCCTGGAACGCCTCGAGCGTGACCGGGCCGCGATCGGCGGCGCTGCCCGCCTGCGCGACACCCTGCGCGGTGGTCACCCGAACGCCCCCGCCGGGTTGCAGGTCGCGGCTCGCTACCTGGCCGGTGGCGGGGACGGCGACGCCGGCGGCGAGTGGTCCGACGTG
Organism: Candidatus Frankia nodulisporulans; assembly: GCF_902806475.1. Classification (GTDB taxonomy): domain Bacteria; phylum Actinomycetota; class Actinomycetes; order Frankiales; family Frankiaceae; genus Frankia; species Frankia umida. The sequence goes on from NZ_CADCWS010000007.1 coordinate 37,764, forward strand.
ATCGATCTGGGTGCCGGCCGGGTCGCGCTGGTCATCGGGGAGGCCCGCGGCCAGGGCGTGGCGGCCACCGCCACGATGGGCCAGCTGCGAGCCGCCGCCCGGGCCGGCGCCCGGCTGGATCTTCCTCCAGGCGAGGTGCTGGCCCTGCTGCACGCGGTGGTCGCCGACGCGCCGGACGCGCAGTCCGCCACCTGCCTGTACGCGATCGCCGAGGTGGACACGGGCGTGTTGACGCTGGCCAGCGCGGGGCATCCGCCGCCCCTGGTCGTGGCACCCGACGGCCTGGTCTCGCGGCTGTACATGGCCGTCGGTGGGCCGCTGGGCGCGGCTCGCGCCGAGAACGGGGTGTCGGCCGACCCCATCGAGTACACCGTGCGACTGGGCCAGGGCTATCTGCTCGCGCTGTTCACCGACGGACTGGTCCGCGCGGGCGGACGCGACGCCGACGCCGGGGTGTCGGATCTGGCCGCGGTACTGGCCCGCATGGGTGACGGCGCCGACATAGCGCTGGCCGCACTGGTCGAGTCGGCCTGCGCTGGCCTGGGGCGCGGTGGCCAGCCGGCACCGGACGATCCGGGTGTGGCGCTGCTGTTCGCCCGGCTGGCCGCCGACCCGGTGGCCGGACCCACCCTGCTCGACGTCAACGTGGATGGTCCGGACGGGCTACGTGCCGTTCGCGCCCAGGCCCGGCTGACACTGGAGGAGTCCCGGCTCGACCGGGAGCTCGTGGATGTCGTCGTGCTGGTGCTCTCGGAGCTGGCCAGCAACGCCGTTCGCCACGGTCGACCGCCGCTGAGCGTGCGGCTGCGGATGCTCGGGTCGCGCGCCGTCGTCGAGGTCGCGGACGGCGGTGGGCGGCTGCCCCGGCGGCGCCTCGCCGCCGTCGACGACGAGGCCGGACGTGGGCTTGACCTGGTCTCCCGGCTCGCCGTGCGCCATGGTGTGCGACCGATCGCCGACGGCAAGGTGGTGTGGGCGGAGATCGATCTCGTCGACCCGGCAGCCGGCTGAGCAGCCCGCCGGGCCCGGCCTGACAGCCCGGCCCGGCTGACAGCCCGGCTGGGCGGCCCGGTCGGGCGCGGGCGGGTGGTCCGATCGGGGGTCGCGGGCCGGTGTGGCGGGGTCGGGGCTGACCTGCCGCCGCGGGGTGGAGCGGGTCGCGTAACGTGAGGGTCATGTCGGACGCGGTGCTGCGCCTTGACCACGTCAACGTCGTGCGCGACGGGACTTTCCTGCTGCGGGACGTGAGCTGGGAGGTGTCGGCCGGGCAACGTTGGGTTGTGCTCGGGCCCAACGGGGCGGGCAAGACGACGCTGCTGCAGATCGCCTCCGGACGGCTGTTTCCCACCGCCGGTTCGGTGGAGCTGTTCGGCCATCGCCTGGGCACCGTGAACCTGCTCGACCTGCGTTATCGGGTCGGTGTGGTGAGTCCGGCGCTGGTCGAGACGCCTCCGCGCGAGGAGCGGGTGCTCGACGCGGTGGTCACGGCGGGCTGGTCGGTGCTCGGCCGCGCCGATGAGGAGTACGACCAGGTCGATCTCGACCGGGCCGCGACGCTGCTCACCCAGTTCGGTTGCCGGGAACTACGCGATCGGCGGTTCGGCACGCTGTCCGAGGGCGAACGCAAGCGGGTGCTGATCGCCCGGTCCCTGATGACCGATCCCGAACTGCTTCTGCTGGATGAGCCGGCCTCCGGGCTCGACCTCGGCGCCCGGGAGGCGCTGCTGCGCCGGCTGACCCGTTTCGCCGCCGATCCCGCCGCCCCGGTCTCGGTGCTCGTCAGCCACCACGTCGAGGAGATTCCGGTGGGGGTCACGCATGCCCTGCTGGTCCGCGGCGGCCAGGTCCGGGCCGTCGGGCCGGTGGCCGAGGTGCTCACCGCGGCACGACTGTCGGACTGCTTCGGCATTCCCCTGGACGTCTCCGTGGCCGCCGGGCGTTATTCCGCCCGGTTGACGGCTGGCCCACCGTCGCGTCGGCGAGCCGTCTCCGCCGTCGTCTGAGAGCCGCTCGGTCCTCACCCGAGAAGGCCGTTCCGTCCCCACCCCGAAGCCGCCCTGCGGCGACCCCGAAGCCGGGCCGGCACCATCTCGCGGTGGTGCCGTCGCCGTCCGGGAACCGCGCCGTCACCGGCTGGGAATCGCCGTGGCCGCCGCTCGGTGCCGGCGCGGCTGGCGGCGGGACCGCCCCGAGGTCTCGGGTATCACCATGACGGGACACCCGGTTGACCACGGGTGATCAGAAGCCGCCCGGTCGCACCCCTGCCGAAGCCGTCGGCTCCCATGGCGGTAAAGGCCTCCAACAAGGCCGTATGGCCACCAGCTGACCGATGTCAGGGTTTGTGTGCTCCCCGCGGCGTTGAACGTCGTACAGGGCTCCGCGGCCGGCCGTCGCGAATACCCGGTGAACTCGCGGGCGCTGTCCGCCGGGCCGCCGTCAGAATCCTGATATGTCCTGATTGATCTTTTCACAGGCCGATCGTGTCGCGTAGCCACCGCGCACCGTGGGTCCGGGCGCCGAACGCCCGCACCCGCTCGGCGAGGGCACGGTCGGACGTGGTCACCAGGACCTCCGGGCCGGCCTCGCGGGCGGCGGCCACGATGGCGTCATCCCCGTGACCGGACGCGTGGACGACCTCGAGGATCGGCCGTGCCACGGGAACCGTCGGGGATTTCCCGCCGGCCCCCACCGCACCACCTGTCACGTCCGCACTACCTGTCACGTCACTTCCGGTGCTGGCGTCGTCCGGGCCGGTGGATCGGGTGACCGGACCGGCCGGGTGGCCGGCGCGGGCCGCGCCCTCCAGAACAACGACGATCCGGGTGGGAAGCAGCCGCGGCGATCCGCTCCCGTCGGGTGGGCTGTCGATCCACGCCGAAATGGCGGCCAGCAGCCGCCGGGCGGCACCTGGCCGGTCGCGCCACCAGCCATCGGCGCCCGCGCCAATCACGTTCGCGGCGTCCAACACCCACGTCCGTGGGTACTCCTCCGTGCGCGCAGGCATAGGGTCCGCGCCGGAATCAGGCGTACTCATCCACCACGCCGATCTCCAAAGGCATTCGTACCGGTCGGTTCCCCTCCCGGCGCCGGCGCCCCAAAGCACCGACCGGCTCATGGCCGTCGATTGCCTGGCAATCGTCCGGGGAGTCGGTAGACGAACACGATCGGTGTCCCAAGGTCGGCGGGCATGCTCGCCGGGCGGTCGACGGTCGCCCAACTGTCCGCTTGCGGTCCGCGTTTCGGCGCGGAAGGTGTGATTCGCAGAACATGATCACTTCCTATCGGGCCGGCGTTGGCGCCCGGCTTTGGGTTGCGCACTCCGAGCGCCACACCGCCGAGCGCAAGACCGTGTCTTGGTGTTCGGTGGCCCGAGTTCGCGACTCCGTCCATCCACGCGTGACAGTTCCTGGTGTTCTCGTGGTAATACTAGACGCGTGAGTTCTGCGGTTCGCTGACCTGAAGGAGAGTGGCATGGCTCAGAAGACCATCGTCTCGTTGATTGACGATCTCAGTGGAGAAGAGGCCGACGAGACTGTCCGCTTCGGACTCGACGGTGCGCAGTATGAGATCGACCTGTCGGAGAAGAACGCGACGAAGTTGCGCGAGTCCCTGGCTCCGTTCGTCACCGCGGCACGCCGTTCCGGCGGTCGCGCGGCGGGCACCCGCCGTGGCGTGCGTACCGCTTCGCGGCGTACCGGTGGAACCGACCGCACCGCTGACATTCGTGAGTGGGCGCGCAGCAACGGATACACGGTGAGTGACCGTGGCCGTATCGCCTCCAACATCGTCGAGGCGTACGACAAGGCTCACTGATCCCGGCCTTGCCCACTTTTCCGGGTCGAGGCTCGAAGCAGTGGACCTCGTAGTACCCGTCGCGCCCGCGGTATTCGACCGCGGGTCGCGCGCCTCGCTGGCCCTGGACCTGCCAGTCAGGTTTTCCAGGGTGTGTTCCTGCCACACCGGCTCGACCGGTGTGGCAGGAACGGCCGGTGTGGCAGGAAAATGTGCCGCCGCCCGCGTGGTTGACGCGGGCTGTCGCCGGCTCTGTTCGTTCCGTCAGTTCGGCAGGTGCTGACCCATCCAGTTTTCGACCTCTTCCGCCGTTCGCGGAAGCGCGGTCGACATGTTCCGGCTTCCATGGCCGGTGACCAGGATGTCGTCTTCTATCCGCACCCCGATGCCACGCAGCTCGGGTGGGACCGTCAGATCGTCCGGCTGGAAGTACAGGCCGGGTTCCACGGTGAGCACCATCCCGGCGGCCAGCGTCCCCTCCCGGTAGGCCTCATCACGTGCCTGGGCGCAGTCATGGACGTCCAGCCCCAGCATGTGCGAGGTGGAATGCAGGGTGTATCGCCGGTGCAGACCGGCCCCAGGCGCCTGCGGATCGTCGGACAGCGACGCCTGCGCCCCACCCGGCAGCAGCCCCCAGTCCTCGAGTGCCGCGGCGATGACCCGCATCGCCGCCCGGTGCGGATCCAGGAACGAGGCCCCGGGCCGGACCGCCTCGATCCCGGCCTGCTGCGCGCGTAGTACGACGTCATAGACCTTGCGCTGCACGGGCGTGAACCGGCCGGTGATCGGCAGCGTACGGGTGACGTCGGCGGTGTAGAGGGAACGCCCCTCCACCCCCATGTCCAGCAGGGCCAGTTCACCGGCCCGCACCGGCCCGTCGTCGCGGACCCAGTGCAGCGTTGTCGCATGATGTCCGCACGCGACGATCGAGCCGTATCCGACGTCGTTGCCATCCACGCGGGCCCGGCGCCAGAAGGTGCCCTCCAGCCAGCGTTCCCCGTTTGGCAGCGTCATCGCATGGCCGATTTCTCCCACGCACTCGGTGAAGCCGCGCACCGTGGCCGCGACGGCGTCGTCGAGGGCCAGGAGCTCGAAGTCGTCCTTGACCAGACGAAGCTCGGAAAGCACCTGGGCGAGCTGGGCATCGCGATCGACCGACGAGCCGTCCGCCGACCAGCGCAGTACCGAGCGATCGACGAGCGGGTCGATTCCCCGCAACACCCTGGTGTTTCGTGGTGCCAGCCGGGCAAGGACGTCGCCGAGTTCGGACAGGGGCCGGCATTCGATCTCCAACGCCGCCTGGGTCTCGCGCACCCCTGGCCGGGCCCCGACCCACAGTTCGCCGTAACGGCGATCGGCGTAGAACGCGGAGCTGGAGCGGTCCGACCGGCCGGGGACATACAGCGTCGTCTGGTGGTCGCCGGCCGCGTTCGGTAGCAGAACCAGTACCGCGTCCGGTTCATGACAACCTGTCAGCCAGAAGAAGTCGCTTCCCGGACGGAAAGGATAATCCGTGTCGTTTGCCCGGGCACGCAGGCCGCCGGTCGGTACCACCAGCGCATCCGTCGGGAACCGGGTGCCCAACAAGGCACGGCGTTTCGCCGCGTAGGGAGCGCAGTCATCGCGGGATGGCAGAGCGTTGTCCTGGGGGGCCCAGTTGGTCGCCATAAATCGCCGGAACGCCGCATGCGGTTCCTCATCGTGGCTGACCTGACCGGGTTCCCGCCCGGTGCCGGGCACCCAATCGCGATCCACGGCCGGCTGGCTGGTGCCGGGAGATGATGTCGAATCCGCTCCGTTGGCGGTGCTGGTGTTCTCGTCACGTCCGGTCGGGGCGGCCTCGGGTACCCCCGTGCCGCGCTGCGCCGGTGTGCTTTCGTCAGGCTGGCCACTCATACGGATAACGGTAGGGCGGTGCGGCTTCCCGGGGTAGTGCTCCTCTTACCTGGGTAGTGGGGCTGCTCACGTGCGCGGCGATCGTGGTGGCCGCACTTCCTGGCTCGCGAGGGCACACAATTCGGTCGGCGACCACGGGTTGGTGGACACAGGCCTGCGGCGGGTTGTCGGAGATCAGAGCAATCTCTCATCTCGTTACTATCTGTCGCCAATTGTTGACTGGTGTCCGCGGGGTGTGGTGTGGGTGCGCTGGGGGAGGAGCGGGTGGGCTTCCGGCGCGGACGATGTTCGGTGTGCCGCGAAAATCTGGTCCTCGATATTAGTTGTCGGAACTGTCGACGTGACCCGGATGGCAGGGTGCTGCATTTTCGGTACGAATCGTCCCATCGCCGCGCATACGCGGTTCCTGTTGCCGTGGGCTGGTGGTGGGAGAGCGCCGCCCGATCGTGGGCGATGGTCCGGAGGTTGCCGATCTGGCCTGGCGGACACACCTGCGTCGGTCTGGCGACAGGCGGGCCCAGCGGACATGGTGTCCTGGCCGCGGGATCGGTGAGAAGGTGTCCTGGAGTGTTCCGTTCGTCCGCTGCCGCTTGGTACGTGGTCCGGCACCGCCGAACGAGCGCAGCACCGAGGGTCGGTGCCCGTGCCGGCGCCGCCCGCACCGGTACGGATGGCCACCGGCTCAGCTGAGCAGGCCCGGTGGGCGAGGGAGGAAACGCAGCCATGACCTGGCCTCCGCATCGGCCGGATCGGGATGGCCCGCCCGAGCCCGACCGAGGGGATCGCCCGGGCCGAGGTGCGCCCGATCCCAGGGGTGGGGCGCCCCGGGATCCCGGGGCGCGTGACCGTGCTCCCCGCACCCCGCCGGGACGCGACCCCCGCCGGGTTCCGCCCGCCGAGAACTGGCCCGCGGGGCGGCAGCCACAACGCCGCCCGCCGGCCGCCGGCCCGCCCACGCGGCGGTACCCGGATGCGCGCGGCGACCGGGACGGCCGCGGTGGCCAGCGCGGCTGGGATGGCCGTGTCGGTGACGCCGACCGGTATCCCGACCGCCGGCAGGTCGGCGCGATCCCGCCGACCAGGATCGACCGGCCCGTCGTCGACCGGCCCGGAACGCGTGAACCCGAACCCGCCGCCGAACCCGCCCAGCGGTTGGACGGCGTGCGCCGTGTCGTCACCGTTGTCGCCGCGGCGATGGCCATGGTGGTGCTGGTGTTGGCGACCGCAGGGTGGTCGGTACTGCGCCACTACGACGGCCGGGTGAGCCACGTGGCGCTGCGCTTTGGTTCCGGCGTTGACCGTCCGTCACCGGCAGGTGGCGGAACGCAGAACATCCTGTTGGTGGGGTCCGACTCACGGGCCGGCACGAACGGAGCCTTCGGCCAGACCGACGGTCAGCGTTCGGACACGACGATCCTCGCGCATCTGGACGCGAACGGTTCCACGACGCTCATCTCCTTCCCGCGTGATCTGTGGGTGACCATCCCCGCGTACACCGACGCCCGCGGCACCGACCACGCGGCGCAGCGCTCCAAGCTGAACGCGGCCTTCTCCTACGGCGGGCCGTCCCTGCTGGTGTCGACGATCGAGACGCTGACCGGGATTCGGGTCAACCACTACGTCCAGATCGACTTCGTGGGCTTTCAGGGCATGACCGACGCCCTGGGTGGCGTCACCGTCTGTATCAGGGAGCTCCCGGCCGGGTTGAAGGCCCGCGGCTTCGACAACCTGCACGACCGCTTCTCCGGTTTCTCCGGCCAGGTCGGCGAGAACCGGCTGGACGGTGCCCAGGCGCTCGCCTTCGTCCGGCAGCGCTACGGCCTGCCGGAAAGCGACCTCGACCGGATTCGTCGCCAGCAGCAGTTCCTCGGCGTGATCTTCAAGCGGATCGCGTCCAGTGACACGCTGCTCAACCCGTCCCAGATGATCAATGTGGTGGACGCGGCGACCGCGGCGCTCACCCTCGATGACGGGACGTCGCTGGCGGATCTGCGCCTGCTGGCGCTGCGGATGCAGTCCATCGGCTCCGGTGGTGTGGTCTTCGCGACGGTGCCGGCGGTGGCGTCCAGCCGGGCGGGGCAGAGCGTGCTGCTGCCCGATCCGGCCACGCTCGCCACGTTCCTGAAGCCCTTCGGTGGCTCGACATCCGAACAGGGCACAACGGGAGCACTATCGGTCGTCCCCGGTGGTTCCGGTGGGGCTGCCGTGGGAACAGGGTCGCGCACGGCCGTGCCCGTCGGCTGGACGCGTCCGCTCGCGGCCTCCGTGGTGGCCGCGGACGCCCCGGCGGCCGGTGCCGCACCAGCCGGCTGCACCTACTGATCGTTACGGAAGGGTCGGGCCGATCGCCATCGGCGGTTCGGCCGGCCCGGACCCGGTGCCCGGGCCGGCATCCGGGCCGGCATCCGGGCCGGCGTCCGGGCCGGCGTCGGGCTCGGGGTCGGGGATGGCCTCGAGCCGGCGGCGTTCGTCCAGCGCGGCGTTGAGCTCGGCGCCGAGCAGGACGGCTAGGGCGGTGATGTAGAAGAACAGCAGCGCCGCCACCGGCGAACCGAGCGAGCTGTACACCAGCTCGTGGCTGAACACGAACTCCAGGTACAGCCGAAGCAGGTAGCTGCCGACCAGCCAGCACACCAGTGCCAGGGACGCTCCGGGCAGGGCTCGCCACCAGCGGCGACGCACCGGCAGGGACAGTTGGTAGAGCGAGGTGAGCATGGTCAGGGCGACCAGGCCCACCACCGGCCAGAACAGCAGGGTCAGCAGGCGGTCGACGACCGGGTGTCGCTCGGCGTCGAGGATGTGGGAGATGATCTCCGGGCCGAGTACCAGCGCCGGAAGGATTATCACGCCGCTGGTCACCTGTGCGATGAACAGGCCCAGCGCCACCAGCCGGCTGCGGACCGCCGATCGCAGGTCCCGCTGACCGTAGGCGATGGTGATGGTGTTGACGAAGGTCGCCATGGCGGTCGAACCGGTCCACAACGACAGCACGAAGCCGATGGAGATCACATCCGGGCGGCCGCGGGAGAGCACCTCGTCGACGGTGGGGCGCACCGCCTCGTCGACGACGGACTCGGTGAGCAGGTCGCCGGCACCGCTGAGGATGCTGGTGCGGATGCTGGCGAGGGAGTTGTGGCCGATCGCCTCGGCCACATAGCCAAGGGCGCCGAGCAACGACAGCAGCAGGGGTGGCAGCGAGAGCAGCTGCCAGAAGCCGGCCTCGGCCGCCAGGCCCAGTACCCGGTGCCGCCAGGCGTTGGACATGGTGCGCCGGGCGAGCCGGAACGGACGGCGGGGTACCCGCTGCCGCTGCCCGTCCAGGCGTCGGTACATGGAGCTGCGGCGCACCTTGCCCGCCGCGGCCACCCGGCCGCGGCGCGCCTGCGCCACCAGCCCGGGTGTGGCACCGGCGCTCGCCGCCCGCCGCAGCAGAACCGAGGCACGGCGTGCTCGGTCCTCCGCCACCGAGGTGGGCGGGCCACTACCGCTGACGGCCACAGTGCCACCGTATGGCCTGGTAGGGTGCCGCCCGGCCAGCGGCACCCGGACGATGGCCCAGAAGTCTGCCTGCCAGCGAGATGGCGCCGTCCCGGAACCCGGTCAGTCGCGGCCCGGCCGCTTCGCCGACCCGTGCTCCGGGCAGTAAAAAGGGCACGTCACGGCGCCGTGACATGCCCTTTCGGAAATCTGACGGAGGTGTCAGGAAACAGTGAGTTTGTCGGTCTCGTCGTGGTACTCGACCGCCATCTCGCGCAGCTTGGAGTCATGAGACTTGGCATGGTGGCGGCAGAACAGAAGATCTCCGCCGCCCGGCAGCACCACCCGCACGTATGCCTGGGCACCGCACCGGTCGCAACGATCGAGGTTGGTCAGCGTCGGCTTCGTGGTAGTCCCTGTCACATCTACTCCAACTGTGTTAGGCGGTCAGACGTTCCGGCTGACCATGTGACGGTTTACTCACAGCCGGCTCTCGTGGCGTCTTTGCATCCAGAGCGGCGTGGTGCCCGCGGCGGGTTCTGCCCCCGCGGGCTGTTCTCGCTTCGGCGTCGCCGGAAGTTCAGGTCCGTCGAGCACCGAACACGATGTCATCCCATGCTGGCACTGACTTGCGTCCACGTCGACCGCCTGCGGGGCGATCCCCCCCACGGGTGCCGTTGTTCTGGCGGCCTCGTGACGTACCGGGTCCGTTTGGCTTCTCAGTGTTCGCGTCGTCCCCGCTTTCCGTGCTCGGATCGTCTTTTTGGGTAACGGAAGGCTTCCGGCTGGTGGCCGCGGGGTTTCCGGCCTGTCGGCGCCCGCCGGCCGGGGCCGGGGCCTCCGACGGCGCGGGATCGCCGCTGGCCGACGCGGCGGGGGAGTCCTCCGCCGCGTCGGCCGCCGGTTCGGCCGCAGCCGAACCCGCCGCCATGGTGGCCGTTGCGGCGCTCGCGAGCCGCTCCTCGGCGTGGGCGGCGGCCGGCGTGGCGGTCGGAGTCGTAGCCTCGGCGGCGTGGTCTGCGCCCGGGCTGACCGACCCCGACGACGTCGGTGTGGTGGAAGTCACAGTCGACCGGCCGGCCTGGGCCACGGCGGCCCGAGGGTTCTCCGCTGGCTGGCTGGGGCGGGTCGCGGCGGCGACGGCCGCTTTGCCCACCACGGCCGGTGCGGCGCTGGCGGCCGGAGCGGCGGGTACCGGGGTGGCGGGTACCGGCGCGGCCGGATGCGGGACGGCCGGTCGGGCGGTCACCGGGGCGGTGGGCACCCGGCGCCCGGTGTTGCGCGGCAGTGAGCTGACCCGACTGGCCGCCGTCCGCCGCGGCGCCTGCGGCTCGGGGCGGCTGATCTGGCCACCCGCGGTCGAATCCGCCGACTCCGGCTCCTCAGCCAGGGCCTCGGCAGCCACGGCCTCTGGCTGCGCTGTGGCGCCCTGCGCGGGCCCCATGTGGGGTGCGGCCTCGAACGCTGACGGCTCGGCCACGTCCGGTGCGTCGTGGGCACCCGCCGGTGCCCACGAGGACTCGGATTCCGGCGACCGCGCCGCCTCGTGGCCGGCTACGGCCGTGGCCCCCTCGACCGGCCGAGCCACCGGAACCTGCGCGGCCGGCTCGTAGGTCTGGGCCGACTCGCGGGCCTGGACTGGCCGCTGTGGCTGTGCCGGCTGGTAGGTCTGGGCTGGCTCGTATCGCTGGGCCGGCTCGTCGCCGCGGGTCGGCTCGTAGTGGCGTGCGTCCGGGTAGGCCGCGCCCGCCGGGGGGCGGTCAGGGTAGTGGTTGTCGGCCGGCGGATAACCGTGGGTGAGGTCCGGCGCGGCCGTCGGCGCCTGCCCGTAGCTGTGCCCGGCGGCTGCCTGGGCGCGGCCGTCGGCACCGGCGGCGGGGTATCCCGCGTCGGCCGCGGGTGGATACGAACGGACAGGCGCCGGGCCGGAGGCCGCGGGGCGCACGCCGGTGCCGCCGAAGGCCGCCGGCGCCGCCGGTCGGCTGGTTGGCCGGGGAGCGGCCACCGCGGGCCGCTCGGTCGGCGCGGACCCGGGCGGTTCCACCGACGGGCCAGCGGGGCCGGCCGCGGGGCGCATACCCGACGCGGTGGGGAGGTAACCGTTGGTGCGCGGCGAAGCGGGCGGCTCGTACGCGGCC
>NZ_CADCWS010000008.1 GCF_902806475.1 Candidatus Frankia nodulisporulans
AATCCGGTGCAGGCGCCCCCCCGCCGGCACCAGCTGGGTGCCCGCGTCTCCGGGGGCGCGGTCGCGTCACTTCTAACATGGCCCTATGACAAACGCGCTCCTGGACGAGCTGTCCTGGCGTGGACTCATCCACGACAGCACCGATCCCGCCGAGCTTCGGGACCACCTGGCGGGCGGTGGGCGGCGCTGCTACATCGGTTTCGACCCCACGGCACCCTCGCTGACCATCGGCAATCTGCTCCCGATCACGCTGTTGATCCGGGCCGCACGGGCCGGGGTCGGCGCGGTGGTGCTGTTCGGCGGCGGCACCGGGCTGATCGGCGACCCGTCCGGCAAGTCGGTGGAACGTGCTCTGCTGTCCGCCGAGGACGTGGCTGGCAACGCCGCCCGACACCGGGAGATCATGGAGACGATCTTCGGCCGGGCACTCGGCGCGGACCAGCAGCCCAGCTTCGTCGACAACGGCGACTGGCTCGGCCGACTCGGCATGATCGAGTTCCTGCGGGACGTCGGCAAGCACTTCCCGGTCACGGAGATGGTCCGGCGGGACTCGGTGCGGCGCCGTCTGAACGATCCCGAGGTCGGCCTGACCTACACCGAGTTCAGCTACTCGCTGCTGCAGGCCTACGACTACCGGCGACTGTGCGAGGACCACGGCGTGACGCTGCAGCTGGGCGCGTCCGACCAGTGGGGCAACATCGTCGCGGGGATCGACTATGTCCGCCGGGTGCTGCGTACCCAGGTGCATGGCCTGACCTGCCCGTTGCTGCTACGCGCGGACGGTACGAAGTTCGGCAAGTCGGAGAGGGGCGCCGTCTGGCTGACCGCCGACCGCACGTCGCCGTACACCTTCTACCAGTTCCTGCTGAACCTCTCCGACGTCGATGCGCACACGTTCGCGCTGTTCTTCTCCCTCACCGAACGGGAGCCGCTGGAGCGGCTGTTCGCCGAGCACGCCGAGGCGCCGGGCAAGCGGGCGCTGCAACGCCATCTCGCCCGCGAGCTCACCACGCTGCTGCACGGTCCGGGTGCGCTGGAGGCGGCCGAGGCGGCCTCGGCGGCGCTGTTCAGCGGGGACGTGAAGGCGATCGGGGCGGACCTGATCTCGGACGTGTTCGCCGATGTCCCCACGGTCAGCGAACCGCTGGACCGGCTGTCCGCGGACGGCGGCTGGTCGGTGGTCGACCTGCTGATCGCCACCGGCCTGGCCAGTAGTCGCCGCGACGCCCGCGAGCATCTCGGCAACGGCGCGGTGCTGGTCAACGGGGACCGGATGGCCGCGGACAGCACCGTCACCGAGAAGGACCTTCTGCACGGCTCGGTGATCCTGATCCGCCGCGGCCGCCGCGAATGGCGGGTGGCCAGGTTCACCTGAGCCGCACCCCCGCCGCCCCGCACCCCCAGGGCATCCCATGGCTCCCCGGGACGGACGGCCCCGGACGGGCACCCGAGGGTCCCCGCCGCACACGACCGTGAACCGGCCAGCCAGCAGGCCAGCTGGCCGGTCGGACCCAGGTGCGGCGGGGTGCGGCCGGGTTCAGTCGGTCAGGGTGCGGGCGGGCCGACGAGCAGGCCCTTGATGTACGCGGCGTGCTCGTCGGCGGTGGCCTTCTGACCGCGGGCCCGGGACAGCACGGTTCGGCCCGCGTAGCCGGCGACCAGCATCGAGCGCATCACGTTCACCCGTCCCGGGGCGTTGTGCTTGCGCAGGTAGCGGACCATCGAGGCGCCCCGCATCTGCAGCATCCAGGTCTTGCCGGCACCGCTGCCGCCGGCTCCGTGCGGCACCAGCAGGTCGGTGCGCAGCTTCTGGCGCAGGCCCGCCTCCCGGATGGCCCGGCCCAGCGCCATGTCCTCGTTGTAGACGTAGAACGTCTCGTCGAAGGCGCCGAGCTCGAGGAACATCGTGCGACGCACGGCCATGCAGGCCCCGGTCAGCCATTCGGGGTTCATCGGCCGGCCCGGCGTCGGGCGGGCGAACAGCGCCGACGTCGGGGCCACCTTGTGCGCGCCCAGGACGTGCAGCAGCACCCGTCGTGGCGTCGGCTCCCAGCCGCCGTTGCCGAGTTCGGGCTTTCCGTCATGACCCTTCATCGTCGCCGCGCTGGTCACCAGCTCCGGGTCGGCGAGCAGATCGTCGACGAGGACGTCGATGACGTCGACGGTGGGGCGGCTGTCCGGGTTGCCGAGCACGACGAACTCGTACCGGGACGACCGGATGCCCATGTTCGCGGCCTTGGAGAAGCCCTTGCCGCCGCCGGAGTCGAGATAGCGGCTGTTCGGCCGGTCGGCGATCAGCTGCTCGACCCCGTCGGCACCGGCGGCGTTGTCGACCACCACCACCGGCATGTCGGTCGGCAGCGTCGCGAACAGACCCTCGAGCTGCTCGCGGCTGTGGTAGCTGACCAGCACGAGTTCGTACTGCCAGGTGGACCGCTTCGGTCGCTCGACGGCCACGGCGACACGCTCCTCACTACCTGATGTGCGGAACTACCTGATGTTCCGGCTGCTGCTCACGGACGGGTGGGGCTCAACGCGTCCGACGTCGAACCCGGCGGCGTCACCGGGGACGATCCGGACGCCGGCGGCAGGCCGGCCGGCGCGGACGCCCCAGCCGGCACCGCACCGGACGCGGTCGCGGTGGGCGCGACCCGCTCGGGCTTGGGCCACACGGCGGGACGGTCACGGGCCAGGAAGCGGCGTACGCCGCCGAGGGCGACGGCCTGCAGGAAGAAGACCTGCGCGACGAGCCTGGTCGGGCCCGGTGGGGTACGCCCGGTGAGCAGGGCTGCGGTGCTCGCGGCGCCGACGGCGTTGCCGGCCAGGAACACCCGGGCGACCCAGCTGTGGCGGGCGGCGGGGACGGCGATCCCGATCAGCACGACCTGGGCGACGGGCCCGAACGACGAACGGACCAGCCGGTGCCCCCACAGCTGCGGGGTGACCGGCAGCGCGCCGGGCACCAGCGCGGCGCGGCGCCGCCAGAGCATGTCCAGGTTGCCGGCGACGATCCTGGTCCGACGTTCCCACTCGCCGTTGTAGTCCGGCGCGGCGGGCTCGAGGGAGTACGCCTCGGGCTCGTAGACGACGCGCAGGCCACCTTCGAGGACGTCCAGGGCGAGCCAGGCGTCGTCGACGGCGGTGTCCGCGGGCAGCGGGCGGAAGGCCTGGCGGCGAAACGCGAGCATCTCGCCGACGACGCCGATCGTGGCCCCGGTCGCGGACTCGCAGCGCTTGAGCCACGACTCGAACTTCCAGTAGAAGCCCTGGGCGCCGTCGGGGTCGTCGACCCGCTTCTCGCCGGCGACCGCCCCGACCGTGTCGTCGGTGAAGTGGCGGGCGGCGGCGCGCAGCGCGCCGGGAGCGAGCACGGCGTTCGCGTCGGTCAGCACGACGACCTCGTGGGAGGCCGCGGCGACCCCACGGTTGACCGCGCGGGCCTTGCCGAGCCGCTCACCGGAGGAGAGCACCCGCACGCCTGGACGGCGCGACGCCTCGGCTGTCTCGGCATCGTCGGCGACGACGATGATCTCCATGGTCCCGGGGTAGTCGGTACCCGCGAGCTCGTCGAGTTTCGTGCCGATGACCGCGGCTTCCCGATAGGCGGAAACGACGACGCTCAGGCCCGGCCAGCCAAGGGGATCGGGGTCCGCCGGCACCGGTGTCTCCAGGCCCCGGCTACGTAGCCCGATATACACCGGGTACAGAACGTGACCGTACACGGTGGCGGCTCCGAGTGCCGCGACGGCGGCACCTCGACTGATGGTCCGGACACCTGTCATGTCGTCAACCGTAGCGTTGCACCGTGGACATCCGGCCATGGGCTCCTCATGCCGCCCGGCGCGCTACCTCCCGCAGGGGCCACCGTCCGCACGCCCGTTACAGTGGGTCGGGTGAGTGACTCCACACGTTGGATCGTCGTGGTCGAGGAACCGTTTCTCCCGGCCGATGCCGGCGGTCGGGTGGAGACGCTGAGTTTCCTGACCGCGGCCGCCGCCGCCGGTATCCGGATGCAGGTCCTCGTCCCCGCGCGCGACGACATCGACATCGCGGCGTACGAGGAGGCGATTCCCGGTTCCGCGGTCACCCGGCTGCGCCGGGACGACAGCCCGCGCGCCCACCTGACGCCGAAACCGTTCATGCACGCCTCCCGGCCGGTGGGTCCGCTGCGCCGGGCGTTGGAGGCGACCCCACCCCGCGCCGACGCCGTGATCAGCTACAGCTGCCGATCGTCGCATCTGGGTGAGGAGATCGCCCGGATCTGGAAGCTTCCCCATCTGGTCCGGGCGCACAACGTCGACTCGGAGTTCTTCCGGGTGCTGGCCCGCAGCGGTTCGGGGCCGCGCGCCCTCGCCTACGAGGTCGAGTACCACAAGCTGCGCCTAGCCGAGCTTTCCCTGCACCATTCGCCGCTGGTCACCTGCATCGCGGACATCTCCCTGGAAGATCACCAGTGGCGGCGGGCCCGGGCGAGTGTGCCGACCTTCCACCTGCCGCCGTTCCTGCCGGTCGGCGCCCTGCGGGCCGGCGTCGGCGCGGATGCGGCCACCGATCCGGCGAACGCCGCGCCCCGCGACGGGCAGCGGCTGGTGTTCGTCGGCTCGCTGGACACCCCGACCAACATCGAGGCGTTGCGCTGGTTCCTCGGCGGATGCTGGCCGTCGGTGCGGGTGCGCCATCCCGAGGCGACGTTCCAGGTCGTCGGACGGCGACCGGAGGATGGCCTGGCCGCCTGGCTCGCCGGCTTCGACGGCGTCGAACTGCACACCGACGTCCCCAGCGTCGTCGGTTACCTGACGGCGGCGACCCTGTCGGTGAACCCGATGCAGTCCGGTTCCGGCGTCAACATCAAGGCCATCGAGGCGATGGCGACGGGAACTCCGGTGGTCAGCACCCCGACCGGCAGCCGCGGGCTGGGCTGGACACCAGGCACCGACCTGCTGGTGGCCGAGGAGCCGGCCGCGTTCGCCGCCGCCGTCAGCGACCTGCTGGCGCAGCCGGCGCGGGCCGCCGAGATCGGCGCGGCCGGGCGTGCCTATGTCCTACGGGAACTCGACCACGGCACGCTGATCCGCACGATCGAGGAGCATCTGAACCCCGCCGTCTAGAGCAGGGCGTGGTAACGGTTCTGGGTGGGCTCGAGGCCGTGGGTGATCAGCATTTCCACCGAGTCGGCGGCATGCTCGAGCAGCAGCGGCAGGTCGCGGCGCTCCGCGGTGCCGAAGTCGCGTAGGACGAAGGCGGCGGCGTCCATCCGACCCGGGGGCCGTCCGACGCCGACCCGAACGCGCAGGTAGTCGCGGGTGCCCAGCGACGAGGTGATCGAGCGCAGGCCGTTGTGACCGTTGTCTCCGCCGCCCTGCTTCAGGCGAACCGTCCCGAAGGGGATGTCCAGTTCGTCATGCACGACGATGATCCGAGCCGGCTCGATCTTGTAGAAGCCCCGAACGGCGGTGACGGGGCCACCGGAGAGATTCATGAACGACAGCGGCCGGGCGAGAACCGCCCGGGCGCCGGCGAGGCGAACCTCGGCCACATCCGCCCGCGAGCGGTGCGACTTCAGCCGCGCCCCGGCCCGCTGCGCCAGCAGATCGACGACCATGAAACCGGCGTTGTGTCGGTTTCCGGCGTAGTCCGGGCCGGGGTTGCCCAGTCCGACGACGAGCCAGGGCCCGTCGTCGGTCGGGATGTTCGTCATGGCCCGTCCATCCGCATGTCGTCATCGGGTGGCATCGCAGGTCCAGTAGTGCGTGTGCGGGTGGTTCGGGTGCAGGTGGTGCGGGTGGTGCGGTGGCGCCGGGTGTCGACGGAGGGATCCCGCCCGCGTGGTTACGCGGACGCGGTCGCCGCGCCGGCTTCCTCGGCCGCCGGGGTCTCGCCGAGCGCTGCCTCAACCTGAGCGGTGGTCCGCTTGGCCAGGCACTGCACGACAACGAGATCCGGATCGGCGTCGAGCACCGAGCCCGCGGGCAGCGCGAGCTGACGGGCCAGCACGCTGGTGCCGGGCTCGAGACCGGTGATGTCGATTTCGATCGGGCCAGGCAGACGGGCCGCGTCAGCCTTGACCGCGATCGTCATGACCTGCTGGTCGATCAGGGTGTCGGGGTGTGCATCCCCGATGACCTGGACCGGGATCTCAGCGACGATCTTCTCGCCCCGGTTGACCAGCACCAGGTCGATGTGCTCGAAGCTGCCCTTGATCGGGTGGCGTTGGACGTCCTTGGCGAGCGCGAGCTCGATACCGTCGCCGAGCTCAAGGGTGAGCAGGACGTTGGTACCGGCGTCGGTCTTGAACGCGTGAAGCAGGTCGTGCGCGGGAAGCGCGATGTGGCGCGGCGGCTTGCCGTGCCCGTAGAGAACGGCCGGTACCTTGCCGGCGCGGCGGGTGCGACGTGCACCGCCTTTACCGAACTCGGTGCGCGGCTCCGCGGCGATGCGGACCTCGGACATGGCGACGCACAGTCCTTCCAGACGTGGGATTCTTCGCCGGAGGGCGGACGAGCCACCGCGGCGCGGTCCTTCACCGTACCGGACTCCACGCGCGCAGGGGCCACCGCCCGGAGTTGTCAAGTTCCGCGCCGCCGGAGACCGCCCCCACGATGGCGCCCCGCACCCCACCGACCCGCCCCGGATGCGCCGTGCTGCTCGCGGTCCGCCCGCCCCGGACCGCGAGCCCGGGCGCCTTCGCAGGTCAGAGGCGACCGTGCGGCGGATTACGCGCAGGTCAGACGGCCTACGAGCCGCCTGGCCCCGCGCTCGGCGCGGCCGCGACCGGCACGTCAGTGCCCCGTACGCAGCCTGACGGTGCACCCGAGCGGCCCGCCCGCGGCCTTCCACCCGCCCGGCGCGGACGGGGTCAGGCGCCCCGTCCCGACCGGGCCGACCGGGCTGTCCGGGCCGATCCGCCGGCTGGCTCATGCCTGGCCGGCCGATCATCCCTGCCACCCTCGGGCCGGCCTCACCACTGCCGGTGATCCCCGCGCAGGTGGCGACGCGCCGACCACCGGCGCCGGTACACCGACCACCGGGACCGTTTCCCCGCCGCCCACTCGCCGGCCGCCCACTCGCCGGCCGCCCACTCGCCGGCCGCCCACTCGCCGGCCGCCCACTCGCCGGGCGCCCACTCGCCGGTCATCCGGTCCGCGGCCGTCCACTCGCCGGCCGCGGGGTCTCCCGAAGTCCGGTCGTCCGCGGCTTCGAGCTCCCTGCGCGCGTTCGCCGCGGCCCGGTCCCGCACGCGTCGGCCACCGGCGATCCGACGGGCCGCGGGACGGCGACCGTGGTGCGACGCCGACCGCCAGCGCCGAGCCGTGGCCGACGCGGCACCGGCACCTGTCGACGGCCGCGCCGAGCTCCGTGACGCGGTCGCGCGGGACCTCGCCGCCGTGGCCTCGGGCTCGGTCTTGGGCTCGGGGGCTGCGGTCATGTCCGCATGCAGCGCGTGCAACTGCTCGACCCGCGTCTGTGGGCTGAGGTCGGGGTCGTGATGGGTGGCGCGGACGAAGGCGCGCAGCTGGGCCCGGCGGCGTGCCGCCTCGACTCCCTCGATGCGATCCGCCGGCGGCCGCGACGCACGCCCGGGCCCACCAGCCGCGGACCCACCAGCCACGGACCTGCCGACCGCGGACCCGCGGGCTCCGGACCTGCCGGCCGCGGCTCCGCCGGAGCGGGAGGTGGTGCTGGTGGAGGTGGTGCTGGTGGAGCCGGCACTCGTGGTGTCGGGCCGGGATGTTCTGGTGGTGATGGTCATGATGATTCCTCCCCCGCCGCGCCTGGTGAGACGGTGGACCGCGGCGCGCGCGCAGCGGGGAGGGAGCCTTCCGTTCGGGGGCACCCACGCCAGCGACTCGTTCGTATCCGCCGCTGCACCAGCCCGACTGTGGGCGTACCCCGTGGCCGGCGGACGTACGCCGTGGGTGGAGCGCGATGCGCCGCGGAGCCGGCGGATAGGTTGGATCGCAGGCCACGCCGCACCGTGAGCCGCCAGTGAGCGTGAGCCCGCGCCCTCGAGGCCGAGCCGACGAGTCCGAGTGAAGGAGCCTCCGCTGACTCGATCCCACCCGGCGCCGCGCCACGGCGCGCACGCCGGTTCCACCGTCACCGTCCGGGCTCCAGCCAAGGTCAACCTGCATCTCGGTGTCGGACCGCTGCGTCCGGACGGCTATCACGACGTGATCACCGTCCTTCAGGCCGTCTCCCTGTTCGACGACCTGACGGCCACCGTGCCCGCGACCGCCCCGGGCACGCCGACGACCGCCAGCACCCCCACGGCCGTCGACCAGCCGGGTTCTGACACGTCCACCGGCCTCGAGATCACCGTGGCGGTGACCGGCGAGGGTGCCGCCGGGAACGGGCCGGCCACGTCCACGCCGGACGTGTCGATCGTCCCGACCGGGCTGGACAACATCGCGGTGCGGGCCGCGCACCTCGTGGCCGAGGCCGCCGGGATCACCTCCGCGCGGCTCCACCTCGCCCTGACCAAGGGGATTCCGGTCGCCGCCGGGATGGCCGGGGGCAGCGCGGACGCCGCCGCCGCCCTCGTCGCCTGCGACGCGCTGTGGCAGACCGGTCTCGACCGGGCCACCCTCGCGGAGCTGGCCGCTCGCCTCGGCAGCGACGTCCCGTTTCCGCTGGCCGGTGGCACGGCCCTGGGGACCGGACGAGGTGAGCAGCTCACCGATGTGCTGGCCACCGGCGAGTACCACTGGGTCTTCGCGCTGGCCGACGGCGGGCTGTCCACGCCCGCGGTGTACGCCGAGTTCGACCGGTTGTCCGAGGGCAGGCTGCGCAGCGGGCCGACGCCGGCGGACGATGTGCTGGCGGCGCTGCGCACCGGGGATCCGCGCCAGCTCGGCGCGGCGCTCGTCAACGATCTGCAGCCGGCGGCGCTGCGACTGCGTCCGGCGCTGCGGCGGGTCCTGTCGACCGGCACCGAGCTTGGCGCGGTCGGCGCGATCGTGAGCGGTTCCGGTCCGACCTGTGCCTTCCTCGCGGCGGGCGCCACCGAGAACATCGAGTTGGCCGCGAGCCTGGCCGGGATGGGCGTGGCCCGTGCGGTCCGTCGCGCCGCGGGCCCGGCCGCCGGTGCCCGGGTCGTCGCCGGTGCGGGCACCGGCCCGGTGGGTCCCACGGGCGACGGACCGTGAGTGTCTGGCGGCTGAGCTCGACGAACGTCCACTCCGATGATCGAATCACCCGAAGGGCTGGGATGCGCTAGTGGCTGTGCCGTTGGTGGGCGCCGAGGCGCTGCACCTGGAGTACCCGACCCGAGTGGTGTTCGGTTCGGTCACCGTTGGAGTGGTCGAGGGCGACCGGATCGGGATCGTCGGGCGTAACGGGGACGGCAAGTCCAGCCTGCTCGGGATGCTCAGCGGCCTGATCGAGCCGCACGGCGGCCGGGTGACCCGCCGGGGCGGGGTGCGCGTCGGGGCGTTGTCGCAGAGCGATGACCTGGACTCGGCGCTCACCGTGGGCCAGTCGATCGTCGGGGATCAGCCGGAGCACGAGTGGGCCGGCGACGCCCGTATCCGCGACGTGATCGGCGGACTCGTCACCGATCTGCCCTGGGATGCGCGGATCGGTGAGCTCAGCGGCGGTCAGCGACGCAGGGTGGCCCTGGCCACCCTGCTGATCGGCGAGTGGGACGTGATCGTGCTGGATGAGCCGACGAACCATCTCGATGTCGAGGGCATCTCGTGGCTGGCCGAGCACGTGAGGAACCGGTGGGCGCGCAACTCCGGCGGGCTGCTGGTCGTCACCCACGACCGCTGGTTCCTCGATGAGGTCTGCACGCAGACCTGGGAGGTCCACGACGAGATCGTCGAGCCGTTCGAGGGGGGTTACGCCGCCTACGTGCTCCAACGGGTCGAACGCGACCGGATGGCCGCGGCCACCGAGAGCAAGCGGCAGAACCTCATGCGCAAGGAGCTGGCGTGGTTGCGCCGGGGCGCGCCGGCCCGCACGTCCAAACCGAAGTTCCGCATCGACGCGGCCAACCAGCTGATCCAGGACGTGCCGCCGGCCCGTAACCCGGTCGAGCTGCAACGGCTGGCGGTCACCCGCCTGGGCAAGCAGGTGATCGACCTGGAGGGTGCCGGGGTTCGCTACGGCGACCGGGAGGTCCTGCGGGACGTCACCTGGCGGATCGCGCCCGGTGAGCGCACGGGGATTCTGGGGGCCAACGGCAGCGGCAAGTCCACGCTGCTGGGCCTGATCGCCGGCACGGTGGCGCCGACCTCCGGGCAGATCAAGCGGGGTAAGACCGTCCGGCTCGGCCTGCTTGACCAGCAGTTCTCCCAGCTCGCGGAGATCGGCGGTGACCGGGTGCGCGAGGTGCTGGCCCGCACCCAGACCACGTTCACCATCGACGGCCGCGACACGACCCCGGCGCAGCTGCTGGAACGGCTCGGTTTCGCCCGCGAACATCTCCAGGCCCGCGTCGGCGAGCTTTCGGGCGGGCAGAAGCGGCGTCTGCAGCTGCTGTTGTTGCTGCTCGACGAGCCCAACCTGATCGCCCTGGACGAGCCCACCAACGATGTGGACGCGGACATGCTGGCCGCGACCGAGGACCTGTTGGACTCGTGGCCGGCGACCCTGCTCGTGGTGTCCCACGATCGTTATCTGCTGGAACGGGTCACCGACCAGCAGTACGCGATCCTCGATGGGCAGCTGCGGCATCTGCCCGGCGGTGTGGACGAGTACCTGCGGCTGCGCCGTGAGCAGGCATCCTCGCGCGCGCCGGGCGAGAGCGGGTCGAAGGCGTCGCAGCCGGGGTCGGGTTCCTCCGGGCTTTCCGGCTCCGAACGTCGGACCGCGCAGAAGGAGGTCTCGGCGATCGAACGTCGCCTCGACAGACTCCAGGCCGAGATGACGAAACTGCACGCCCGGATGGCAGACCACGACCAGAGTGACTACGCGGGCCTGCAGAAGCTCACCGGTCAGGTGCGCGCCGCCGAGCGGGAGACCGTCGAACTCGAGGAGCGCTGGCTGGAACTGTCCGACCTGATCGGCTGATGGCGGCCGGCGCCTTTCCGCGCTTTCCGATCGTGCGGGCAGGCCGCGCGCTTCTTCGGCAATCACCATGCAAACCGCGGTCACCGAAGGGTCACATATTGATTATCGTGGCTCATCGTTGGCGTAGAAGACATGTACCGGGCGCACCGGGCGCACCGGAGGAACCGTCTGACGCTGGGCGAGCGAACGTCGATACCGGCCGGGCCACCGGGCCGGCCGGTATCGACGTTCGGATGGTCGCCGGTCAGGTCACGACGCGGCTCCCTCCGGGGTGGCGGGCCGCGCGGTGACACGCTTGGCGGCCAGGCGGGCCGGGTCCGGCCAGCGGACGTCCCAGACCACGTGGGTGATCTCCATCAGTTTGATCAGGTAGAAGCTGGTGTCGATCTGCCAGGGCCGCACGCCGTGGCGGGCCGAGGTGGGCTCGGCGTGGTGCAGGTTGTGCCAGGACTCGCCCATCGACAGCAGGGCCAGCGGCCACACGTTCGTCGAACGGTCACGGCTGCGGAACGGGCGGGTGCCCAGCACGTGGCAGATGCTGTTCACCGACCAGGTGACGTGGTGCAGCAACGCGACCCGCACCAGACTCGCCCAGAAGAACGCCTGCGCGGCCGCCTCGAACGAGCCACCCCACAGCCCGCCGATCAGCGCCGGCGCGGCCAGGCTGACGAAGGCGCACAGGCCGAACGCGCGGCTGACCCGGACCAGGTCGGGATCGTCGAGCAGATCGGGGGCGAACCGCCGCTGGTCGGTCTGCTCGACATCGAACAGCCAGCCGACGTGCGCGTGGTACAGGCCCCTGAGCATCGGCAGCGTGCCGGGGCCGTAGCGCCACGGCGAGTGCGGATCACCCTCGGCGTCGCTGTAGGCGTGATGCCGCCGATGGTCGGCGACCCAGCGGATGACCGGCCCCTCGATCGCCATGTTGCCGGCGACGGCCAGTGCGATCCGCACCGGACGGGATGTCCGGAAGCCTCGATGGGTGAGATAACGGTGGAAGCCAACCGTTACGCCGTGGCCGCTGATGCCGTAGAACACGACGGCGAGGATGACGTCCCGCCAGGTGATCCAGTGGCCCCACAGGGCGGGAATCGCCGCGATCAGCGCGACCAGCGGAACCAGGATCACAAGCAGCAGCGTGATCTGCTCGGCGCGGGCCTTGGCCATGGACCGCGGCACGGTCGCGTGGCCCTGGGCGTTGGCCGGATCGGCCCGCCGCCGGGACGTCGCACCGTCGTCCGGGCCGGGTTCGTCGTCTGGGCCCCGACCGTCGTCGAGGCCCAGGGCCTGCTCGAGCGCCTGGGCGTCCTCGAGCGGCTGGGCGCCGGCGGCCCGGGCGGCATCGCCCGGCACCCGGCCGTCCCCGGGGCTTACCGTGTCGGTAGCGGTCATGGCCTCGTTCCGTCCGTCGCGGCAGGTCAGTGCACCGGCGGGTCCCATGACCGGCGCAACACGGTCACGGTAGCCCGCCGATATGACAACAGTCCCCACTGTCGACGTCCAGCACGCAAACCGGCGGACCCGTGGGTCGATGGAAGCACAGAAGCCGACCCGAAGCCGACCCGGTGCCCACAGTCACCCACCATCGCTGACGATCCGGCTCGCGCGGGAGCGATCACCGCCTGCGGCCAGGAACGCTACCGCCCTGCTCACGGGGCTGACCCCGAGCGGACTTTCTCTTCTAGGGGACCCTCGATGGTAGAGTTGACGTGTTTTCCCGCAGTCCGCCGTAGTGTAATAGGCAGCACAGGAGATTTTGGTTCTCTTAGTCCACGTTCGAGTCGTGGCGGCGGAGCACTACCAGTAATACCATTCACAAGAATTCATCGAAAGCACCGTGGCTGGCCGGTCACCCCGGGCCGCCGTTTCCGGGGCCGTGGTGGCGTCGGTGCCGCCCCGGTGGCAGCCGGCTGATCGCGTCGGCGGTGTGCCCGCCCTGCCGGGAGACACGGGGTGGGCGCGGTACTGTGTCGGCGTCGCCCCATCGTTGTGTCGACCGAGGATTCGGGGGAATCGTGTGACACCACCACGACCGGCAGCCGTAGTCGTTCTGGCGGCAGGTGAGGGTCGGCGGATGCGTTCGTCGCTGCCCAAGGTCCTGCACCCCCTGGCCGGTCGCACCCTGCTCGAACACGTCCTGCACGCCACGGTCACGCTGGACCCGACGCACACCGCGATCGTGGTCGGGCATGGCCGCGAGCAGGTCACGGCGATGCTCGCCGAGCGGGCGCCGAAGGCCGTCACCGCCGTACAGGAGCGCCAGCTCGGCACCGGGCACGCCGTCCGGGTCGCGCTGGACGCGCTGAGCACCCCCGCGCAGGGCCCGTCGGCGGGGCTCGCGGCGGCGGTGGGGCTCACCGGTGACGACACCATCGTGGTGCTGCCGGGCGACACCCCGCTGCTCACCTCGGCCACGCTGAGCGCGCTGGTCGACCAGCACCACCGTGGCCAGGCCGCGGCGAGCGTGCTGACCGCGGTACTCGAGGACGCCACCGGTTACGGCCGGGTCGTGCGTGCCAGCGGCGGCGACGTGCGGGCGATCGTCGAGCAGCGTGACGCCGACGCCGCCACCGCGGCCATCCGGGAGATCAACACCGGGGTCTACGTCTTCCAGGCCGGCCCGCTGCGTTCCGCGCTCAGCCGCCTGACCACGCAGAACGCCCAGGGCGAGGAGTACCTGACCGACGTCATCGGCCTGCTCGTCAGCGACGGCGCGGTGGTCACGGCGCTGGCGGTGGCCGACCCGGCGGAGGCGGCCGGGGTCAACGACCGGGTGCAGCTGGCGGCCGCCGGACGGGCGCTGCGCGATCGTCTGGTCGACGCGGCGATGCGCGGTGGCACCACCGTCATCGACCCGCAGACCACCTGGATCGACGCGGACGTCACCCTCGAACCCGACACCACCATCGCCCCGCACACCTTCCTGCACGGTCACACCCGCATCGCCAGCGGCGCCGTCGTCGGCCCGGAGTGCACGCTCATCGACACGGTCGTGGGCGCCGGTGCGACGGTCGTACGCACGACGGCGGAGCGCTCCGAGATCGGCGCGGGCGCCACCGTCGGCCCCTACAGCCATCTGCGCGGCGGTACCCGACTCGGCCGCGAGGGCAAGATCGGCTCGTTCGTCGAGACCAAGTCCGCCCACCTCGGGGACGCCACCAAGGTCCCCCACCTGGCCTACGTCGGCGACGCGGTCGTCGGCGACCGCAGCAACATCGGCTGCACCACCGTGTTCGTCAACTACGACGGCGTCACCAAGCACCGCACGGTCATCGGCTCGGACGTGCGGATCGGCAGCGACACGATGATCGTCGCACCGGTGACCATTGGTGACGGCGCCTACACGGGTGCGGGTTCGGTGATCCGCGAGGACGTCCCCCCCGGCGCCCTGGCCATCCGCGAGGGCCAGCAGCGCAACATCGAGAACTGGGTGGCCCGCCGCCGCCCCGGCACACCCGCCGACCAGGCCGCCACCGCGGCCCGTGCCGGTACCGGTACCGACGGTGGCGACGGCGGCGCGGTCGGCGGCGGCCAGGGTGACGTGACGCACAACCAGCCGGAGACGGCCGGCATCACTGGCGTTCCGGGGACTGAAAGCAGAACGTAGAAGCGATCGTCCCAACGCTACGACCAGCGGAGGGAGTCCTGACGCCCGATTCGTCCCCAGGATGTTCGGGGCCTGCGCACGTCCCAGTCGTCCGGCGCGCCCGAGGAGAACGTGGTGGCCTACCAGACCGAGAACCGGCGCAACCTGATGCTCTTCGCGGGACGATCGCACCCGGATCTGGCGGCGGAGGTGGCTGCCGAACTTGATGTGACGCCGGTGCCGACGAACGCCTACGAGTTCGCCAGTGGCGAGATCTTCGTCCGGTTCTCCGAATCGGTCCGCGGCTGCGACGCGTTCGTCCTGCAGTGCCACACGGCACCGGTGAACACCTGGCTGATGGAACAGCTGATCATGGTGGACGCCCTCAAGCGCGCGAGCGCGAAACGGATCACCGTGGTCGCGCCGTTCTACCCGTACGCCCGCCAGGACAAGAAGCACCGCGGCCGGGAGCCGATCTCCGCCCGGCTGGTGGCCGACCTGTTCAAGACCGCCGGCGCCCACCGGCTGATGTCCGTCGACCTGCACACCGCGCAGATCCAGGGTTTCTTCGACGGCCCCGTCGACCATCTCTTCGCGTTGCCGCTGCTGGCCGACTACATCGAGAACAAGCTCGACACCTCCGAGGTCACGGTGGTCGCGCCCGACTCGGGGCGGGTACGGGTCGCCGAGCGCTGGACCGACCGGCTCGGCTGCCCACTGGCGATCATCCACAAGCGTCGCGACCCGGACGTCCCGAACCAGGTCAAGATGTTCGACGTGGTCGGTGAGGTCCGCGGCCGTACCTGCGTCATCGTCGACGACATGATCGACACCGCCGGCACGATCACCAAGGCCGCCGAGTCGCTGCGGGCGCACGGGGCGTCGAACGTCATCGCCGCCGCCACGCACGGGGTGCTGTCCGGCCCGGCCGCCGACCGACTGAAGAACTCCGAGATCAGCGAGGTCGTCCTCACCAACACGCTGCCCCTGAGCAGCGAGGCCCGCATCGACAAGATCACCGAGCTGTCGATCGCACCGCTGCTCGCCGCGGCGATCAAGGCGGTCTCCGAGGACGGCTCGGTCACCGGTCTGTTCGGCGGGGACGCCTGAGCCAGGTTCCGCCGCCTCCTCCGTAGACTTCCCTGCCATGGCAGCGGAACAGCCGAAGGTGTCGCTCACCGGTATCAAACCGACCGGTGAGCCCCATCTCGGGAACTACATCGGCGCGATCCGGCCGTCGCTGGAACTCACCGAGACCTACGAGTCGATCTACTTCATCGCCGACTATCACGCCCTGACCTCGATTCGTGATGGGGCGGAGCTGGCTCGGTACACCCGCTCGGTGGCGGCGACCTGGATCACGCTCGGTCTGGACCCGGCGAAGACGATCTTCTACCGGCAGTCCGACGTCCCGGAGATCTTCGAGCTGTCCTGGGTGCTGTCCTGTGTCACCGCGAAGGGCCTGATGAACCGGGCCCACGCCTACAAGGCCGCCCGCGACCGCAATGTCGAGAACGGCGTGAAGGACCTCGACGCCGGCATCAACATGGGGCTGTTCAACTATCCCGTGCTGATGGCGGTCGACATTCTCATCATGAACACCGATGTCGTGCCGGTCGGTCTGGACCAGTCGCAGCACGTCGAGTACACCGCCGACATCGCCGGCACCTTCAACCATCTGTACGGCGGGGACTTCACCCTGACGGTGCCCACGGGCATCTACCCGGCGGGCGTGTCGGCGAAGTCACTGCCTGGCACGGATGGTCGCAAGATGAGCAAGTCCTACCGGAACACCATTCCGCTGTTCGCCCCCGAGAAGCAGCTCCGGAAGCTGGTGCGCGGGATCGTCAGTGACAGCACCCCCGTCGACGAGCCCAAGGATCCGGACACCTCCGCCGCCTTCGCCCTGTACGAGAACTTCGCCGCCGCCGAGGCGGTCAAGGACATGCGCGCCCGGCTGGAGGCCGGCGGCACCGGCTGGGGCGAACTGAAGAACACCCTGTTCGAAACGCTCAACGACTGGCTGTCGCCGTTGCGCGAACGCTACGACGCGCTGGTGGCCCCCGGCAGCGAACTCGACGCCATCCTCGCCGACGGCGCCGAACGCGCCCGGGAGCGGGCCCGTCCCGTGCTCGCCGGTGTCCGCCACGCGGTCGGCATCACCACCGGCTGACCCGCGGCACCTGCTGACCCACCGCCGGCCCCGGCCGGCTCAGGTCGCCGCGGCGGCCTCGCGGCGGGCCAGGGCCAGCCGGCAGTAGGCGTGGACGTCGAGGGTCTCACCGCGGGCACCTGGATCGACGCCGGCGGCCTCGGCCAGCGCGGTGGCCCTCGCCGGTGAGCCGGCCCAGCCGGCGAGGGCGGTGCGCAGGGTCTTGCGGCGCTGGGCGAAGGCCGCGTCGACGGCGGCGAACACCTCCGCGCGCAGGTCCGGCGGGCCCGGCGGCACATCCCGGCGGGTGAAGGCGACCAGGCCGGAGTCGACGTTCGGCTGCGGCCAGAACACCGGCCGCGGCACCCCGCCCGCCCCGCGGCTGTGCGCGTACCAGGCGAGTTTCACACTCGGCGCGCCGTACACCCGGCCGCCCGGGGTGGCGGTGAGCCGGTCGGCGACCTCCGCCTGCACCATCACCAGCCCCCGCCCCAGCGACGGAAACCGCTCGAGCAGCCCGAGCAGCAGCGGAACCGCGATGTTGTAGGGCAGGTTGGCCGCCAGCACCGTGGGCGGCCCCGCCGCCAGATCGGTGGGCAGGTCCGCCGGGACGACCCGCAGCCCGTCCGCCAGCACCACCCGCAGCTGTGCGCAGGCCTCCGCCGGCAGCCGAGCGGCCGCCGTCGCCGGCAACGCACCCGCCAGCACCGGATCCACCTCGACGGCGACCACCGCCCCCCGCGGCCCCGCCGGCTCGGCCCGGCCCGCCGCGTCGGACGGTTCCGCGGAACCGGACAGCAGCGCCGAACCGGCCGGTCGCGTGGCACCGGGACGCTCGGCGGCGACGGCGCTGACCAGGCCCAACGTGAGCGAGCCGAGGCCGGGGCCGATCTCCAGGACGCAGTCGCCGGGGCTGACCCCGGCCAGCCGGACCAGCCGACGCACGGTGTTCGGATCGACCAGGAAGTTCTGCCCGCGGCGCTTGGTCGGATGCACGTCCAGCGCCTGCGCCAGCGCCCGCAGATCCGCCGGGGCGAGCAACCCCTGCAGCGGCGGCGCGGCCGAGGCCGAGGATGCCGAAGACGCCGAAGACGCCGAGGACGCGGACGGCGGTGGCGAACCGGTGCCCGGCGCGGCGGTGCCTACCAGGGCCCGAACACCCGCTCGGCGTTGGCCGCGATCGCGGCTCCCAGTTCGGCGACGCCGACTCCGCGGGTCGCGGCCAGCACGCGCAGCGTCAGCGGGATGAGGTACGGCCCGCCGGGACGGCCCCGCCACGGCACGGGCGTCAGGTAGGGGGCGTCCGTCTCGACGAGCAGCAGGTCGGCCGGGGCGACCTGAGCGGCCTCCCGCAGGTTCGCCGCGTTCTTGAACGTCACGTTCCCGGCGAACGACATCACGTAGCCGGCGTCGGCGCAGACCTTCGCCATGGCCGCGTCGCCGGAGAAGGCGTGGAAGACGACCGTCTCCGGCGCACCCTCCTCGGCGAGGATGCGCAGCGTGTCCTCGTGGGCCTCGCGGTCGTGGATCATCAGCGCGCGGCCGGTCTCCTTGGCGATCGCGATGTGCCGGCGAAAGCTCTCCTGCTGGCGGGCGTGGCCTTCCGGCGGGGTACGGAAGTAGTCCAGGCCGGTCTCCCCCACCGCCCGAACCTTGTCCTTGCGGGCTAGCTCGGTGACAGCGAGATACGTCTGTTCGCTCACGCCCCGGGACGCCTCGTTGGGATGGATCGCCACCGCGGCGTAGACCTGCGGGTTGGCCTCGGCGACCTCAACCTGCCAGCGGCTCGTCGCCAGATCCACCCCGACGGTGACCGCGCGGGTCACGCCGACGGCGGTGGCGGCGGCGAGCGCGGCCTCGACCTCGCCGTCCATAAGGTCGAGATGGCAGTGACTATCGACCACCGCGACGGGCAGCGGGTCGGGCGACGGCGGCGGATCACCGGTACGACCGGAGCTTCGGGTCAGCTCACCCACCACCTTCCGCCTGACGTGTCGTGACCTGGCACCCTGATGCCCATGGCCGTGCTGGCGGACGACGCGGGGCCGTGCGATCGCCGGGCCGTCCACGCGATGTCAGGAAATTCTACGGGGAGCTTGCGGCGTCCCGCGGCCCGGCCCAATCGGGCATGGGACGCTTATCGGGTGAACCACTGCAAGGATTCCCTTCGATGACGACACCGCTGACCGTCGCGCTCGTGACTCCCCTGACCGGTCCGAATGCCGCCCAGGGTCTCGCCGGGCTGCGCGGTGTCACCCTCTGGGCCCGGGACGAACGTCTGCCCGCCCCCTGGGACGAGGTGAGTCTCACCGCCTACGACGCCCATCCTGAGCCGGCGGCGGCGATGCGGGCGGCCGCCGCGGCCCATCCCGATGCCCTGCTCGGGCCGTACGGCAACCGTGCGGCCCTGGCCGCCTACGGGGCCGACCGACCGGGTGGTGTTCAACACGGGCGCGCCGTCCACCCGGTTCGTCCGGCAGGCGTTCCCCAACGTGGTCAACATCGCCGCGGCCACCTCGACCTGGCCGCGCGGCGTCCTGTCGCTGGTGCGCGCGAACGACCGGCGGGCACGCAAGGTGGTGCTGCTCGCCTCGGGTGACAACGCTGTCGAGATCATCTCGTTGACCCGGGCGGCGGCCGCGGCCCAGGCCTTCGAGGTCACCTCGCACGTCTTCCCGCCCGGACGCGCCACGCTGGCGGCCAGCCGGCTGCCCCCCTGCGACATCCTGATCGTGCACGCGGCCCCCGACGACGAACTGGCCGCGGCGAACATCCTGCTGCGCCGGCCGTGGCGGGCGGCGGCGTTCTCCACCGCGGTCAGCGCGCAGGCCACCGCCAGCCTCGGCGACCTGCGCGAACGCCTGCTCGCGCCGGGCAGTTGGCTACCGGAGAGCACCCGGGCGACCTCGACCGGCCCGACCGCCCGCGAGTTCACCGCCGACTACACCGAACTCCACGGCGTCGCACCGACCGAGACCGCCGCCTGGGCGTACGTCAGCGGTCTGATCCTCGGCCGGGCGATCCGCTTCTGCGGTGGCATCCAGGACACGTCCGTGCTGGCCGCGGCCCGCGGCATCGACACGACCACCCTGCTCGGACGGTTCCGCCTGGACGAGGCGACCGGCCTTCAGGTGGGCCATCAGATCCCGATCGTGCAGTGGCAGGACGGCATCTCCCACACGGTGTGGCCGCGCGACGCCGCCCGGGCGACCTTCGCCCACCCCCGTCTGATCACCCGCTCCCCCGCCATCGCCCCGCGTCCCGTCACCCGCTGACCCGCTGACCGGCGGCACCGCGCGCCGCGGTGGTGGTGGTGGTGGTCCGGCGCGGCGTTACGGCGAGTGACGCGTCTGGAGGGTGTGAATGGTGGTTGGCTCGGCCCAACCGACGCGAGGACGGGAGGCGTCATGGTGTCCCCACCATCCGACGACGCGCCGCCCGCCGCTCCCCCGGCGGTGCGGGGACGGCGGCGACGGCTCGTGCTGGCGGGTGTGGCGGGTGTGCTGGCGATCGGGTTCACGCTGGCGACGGTGCGCCTGTTCGTCCTGCCGCACCGGGACGCACCCGCGAGGGCGGACGCGATCGTCATGTTCGCCGGCAGCACCGGCCGGATCGAACGCGCCGTCGCCCTGGCCCGGGCGGGCTACGCACCGGTGCTCGTCGTCTCCACGCCGACGGCGGACGACCCGTGCCCCCGCGGGCTGACCGAGGTCGAGGTGATCTGCTTCGCGCCCGTACCGCTCACCACCAGGGGTGAGTCACGCTGGCTGGCCGCCGCCGCGGCCCAGCGGGGCTGGCGTTCCGTCCTGGTGATCACCGCGACCACGCAGACCACCCGGGCGCGGCTGCGCCTCGATCGCTGCTACCACGGCGAGGCCCGGATGATCAGCGTCCCGCCGCCCCGTGGCATGTGGCCCTACATGATCGCCTACGAGTGGGCCGCGATGGGCAAGGCGCTTGTGCTGCAGCGCGGCTGCTGACCGGACGGCCCGTCCCGATCAGCGGCCCGGCCGGGCGGGGCGGGCCGGGCGGCGATCTCGGCGGCGTAGACGTCGTTGCGGGACAGCCCGTAGTCGGCCGCGACGGCCCGTCGGGCCTCCTTGCGCGACATCCCGGTCGCCGCCCGCCGCTCCACGTCCGCCGCCAGCACCTCGGCCCGCACCGTCTCCACCTGCCCCGGCGGCGTCTCCCCCTCGACGACGTCAGCCCCGAGGTCGCCAGACCCGAGGTCCGCCCCGACGCCAGCCATGGCAGCGATGGCGGCCCCGGCAGCGGCGTCCGTCCTGGCAGCGGCGTCCGCCGTCGGGGTGGCTGTGTCCGTCCCAGCGGTGCCGCCGGCGTCGGTGGCGTCCGGGCCGGGTCGGTGGGCGGTGCCGGCAGGGGCGGGCAGCGTCACATCGGCGGGCACCGTCACATCGGCGGGGGGGCCGGTGAGGATCGTGGGGGGTGGTCGGCGGGGGGCGCCGGCGAGGACGAGGGTAAACTCGCCGCGGATGACCCGGCCATCGGTGGCCCAGGTGAGCAGGTGGGCCAGATCGCCGCGGACGATCTCCTGATGGGTCTTGGTCAGTTCCCGGCACAGCACGGCGGCCCGCTGCGGCCCGAAGGCGGCCGCGAGGTCGCGCAGTCCGGCCTCGAGCCGGTGCGGGCTGTCCAGGAACACCATCGTGCGGGATTCGGTCCGCAGTTCCCGCAGCCGGGTCCGCCGGTCGGCGCCGCGGCGCGGCAGGAAGCCCTCGAACGTCCAGCGGTCGGATGGCAGGCCGCTGACCGCGAGCGCCGCCGTCACCGCGGACGGGCCGGGCACGACGGTCACCGTCATCCCGGCGGCCGCGGCCGCGGCGACCACCCGGAAGCCCGGATCGGACACCGCCGGCATCCCGGCATCGGTGACCAGCGCGACGGTGTCACCCCGGCGCAGATGCTCGGTCAGCTGGGCCGCACGGGCGCCTTCCACCGCGTCGTAGCAGGACACGATGCGTCCTGTGATGGTCACGCCGAGCCCGGCCGCCAGACGCAGCACCCGGCGGGTGTCCTCGGCCGCGATCACATCCGCTGTGGCCAGGATCTCGCCCAGACGGGGGCTCGCGTCCCGCACATCACCGATGGGTGCACCACAGAGCACCAGGGTCCCGGACACCCGACCAGTGTCGCAGGCGGTAGGATCTACCCTGATCGGTGTGACGGTGACAACGGCCCCCGTGCCCCGGAGTGTGAGCGGACGCGTGAAGGGCACGTCGTCGTCCGCCGTGGGCGGTTCGAGTGCCCACGGCCGGCCACCCGCACCGATCCTGCGTGACCGGCTGTGCCCGCCGATGCCGGGTAACCCGCTGGGCGGCTGGCTGGCCACCCTCTCGGTCGCGGTGCTCGCCGGCATCCTGCGGTTCTGGAACCTCACCCAGCCCCGCGGCGTCTACTTCGACGAGGTCTACTACACCAAGGACGCCGCCGGTCTACTCAAGGCCGGCTACGAGATCGACTCGAACTCGTGTGCCGGCCCGGCGTTCGTCGTCCATCCACCGTTCGGCAAGTGGCTGATGGCGGCGTCCGAGGGGCTGTTCGGCTACACCAGTTGCGACGGGACGCCGCACGGCAGTCCCGAACTCGGCTGGCGGTTCTCGGCGGCGTTGTTCGGCACCCTGGCGGTGCTGGTGCTGGCCCGTGCGGCCCGTCGGATGTTCCGTTCCACCCTGCTGGGCTGTTTCGCCGGCCTGCTGCTGGCGATGGACGGCCTGGAGTTCGTGCAGAGCCGCATCGGCATCCTCGACATCTTCCTGATGACCGGCATCGTGGTGGCGCTGGCCTGCCTGCTGGCCGACCGGGACCACGGACGGGGCAGACTCGCCGACCGGCTCACCGCCGCCGCGCTGGCCACCGCCCTCGCACCCACATCGGCCACCTCGGCCACCTCCGACGCGGCCGCGATATCGGCGGTGCCCGAGGCGGCCACGTCCCAGGGGCTCGACGCCGGGGCGCCGGTGGCTGCCGCCGGGGCCGGGCCGCCGGTGGACGACCGGCGGGCGCAGCTGGGCGAGCTGTACGGCCCGCGGCTGGGCATCCGGCCGTGGCGGCTGGCGGCCGGGGCGGCGCTGGGCCTGTCGATGGGCGTCAAGTGGAGCGCGCTGTACTCGATCGTGGGGCTGTCCGCGCTGGCGCTGGCCTGGGATATCGGTGCCCGGCGCACGGGTGGTGCGCGCCGGCCCGTCCTCGGGGCGCTGCGGCGGGACCTGCCCGGCTGGCTCGCCGGCTTCGTCGCCCTCCCGATCGTGGTCTTCCTCGCCACCTGGACCGGCTGGTTCGTCACCGACGGCGGGTACTACCGCCACTTCTACGGCAACGGTTTCGTCGATGCCTGGCGTGGCTGGTGGAAGTACCAGATGGCGGTGCTGCACTTCCACGAGGGCCTGCACCAGGGCCACGCCTCCGCGTCGCACCCCATGAGCTGGCTGGTGATGGGCCGGCCGGTGGCGTACTACTGGTCGGCTCCCGCCTACGGGAAGTCCGGCTGCCACGACCCGTCGGGCTGTTCCCGCGAGGTGCTGGCGCTGGGCAACCCGGCCATCTGGTGGGTCGGGGTCGCGGGCCTGCTCGCGGTGCTGGCCTGGTGGATCACCCGGCGCG
The DNA here is from genome assembly GCF_902806475.1 of Candidatus Frankia nodulisporulans. GTDB lineage: Bacteria > Actinomycetota > Actinomycetes > Frankiales > Frankiaceae > Frankia > Frankia umida. Next base: position 23,373 of record NZ_CADCWS010000008.1, read on the forward strand.
ACTGGCGGGCCGCGCTGGTGCTGGTCGGGTTCGGCTCGGCGTTCCTGCCCTGGCTGCTGTTCCCCGCCCGGACGATGTTCTTCTTCTACGCCCTGCCGTGCCTGCCGTTCCTGGTTCTCGGCCTCACCGGCCTCGCTGGCCTGGCACTGGGCCCACGCGGCGCCTCCGACACGCGACGCCTCGTCGGCGCGCTGTCGGTCGGGCTCTACACGATCGTGGTGGTGCTGCTGTTCGCGTACTTCTATCCGATCCTCGCGGCCCAGGTGATCCCGTACTCCTCCTGGCGCGCGCGCATGTGGTTTCCCGGCTGGATCTGACCGCCGCACAGCACATCCACATCCATCGTGGATGTGTCTTGTCTCACATGTCGCGACTCGCACGCGATGTGCACACCACACGCATCCATCCAGTCGCGTGTGGCGATATGGTGGTCGGGTCGACGCCGTTCTCGCACTCTCGATGACCATTTAGTCGCGAAACGCGACATTCCCCGGGCTTCGAGGCCATGACCGCCGCCCTGGATGGAGGGGCCGTCGCACACGGCATGGGCACCATCGGGGATGGTGAGTCGGTCATCATGCCCACGTCCACACGGCGGGTCGGACCCGCGCGTGGATCTCCCTGCGACCTCCGCTCACCGGAGCCGGAGCCGGGGGCAAGAACCTGGAGGAAACAGACCATGGCGGATGTCTCGGTACGCTTCGCGATGACCGACGACAGCGAGATCGTCCTGAACCTGTCGCTGACACAGGCGATCCGGCTCACCGAGGCGATCGCGTCCAAGGTCAGCCAGGCGATGACCGAGCAGCCGCGGGCCGGCATGAACGGCAACGCCTACGGCCCCGGCGTGTGTCCCGGCCCTTACTCCACCTCCTGACAGACGCCGCGGCGTCCCCGGCCGCGTCCCGCTCAGCCGCGGTCGGCGGGGCCGCCGGTGAGCTGGGCGATCAGGGCGCGTAGGAGATCGAGATCGCGGCGGCGACGCTCGGCGGCGGCCGCGGCCGCGGTGGCCTCGTCGGCCGGCCGTCCGGAGCCGACGGCGGGCGCGGGGGTGAGGGCGGCACGGACCCGGCGCAGCTTGTCGCGCAGCGAGTCCAGGGCGACGGGGGGCAGCAGGCCGTCGCGCAGGACGAGGACGACGTGACCGCCGTGCTGGACGACGTCCACCGGCTCGGCCATCGGCACCGTGACGACCCGGACGCCGACGGCTGCCTCCTGGTCGTAGACGAGGCAGAGCTGGGCCTCGTCGAGGACCTCGGCGCTGCCGTCGTCCCACAGGACCGTCGCGCGGGCGCTGATCAGTGGTGCCGCCGCGGGAGACACCTCCACCCGCACGGAACCGGTCTGGTCGTTCGGCGCGCGGCGACCGGCGGGGTGAACAGCGAGCACGGTGCCGCGGCGGGACCAGATACCGCCGCCGAGGTCGTCGATCGGGAAGACCCGGTCCCCACGAGCGAACATCACCAGTGCGGCGGGACCGTCCTCGGCGGTCTGGAGGTGGGCGCCCATGGCGTGATCGTAGGTGCCCCACCAAAGGGGGCGCGCGGCCAGACCCCACGGGAGTGGGCAACGTGATCGGCCTCGATACCGGGAGCCACCCGTGGGCGTGGTCGGCACCACATCCCTGACCAGCCCGCTGACCATGGACGACGGGCAAATCCACGGTGGCGACGCGGCTGGCGTTACCGCGGGTTCACATTGTCGCCGGGGGCGACGCCAGGGTTTACCGACGGGCGTGGGCGAGGGTGCGATGGACGGGTTACCGTCGCGTGGTTGCCCCGAACGCCCCACCTCCAACACAGCCAGGCTCGGCGCCCGGCTACAGCGCTCGTCCCCCTCACGCCTCGCGGAGTCCCTGAATGGCCCACACCGACTATCCGCCCATCGAGGAGCACGCGGTCATCGGTGACCTGCGCACCGTGGCGCTGGTCGCCACGGACGGCACGATCGACTGGTACTGCCCGCAGCGTTTCGATGCGCCGTCGGTCTTCGCGAGCCTGCTCGACGCCGACCGCGGCGGGTCCTTCCGCATTCACTGCCCGCAGTCACGGGCGAAGCAGCTGTATCTGCCCGACTCGAACGTGCTGATGACCCGTTTTCTCGCACCGCGCGCGGTGGGCGAGGTCGTCGACTTCATGGTGCCGATGGACAGCGACGTCACCGAGACGCCGCACGTCATCGTCCGCCAGGCTCGGGCGGTGCGCGGGACGGCGTCGTTCCGGCTGCGCTGCGACCCGCGGTTCGACTACGGCCGGGCGGCCCACACGGTGACTCTGGTTCCCGGTTCGGGGGCGGTGTTCGCGTCCACCACGGGGACGCTGGTGCTGCGCACGTCACTGCCGCTGCGCATCGACGGTACGGCCGTGCACGCCGATTTCGACCTGGCCATGGGCGAGACCGCGGACATCATCCTGGAATGGAACGCCTCCATCCGGCCGCTGGCCATCGGCGAGGCCGACGCGCTGTTCAACCGGACGTTGAAGTACTGGCAGTCGTGGATTCGCCGGGGGCGTTACCACGGCCGCTGGCGGGAGATGGTGCTGCGCAGCGCGCTGGTGCTCAAACTGCTCGTCTACCGGCCGACGGGGGCGCTGGTGGCTGCGCCGACGACGTCGCTGCCGGAGGAACTCGGTGGCGTGCGCAACTGGGACTACCGCTACACCTGGATCCGCGACGCCGCGTTCACCACCTACGCGCTCATGGCACTCGGTTTCACCGACGAGTCGGCCGCGTTCATGGACTGGCTGGAGCAGCGCTGCCACGAGGCCCCGAAGGAATCCGGGCTCTACGTGCTGTACAGCGTGGACGGCAACGCCCACCTGGACGAGATCGTGCTGGACCATCTGGCGGGTTACCGCGACTCGAAACCGGTGCGGATCGGCAACGCCGCCGCCGAGCAGTTGCAGCTCGACATCTACGGCGAGCTCATGGACTCGGTGTACCTGTACAACAAGCGGGTGCCGATCTCGTTCGGGCTGTGGGAGGCGCTGGGCCGTCAGCTCGACTGGCTCGCGAAACACTGGGACTCACCCGATGAGGGCATCTGGGAGACCCGCGGCGGACGGCAGCGTTTCACCTATTCGGCGCTGATGACCTGGGTGGCGTTCGAACGGGCGTGCCGTATCTCGCGTCAGCGCGGGCTGCCCGGGCCGACCAACGACTGGAAGGAACTCGCCGGCCAGGCGTACCGGTTCGTCCAGAACGAGGCCTGGAATCCGACTCGTGGCGCCTACATGGAGTTCCCCGGTTCGCCGCGGCTGGACGCGTCGCTGCTGTGCATGCCGCTGGTGAAGTTCTCCGGGCCGACCGACCCGCGGTTCCTGTCCACCCTCGACCGGTTCGGCGAGGACCTGGTCAGCGACAGCCTGGTCCGCCGCTACGCCGCCGACGGCAGCGACGGGCTGACCGGCGACGAGGGCACCTTCAACCTCTGCTCGTTCTGGTACGTGGAGGCGCTGACCCGCGCCGGACGGGTGGACGACGCCCGGCTGGTCTTCGAGAAGATGCTCACCTACGCCAACCACGTCGGCCTCTACCCCGAGGAGATCGGCCCGTCCGGGGAGGCACTGGGCAACTTCCCGCAGGCCTTCACCCATCTGGCGCTGATCAGCGCCGCGATCAACCTCGACCGCGCGCTGGGCTGACCGCCGCCCCAGGCAGGATGGGAGCCGGCGCGGTGACAGGTCTGGCACCGCGCCCGGCGCCGGGCCTGGCACCACGCCCGGCGCCGCGTCCCGCACCGGTCGCGAGCACGACAGGACCACATCGGCGCATCCGACGTCCACAGACGGGTCGGTGCGACGAGGATAGGGCGATGGCCGGCAGGTGACCGCAATCGGCCAGGTGGACGGGGACCAGGCAGGGACGCGGACGGGGGCTGGCCGGGAATCCGGCGGGCCGCGGCAGGACGGCTGGCACGTGGCGAGGATCGCCGCGCGGCGTGGACGTGGGGACGAGAGGCGAGTCATGGCGGGTCTGGACCATTTCCGGGTGGTCGTCGAGTCCGGGCGCACCGAGAGGACCGGAGTGGTCGTGCGACTGCCCGGGGCGCTGGTCGTCGCCCGGGTCGACCAACCCGAGACCGCGGAGATCACCACCCGGTTGCTGGGGCTGTGCGCCGAGGTGGCCGCCGAGGTCGGCACGTCCGAGGCCACGATGGGCAGGCGCCTGGTGCGCCGGGTCGCCGGGGTCCTGGCCGACGCCGACCCCGAGCGGGTACCCGACTTCAGCCTGCTGACCACCGTCAACGACCGGGTCGCGGCACTCGTGCACGGCGCGATGGACGTCGTGGTCAGTGGCCCGTCCGGGCTGACCCTTTCGGGGGTCGACTCGGCCACCTGGGTCGACCGGCTGCTGCCCGCCGACTGCCAGCGCATCGACGTGGCGCCGACCGGTCTGGTCGACACGCGCGCCGGGGATGCCGGCGGCCTCGACTTTCCGCTGGACCTGCGCCTGGGCACGGTGGCGGGGGTCGGGGTGAGCCTGCTGCTCAGCGACGCACCGGCGATACCGATCTCCAAGTCGTCGGCGGACCGCATGCTCGCCGCCTTCGACCCGTCCCAGGATCCGAAGACCGGCGCCGCCCCCATTCCCGCCTCCGGCGCCCGCGTCCCCGACCCGTCGCTGACCACACCGCCGGCGCTGGCCCCCCTGCTCAGCCAGGAGGAGGAAGCCCACCGTCGGCGCGCCGCCGCCGAGCCCACCCAGGCCGCCGACCTCGACGAACTCGATGAACTCGATGAACTCGATGAACTCGACCCGGACCCGGCGACCGAACTCGCCGGCCGGGACCTCTACGGCGAGGCGCTGGGCCGCTCCGGTCACGACCCCAGCCCCAACGGCCAGCTCGGCGCCGACCACGGCGCCGCCTACGGCCACGACGCTGGCGGCTCCGCCTACGGCCACGACGGCGGCGCTCCCGGCTACCGCCATGACGGTGGCGGCCAGGGCTTCGGCCATGACGCCGGCGGCTCCGGTTTCGGCCCTGGACCCGGCGGGTCCAGGTACGGCCCGGGCGGCGGGGCCATGGGGCAGCAGGAGCCGCTTACCGACGACCTCACCGATGACGAGCACGACGCGCTCACCCAGCTTCCCGGGCAGACCTTCACCGTCTCGGACCTCATCGAGGACGACGAGGCGCCCACGATGCTGCCGAACAGCTCCAAGCCCCAGGTCGAGGGCGTGCTGTGCCCGAACGGCCACTTCAACCATCCACAGTCGCCGTACTGCGTCGAGTGCGGGCAGTCGCTGGCCCAGCAGGCCGGGCACACCGTGTGGGGTCCACGCCCACCGATCGGCATCCTCGTCTTCGACGACGGGATGACGCTGCCCGTCGACATAAATCTGGTCATCGGCCGTCAGCCGGACCGCGACGACGCCGTGCGCGCCGGTACCGCCCGGGCTCTGCCCGTCGAGGACGGCGAGAGCGCGATCTCCCGCGTCCACGCCATCATCACGCTCACCGGCTGGGACGCGGTGATCACCGACCAGGGATCGGCGAACGGTACCTACATCGCGCCCCCGGAGGCGACCGTCTGGACCCCCCTGAACCCCCATCAGGCGGCCCCGCTGACCCCCGGCACCCGTGTCCAGGTCGGCAAGCGCACCTTCGTGTTCAACTCCAACCTGCACCCCTGACCGTCCGGCGGGCCGCCTCGAACCGGGCGGTGGGCGGGGGTGGCGCGCAAAAGGTCGGCACCTACGTCAGACTTGACGAACGATGAGCGATACAGACCCGCGCGCCGGGGTCGGTCTGCCCGCCCCGGCCGCCACCGTAGAGGCACGCACCGGCGACCCCGGCGTCGACGACCGCGGCGCCACCAGCGGCACCGATCCCCGCCCCAGCTCCGGTCAGAACACTCCCACCGCACCGGATGCCGACGACCGTGAATCCGACGGCCGTGAATCCGACGGCCATACCGGTGAAGGCCATGCCGGTGAAGGCCGGGACGATGACGGTCGTGCCGGCGACGGCCGGCGTCGGCACGGGCGGTCGGCGTTGTGGTGGACGCCGCTGGTGCTCGTCGTGGTCGCGGCGCTGCTCGCCGCGGGCGCCGCGATCGGCGGCCTGATCGACCGGTCCCCGGGGGAGAACTCGGTGGATGTCGGGTTCGCCCGGGACATGTCCGAACATCATTCCCAGGCCGTCCAGATGGCGATGATCGAGTTCAGTCGTGGCGCCGACGCGACCAGCCGCAGCGTGGCGCAGGACATCGCGCTCACCCAGCAACGCGAGATCGGTGTCATGTCCACCTGGCTGTCCGGCTGGGGCCGCACCCAGTCCAATACCGGCGCCGCGATGCGCTGGATGGGCGCCACCTCGACCGACGGCTCGTCCACCCACGGCATGGCCGGCATGAACGGCTCCGGCTCCGGCTCCGCTGACGACAGCGCACGGATGCCGGGGATGGCGACGCCGGCGCAACTGCGCCAACTCGCCACCCTGCGCGGGCGCGACCTTGACGTGCTGTTCCTCACCCTGATGATCCATCATCATCGTGGCGGGCTCGCGATGGCGCAGTACGCCTCCCGGCACGGCGAGCAGGACCGCACCCGCGGCGTGGCCCGGGCGATGGTGCTCAACCAGTCCGTCGAGATCGACCAGATGCAGCAGGACCTCGTCCGCCTCGGCGCACCCCGAGCCTGACCCGTGCCGTGTTCGGGCGTCCCGCACACCACCCGGACACCGATTCTGACTACTCGAGGTTCGTTGCCATGCCTTCTGCCGCCCTGTCGGCCGTACCCGGCGTCACTGTGACCGTCGCCGCATGACCGAGATCTCCGCTCGCACCGGCGCCGACCGCACCGAAGCCGACACCAGCACCAACCCCGACGCCGACCCGACCGGTGTCGCCGCGCCGTCCACCGGCGGGCCGGGTGGACGTGGGTGGGCGGTCGGCCGCTGGCTTGGCGCGCGCTGGCCGGGGCGGCGTCAGGTGCGGGTGGAACTGCTGGCGGGGCTGGTGACCGCGCTCGCGCTGATTCCGGAGACGATCTCGTTCTCGGTGGTGGCCGGGGTCGATCCGCGGATCGGGTTGTTCGCGTCGTTCACCATCTCGATGGTCATCGCCTTCACGGGCGGACGGCCCGCGATGATCTCGGCGGCGGCCGGGTCGATGGCCCTGGTGGCCGCGCCGCTGGTCCGGGAGCACGGCGTGCAGTACCTGATCGCCACGACGATCGGCGTCGGCCTGCTGATGTTCGTGCTGGGGCTGCTCGGCGTCGCGCGGCTGATGCGCTTCATTCCACGGACCGTCATGATCGGGTTCGTCAACGCCCTGGCCATCCTGATCTTCACGGCCCAGCTGCCGCACGCCGTCGGCCGGTCGTGGACGGTGTACGCGCTGGTGGCGGCGGGGTTGGCCATCCTGCTCACGATGGGACGGCTGACCCGTGCCATCCCGGCGCCGCTGGTCGCGGTGGCACTGCTGACCTTCGTGACGGTCTGCTTCCATCTGTCCGTCCCGACGGTCGGGGACGAGGGGCGGCTGCCGTCGTCACTGCCGCGACCGGGCCTGCCGAACGTGCCGGTGGACTGGGAGACGCTGCGGATCGTCGCGCCGTACGTCCTGGCGCTCACGGCCGTCGGGTTGCTGGAGACGCTGCTGACCGCGCAGATCGTCGACCGGATGACCGCCACCACCCACAACCCCGACCGGGAGAGCTGGGGTCTGGGCGTCGCGAACATCGTCAACGGGTTCTTCGGCGGCATGGGTGGCTGCGCGATGATCGGCCAGACGATCGTCAACGTCAACGCCGGTGGACGTGGCCGGCTCTCGACGTTCGCCGCGGGCGGGTTCCTGTTGCTGCTGGTCGTGCCGCTGCGCGACTTGGTGTGCCACATCCCGATGTCGGCGCTGGCCGCGGTGATGATGCTGGTCGCGGTGATGACCTTCGAGTGGCGCAGCATCGCGCCGTCCACGCTGCGGCGACTGCCGCGCGAGGAGACGCTGGTGATGGTCGTGACGGTCGCGGTGGTCGTACCGACCCACAACCTGGCCTACGGCGTGGTCGTCGGCGTGGTGCTCTCGGCGTTGCTGTTCACCCGGCGGGCCGCCCGGCTGGCCACGGTCACCAGCGTGCTCGACCCGCACGGCGGCGAGCGGATCTACGTGGTCCGCGGCTCGCTGTTCTTCGCCTCGACGGCCGACCTGGTCGAGGCGTTCGACTACGCGCGGGATCCGCCTCGCGTGGTCGTGGACCTCGCCGCGGCGGACGTGCTCGACTCGGCGGCGGTCGCCGCGCTCGACGACGTTCGGACGAAATACCGCGAGCGGGGCGTCGAGGTCAGCCTGGTCGGCCTGAGCCCGGCCGGCGCCGCCCTGGTCAAGGGACTGTCGAAGGTCAATTGACGGCCAATACCGCCCCACCGTGAATACACTCCGCCATCAGGTGCTCACAATGAGGATGGTGGCGGGATGGGCGAGAAGGGGCTCACCGGCGGGCTGGTCGACTTTGCCCGCCGCCAGCCGGGCATGGTCGTCCTCGTCCTTGTGCTTGCCGGGTTGTACCTGTCGAAGGCCGGCACGGGCGACAGCGACCGGGCGGTGATCGTGGCGAACGTCGACCTGCCGGCACCGTCACTGGTCATCCACAACCGCACGACCTACGCCGTCGGGGTCGACCCGCGGGCCCCCGACGCGATCCAGCTGCTGTCCAGCCGCGACCGGCACACCTGGACGGTCCACCCGAACGCCCTGGCGGCGCCGCCCAGCTGGGCGGATCCCAGCGGCGGTCTGGGCCCGGCCGCGATCGGCGTGTTCGACGGATCGTTCGTCCTCTACTACACCGCCACCGTGCGGGGACTCGGCCTGCGCTGCGTCTCGGCGGCGACCTCGAAGCATCTCGACGAGCCCTTCGAGGACACCTCACTGGCCCCCTTCGTCTGCCAGACCGCCGAGGGTGGCAGCACCGACCCGAGCCCCTACGTCGACGCCGCCGGACGGCCCTACCTGGCCTGGAGCAGTCCCGGCCAGGCCGGCGGGAGCGGCCCGGCACTGTGGGCCCAGCCGCTGCGCTCGGACGGCCTGGTGCTCACCGGCGACCCCGCCGTCCTGCTGCGCCCGAGCCTGCCCTGGCAGGACGGCAGGGTGGCGTCCCCCTCCCTGCTCGAGGACGACGGGCATTACCACCTCGTGTACTCGGCGGCACCGGAACTCAACGACCGCCAGGTGGTCGCGGACGCCTCCTGCCGCACCCCGCTGGGCCCCTGCCAGCCCACCGACCGTCCGCTGCTCACCGGCTCCCTGGCCGGCTCCGGCCCCGGCGGCGCCCACGCCTTCGCCGACACCAGCCACCACTGGTGGCTGGGCCTGCACACCTGGGATTCGCCCCCCACCGGCGCCTACACCCCCGTGGGCCAGTTCGTCGTCGTCCCCCTCCAGCTCCACGACAACAAACTCAAGATCGATATCACCTCCACCGCCCACGGCACCCTGCGCACCCCCACCCGCCGCGACCACGACGACACCGACTCCGGCGGCACCGATCGCACCGAGCACCGCCGATTCGACTTCAACCGCGAGAACCGCGACGCGCAGGACCTCGACCGCAACTGACCCGCACGTCCATGACCCGGGGCACGTCGTCGCGGACGGCGAGGCGTGGTCGCTGAGCACGAAAGAAATCGGCTCAGCGACCACGCCTCGACAGATGGGCGCCACCGGATCACGACGACGCGGTGGCAGCTCTCAGGTCGAACTGCCGGGGGCAGCGGTGACGCTGGCAACGGGTTCGGCGGTGGAACCGGCGGCGGACTCGGTGGCGGCGGCGGGCTCGGTGGACGCGGGGTCGGCGTGCCTGGGGGTGCGCGGGGTCTGGGCGGGGATGCCGTGTTCGCGTTCGAGCGCGATCTCCTCGGCGTCGGGGATGCGGGGTTCTGGGCGGGTCAGCGCCCAGAACCCCGCAGACGACCGCGAGGAACAGGTAGCCCAGGGCGACCTGGCCACCCCCGGCGTTCCACTCGACCTTCTCGGCGTGGATGAGGCCGATGAACGCCAGTCCCGCCCCGGCCGCGGAGGCGATCGTCGCCGAGATGAACCGTTTGTCGATGATGAACGCGACGATCGAGCCGAGCACCAGGCCGGCGAGCACCGCGCCGTCCCCGAGCAGATGCAGGCCGTGCAGCAGAACGCTGTTGCCCTCGAGGTCGGCGTCGGTGACGGTCAGTTTCACCGCGGGATCGAGGTTCGCCGCGACGCCGACCGCGGTCGTCACCGTGTTGTCGATCAACCCGGCGGCCCAGGAGGCGATGTTCGGGATGATCGCCGCGATCACCGCCGCGCCGTGCGCCTTCGGGGAGACCTGGAATGCCTGGGCACCGATGAGCAGTCCGATGTAGAGCAGGATCGGCACGATCGCCGGTAGCGGCAGCACCGCGCCCAGCAGGCCGAACATGCCACAGAAGCACAGCAGTGCGATCACCCCGCCGGTGGCCAGCGAGTAGCCGGTGCGACCGCCGGCGGACTTCCAGCCGGGGTGACCGATGTAGACCGCGGGCGGGAACGGCGAGCCGAGCGCCGAGCCGACGATCGCGCCGAGACCGTCCGCGAGCAGGATCGGGCGCAGGTTGTAGTTGTCCCCGGCGGACGCGGCGCTCTCCACGTTCGTCATGCCCTCGGTGAAGTTGTAGACGCCGAGCGGGATCGCGGTGGCCAGCAGGGGCGAGATGTCGCGCAGACCGTCGAGGAGCCGGTCGAAGTGGAACGTCGGCAGCGACAGCGCGATGTCCTTCGCCGCCTCGGAGACGGCCGGGGTGTCCATGAACCCGCCGATCCAGCCGATCGCCGTGCCCACGGCCAGCGCGACCGCGCCGATCGGCAGGTTCCACGGCAGCTTCAGGTCGGTGAGCAGCCCGACCAGCAGCAGGCCGAACACGGGCAGCGCGATCCAGGCCGCGTCCCACATCTGGGCGGCGGGACGCATCGAGATGAACGCGATCGAGATGCCGGCCAGCGTGCCGAGCATCGCGGCGCGCGGGGCGTACCTGCGGATCGTCGGGCCGACGAACGCGCCGATCACGACGATGATCCCGATGATGAACGCCCAGGCCAGGCCCGCCTGCCAGGCCTGCATCGGGTTCTTCGTCTTCAGGTAGATCGGCAGCATGATCACGAAGACGACGATGAACATGTGCGGGACGCTCGGCCCGTACGGCATGGCCGTGACATCGTCACGGCCCTCCTTCGCCGCCAGCCGCCGGCCGAGGTAGGCGTAGAACAGGTTGCCGATCAGCATCGCGATGCCGAGCGCCGGCAGGATCGCGCCGAACACCTCGTCCTTCGGGATGTTGACGACGAACAGGCACAGCGAGGTCAGGACGATCACGTTGACCAGCACGTTGATACCGAGGCCGAAGAAGGCGTTGGTGTCGCCCCTGGTCCAGTAGGGCAGGCTGGGCGCCGAGGAGCCCGCGGCCGACGGCTGCGCCGACCGGTTTCCGATCTTGATCATGTGACGAGGACCCGTCCTGTCTCAGGAAGCCGTGGAGGCGGCAGCGGCGGTGGCGGTGGCGAGCAGGGGTTCGAGGGCGGCCAGGAACGCCTGTGACGGGGCGACCCAGCCGAAGATGCCGCCCTAGGCCGCGACCATCTCGAGGGCGACCCGTTGGAAGTCGGGGAAGTAGGAACCGACGCAGTCGCTGAGCACCAGGCACTCGTAGCCGCGGTCGTTGGCCTCGCGGACGGTGGTGTGCACGCAGACCTCGGTCGTCACACCGGTGACGACGAGGCTGGTGATGCCCTTCGCGCGCAGCACGTCCCCGAACGCGGTGGCGTAGAAGGCGCCCTTGCCGGGTTTGTCGATGACGGTCTCGCCGTCGATCGGCGCCAGCTCGTCGATGATGTCCTGGCCGTACTCACCCCGGATGAGGATGCGGACCTTGGGTCCGACGTCGCCGATGCGCAGGGTGGCGTTGCCGCGGTGCAGCTTCGCCGCCGGCAGGTCGGACAGGTCGGGCAGGTGACCCTCGCGGGTGTGGATGACGGTCAGCCCGGCGGCACGCGCGGCCGCCAGCACCGCCCGCAGCGGCTCGATCGTGCCGCGCAGCTGGCCGACGTCGTTGCCGAGGCTCTCCCCGAAGCCGCCCGGCTCGAGGAAGTCGCGCTGCATGTCGATGAGCACGAGCGCGGTGGTCGCGGGGTCGAAGGCGAAGTCGTAGGGTCGGGCGCCCACCGTCGGCGGCGTGCCCACGGGGCCGGTCGGGGTTTCGGTCGGAGTCGATGCGGTGTCGGTCATGCCAGCTCTCGCCATCCCGGGTCCACTGGTGCGGGTCCTCGTGTCTGGAGATGAGGGTCAGCGGGGGGCGTTTCGGCCCACCGCCCGGCACGTAACACACCCATGAACTCTGTATCCAGTTTCGTATCCGATGCCGTATACAGTGCCGGATACGAACTGTTTCCCATGCATTTGGGATGGTTTGTGCAGGCAGGGGTACTGGCGGGTAGGTGGCCTATGCCACTTGCGACCCGCGCCTTGGGCGCGAGAGGTCGACATTCGTTCGGTAGGGCCCGTGTCTGGCGGTCCCGTCGAACCGCGGCTCGGCGGTCACCGACGAGAGGGTGCGATGTGGTTGCTCAGCCGGGTCTGACCGGCCAGTCCCGACCGGGCGGCCGGGCGGTGGCCGAACCTGACGCGACCACGCCGCTGATCAACGCGGCGACGCCGGGTCGGTTCACGCTGGCGCAGCTGCTGACGGTGCTGGACGTGCGCGGGGATGTGCCGCCGGTCCCGGTGCGCTCGCTGCGCAGTCCGCATGGCGGTGTCCTGGGCGCGCAGCAGCTCGGTCAGCAGATCGTGCTGGCGGAGCGCCTGACCCCCGGCAAGACGGTGCATTCGCTGCACACCGTCTTCTCCCGGCCCGGTGACTGCGAGCTCCCGGTGTGGATCGACGTGGAGCACCTGGCGCACGGCCGGTCGGTGGGGGCGCTGGCGCTGTCGGTCCGGCAGCACTCGCAGGCACTGTCGCGGACGAACATCATGCTGCGCGCCCCCGAGCCGGACCTCGGCCGGTTCACGCCGACGACGGTGATGCCCGCGGGCCCCGAGACCGCGGTGGGCCTTCCCATTCGGCTGGTCCCGTGGGAGACGCGGCTGCTCCCCCAGCGTGCCGAGTTCCAGCTGGAGCACTGGGTGCGTGCCGCCGACGCGGGCGATGACCCCACGCTCTGGCGGGCACTGATCGCGCACGCCTGCGAGTTCATGCCGTTGGACGACATCGCGCGGCTGTCCGGCATGGTCACGCCGACGGGCGAGATCATGCCGGACAGCACCGCGCTGGTCCTGTCGATCACAGTGACGTACTTCGCCGAGCTGGACGTGCGGGAGTGGCTGCTCTACCGGGTGAGCGCCCTGAGCATCGCGGGCGGACGCACCACCAGCCGGGTCGAGATCCTCACCCGCGCCGGCGAGCTACGCGCCGAGGCCTCCGTCGTCGGCATCCTCCGCCGACGCCACTGACCCGCTGACCCGCTGACCACCGGACCCGCTGACCCACCGGACCCGCTGGCCCGGCAGCGGCCCACAGGCCCGGCGGCCCACAGGCCGAGTACTCAGGCCTGGGCGCCTTCGGCGACCACGAGGGGTTCGCCGTCGGACGGGCCGGCCGGCACGGGCACCGGGACGACCGGGCCACGGCGACGCGGCAGTAGCAGGGCGAGCGGCAGGCCGACCACGAACACGCAGGCCGCGATCAGCAGACCGAGCGAGTAGCCGGAGGTCAGGGCGTCGGGCAGGGCGACGCCCTGACTCACGCGGGATTTGGTGCGGTCCTCGGCGAGCGTGGTGACCACCGCGAGGCCGACGGCCGCGCCGATCTGACGGCCGGTGTTGATGAGCCCGGAGGCGAGCCCCGCCATGTGCATCGGGACCCCGGAGGTGGCGGCGGTGACCATCGCGACCATCACCGTGCCGATGCCGAGGGCCATCAGCGCGATGGGCCCGAACACATCCACCCAGTAGGAGCTGTCCGCGGAGATACCCGTCATCCAGAACTGACCGGCAGCGCCGATCACGACGCCGGTGACAACGAGCGGGCGTGGCCCCGTCCGGCCGATCAGCCGGGTCACGACCTGCGACGCGACAATGATCGAGACCGGCATCGGCAGCATCGCGATCCCGGCGCGCAGCGGACTGAAGCCCTGCACCCGCTGCAGGTAGAGCGTGAGGAAGAACAGCACGGCGAACATGCCGGCCCCCAGCACGGCCGCGATCATGTTCGCCACCGCGATGCCCGGGAACCGGAAGATGCCCAGCGGCACCAGCGGGTTCGCGCTGGTCGCCTCGATGGCCACGAACCCGCCGAGCAGCACGAGCCCGCCGACGAGCATGCCCAGGGTGAGCGGGGACGTCCACGACGTGCTCTCGGTTCGCACGATCGCGTAGACCACCAGGACCAGACCGCCGGTCACCGCCACGGTGCCGGGCATGTCAAGGTCACGCAGCCGGCTGATCTGGCCACGCGACTCGACCAGCACCACCCGCGCGGCGCCGATCAGCACGACACCGATCGGCACGTTGACGAACAGCACCCAGCGCCAGTCGGCGACGTCGGTGAGCACACCGCCGAGCACCGTGCCGAACGCACCACCGCTGGCCGCCGTGGCACCCCAGGCCCCGAGGGCCCGCGTGCGTTCCCGCCCCTCGGCGAACGAGGTCATCAGAAGGCTGAGTGTCGCCGGTGCCAGCACCGCACCGCCGAGGCCCTGGGCCGCCCGCGCGATGATGAGCTGGACCTCGCTCTGGGCGAAGCCGCCACCAAGGCTGGCGAGTGTGAACACGGCCAGGCCGAAGATGAACACCCGCCGCCGGCCGAACAGGTCGGCGGCCCGGCCGCCGAACAGCAGCAGCCCGGCGAAGGCCAGGGTGTAGGCATTGACCACCCACTGCAGCCCGCCCGCCGACATTCCAAGATCGTCCTGCATCGATGGCAGGGCGATGTTCACGATCGAGATGTCGAGCACGACCATGAACTGGGCCAGGCAACAGACCGCCAGGATCGCCCACGAGGCCCGTGGCGCTGCGACCGCCCCCGTTGGAGCGGTCTCCGAATGTGCATCCATCAACGTCCCTCCCTCCCCGTCCGCTGTTCTCTTGTTCTCTCCGCCGCTCCCGTGCGCCCCGGCCCGACTCAGCCGCAGGCCCGTTCGGCCGCGGTTGCGTTCGGCCGCGGTTCAGGTCAGCCACGGCTCCGGTCAGCCGCGGTTCTCCTCGGCCGTGCGTCCGCTCAGCCACGCGGCCGGGCGGACACATGCGTGGATCACACCCACCCGCAGTCGTACAGCGTACGAGCGACGTGGTCCCACTCTACGCCGTACGATGTACGAACGGCAAAACGCTTGTCTGACTCTGGGTTGCGCTCCCTGGGTTGCGCTCGAAGGTCGTGATCGGTTGTGGTCGGAGGTGACCAGGCAATGTCCCGTATGGGCACGGCGGCGAAGGCGGCCGCCTCACCTGCGGTTGTCCGGCCCGTCGTCGCGCGGCCACCGGTGGCGGAGTCCGGCACGCAGGTCGAGCGGCGTGCCGCTGGCGGCACCTGCCGCTCGAAGCTGAACCCCCCGCGGCTGGCCCGGGCTGCGATCGAGATCGCGGACGCGGAGGGCCTGGCCGCCGTGTCGATGCGCCGGCTCGCCACCCACCTCGGTGTCGGGACGATGACGCTGTACTACCACGTCCGGGACAAGGACGAGCTGCTCGACGTCATGTGGGACGAGTTCATGGGCGAGAGCCTGCTCGCCGAGGTCCCGGCCGACTGGCGCGGCGGCCTCACCGCGATCGCGCGCCGCATGCGGGAGTCCTACCAGCGCCATCCCTGGACACTGCAAGTGATCATCCGGTCGTCCCGCGGGCCCAACAAGCTGCGCTTCATCGAACAGTATCTGGGCGTCGTCTCACGACTCACCGATGATCCGCTGGAGCAGCAGCGCATCCTGCACTCGGTGAACGACCTTGTCGTCGGCTGCACCCTGCGGGAGGCGAGCGTGCTGCAGACCACCACGGCGGGCTGGAGTGATCCCACGGTCGACGGCCAGCTGCTCGAGCCCGACTTCGGCACCCTCGACGACGGCGAGGAACTCCCCCGGCTACGCACCCTGTGGAGAAACGGATGCCTGGTGATGGTGCCGCGTTTCGAACAGGCGCTGGGTTGGCTCCTGGACGGCATCGAGGCGGCGCACCCGGACGTCCGGGAGGACGAGGGGAAGAACACCGGGAACGCCAGCGGCACGTGTGAACAATGAGCGGCAACACAGTAGAAGACTGAAGAAGCGGGCGTAGCACCCTTCACGGACACCACCTGAGTGGCTACCGTCAGAGAGGTCCGTCGCCGTCGGCGAGCCACGCGTCGCACCCGGGGCAGCCCACATGACCGTTCGTCTTCCGCGCCACGTGGCCCCACTCGCCACGGGCGAGCCGACCATGCTCGGGCCGTACCAGCTCCTTGGGCGGGTTGACGTGGGCATCACCGGTGTCATCCACCTGGCTCGGGCACCTGGCGGCGCGCAGGTGGCCGTCCGCTCGCTGCATCCCGGGGACGCGCCGCGCGACGACATGCGGGCCCGTTTCGCCGCCGCGGTCGATCGAGCCCGTGTGATCGCCGGCCCGCACACCTGCGGTGTTCTCGATGCCGCGCCCGGCGCCGAGCGGCCCTACCTCGTGGCCGAGTACGTCGGCGGGCCCACCCTCGCCCGTGAACTGGCCGAGCGTGGCCCGCTGTCTCCCGAGGAGATCGATCGCCTCGCCCGCAGCCTGCTGACGACGATCGAGGCGGCGCACCGCAGCGTCGGCCCGCTCGGTGATCTGACGGCCGCCGACATCGTGCTCTCGGTCGTCGGCCCCCGCCTGGTCGACCTGGGGGTCGCCGCGGCCCTACGGCCGTTGCTGGTGACGGCCGCGGCCAGGGCAGGCGTGCCGGCCGCCGACAGCACGTATGTGCCGGGGTACGGCTACGGGCCTGCCGCGGGCGGTTGGGACGGTCCCGCGGCCGACGTCGTCGCCTGGGCCGGCATCGTCGACCTGGCCGCCACCGGGCGTCCGTCCAGCGTGGTGGGGCAGGCCGGCGGGCGTGGCGGTTGGCGCCGCGAGCAGGCCGGGGCCGACGCGAGCGAGCTGACCAGTCCGGGGGTGCGTCGCGCGCTGGCCCGGGTCCGGCTCGCCGACGGCGGCTCCCTGCCCGACACCGCCGAGCTACTCGCCCTGCTCGCCGGCGCCCGCCCCGCGCGTCCCGCGGGACGCCGCCGCGGTCCACGGCCCGCCACCGCTGGGCCGGCATCCGCGCCGGATCCCGCCCCGCGGGTCTCACGCTGCCCCCGCTGGCCGGGCTGCCACCCACCCCTGCCCTGCCCGGCGCCGCACCCGAGGCGACCGCGCGCCGCGCCACGGGCCGACGCGGTGCCACCCCCGGGGTGAGCGCCGCGGACATCGCCGCGTTCGGCACCAGCGGGGCCGTCGAGGTGGACGGCCCCGCGGCCGACGCCCCGCCGTCGCATCGTCGGGTGCGGCGCCTGGCCGGCGCACCGGTGCCGGAGTCCGGTCAGTCCGGTCAGCCCGGCCAGCCGCGTCGCTTCCGGATTCGGCCGATGGCCGCGTTGGCCGTCACAGCGGTGGCGGCGGTGGCGGCCGCGGCAACCGCCGCCGATCTGGGCGCCACCGGAGACGAGGTCACCTCCGGCGCCCAGGCACCCCAGCACGACACGCACCCCACGGATCTGCCGGCCGCCTCCCGCGCTGCCGACCGGTCCACGGCGGGCCTGACTCCCGGCTCGCAACCGCACCCCGGCACCAGCCCGGACGCCGGCGCCGGAACCCATGTCGAGGCCCCCGCGGCGAACGCACCGGCCGGCCCAGCGACTCCCCGCCCGCCGATCCCGCCGGCCACCACCGCGCTGGACCCGGCGGGTGCCGCCATCGGGGCCGCACCCGGCGCCCAGAAGCCGCTGACCGCGGCTCCGTCCGTCCGACAGCCGCTGAAGCTCCCCGCGGCGCAGCGGGCGCTCGACGCCCTCCATCTGACGGACGACGTCACGCCGCCGGCCGCCGCCAGCGCGCCCAGCGGCGACGCGGACACCGCCGACGGGCCCGGCATCGACCTTGACACCTCGTCGCTGGCCGGCCTGCTGATCACCCCCCTGACACCGCTGTCGCCAGCCGAGCAGTCCGGCCAGGAGCCACCGGCGCCCCCCGCCCCCGCGCGGGCGGTCGCCGACCCCGCCGCACCGCCGACCACGGCCCAGAGCAGCCCGGTCACAACCACGCCCGCCCAGCCGGCCGCAGCCCCGGCTCAGCCAGCCGCCCCGGCTCAGCCAGCCGCTGCCCCCGCTCAGCCGGCCGCTGTCCCGGCCCAACCGGGGGGCGCCGACCCGGTCCAGCCAGTGGTGCCGCTCCAGCCCGCCAGCCCGGCTGGGGCGGCCGCCGTCACGCCCACGCAACCGGCGGCCGGTTCCCGGCCAATGGGACGCATCCCGGCGGTGCCGCGCTCGGCCGCGAAACCCGGCGTCCGGCCGAACCCGATCACAGTCACCACCTCGACGGACACCCCCGCGGCCACCAGCACCCCGGCGACCGCCGACACCCCGGCGGCTACCGACACTCCGGCGGCTACCGACACTCCGGCGACCGCCGACACTTCTGCGACTGCCGACACGCTGCCGACCACCGGACCCGTGCCGATCACCGAGCTCACCCCGACCACCACAGCCACCACCGCTGACCCCGGCACCACGGCTGACCCCGCGGCGACGTCCAGCTCGGCGGCGGGGACGCGGGTGGCGGAGAGCACGTCGTCAGAGGCGTCCACGGGGCTGGACCCGACTCAGGTCCTCATCGTCCCGTTGACCCCTCGCTGAGATCTGGGTTCGGGGCTGCTCAGGCCGGTTGGCGGACCGCGCCGGCCGGCCAGACGACCTGTACCGGGCGGCCCAGCCGCTGGGCGTAGGCGACCACGTCCGCCGTCCCGCCGTAGCCGCGGGCTGGCTGTCCGTCCCAGATGGCGATGAGGTGGTCGGAGGCGTCGACCAGCAGCCGGCTCGCGTCCATCAGGCTGGGCGGGTCGGGCACCGGACGGTCCTGTCGGCGGACCTCGGCGGAGCTGCGCAACAGGCGGTCGTAGTCGCGCAGGTGGGTGGCTGACTGAAGATCCCGATAGCCGTGGGCGGGGATCACGGAGATGAGCTGGCCGCCGAGATCGAGCACGACGTCGGCGAAGACGGTGTCGGCACCGTCGGCCAGACAGCTGATGCCCGCGAAACCACGCGTCGCCCGCGCGAGCGGCTCGAGCAGCCGCCGCAGCTCCGCGTCGACATAGCGGCTCTGCACATCGGTCAACCCCCGATGGCCGGTCACGCCGACGACGGACCGGGCCAACGAGGGCCCCTGGGAGCACCCGGACATCCGGCGAATCTAGCTCGCCCGCCTGCCCCCTCGTGCCTGCTTACCAGCACAGAGGTGGGCCTCACGTGTCCCAGCGTCGTCCGAACCGCGTCCCGCGGAACGCCGGACGCATGTCCCGCGGGACACCGGTGATCAGCGGATGGCGGGGGCGCCCTGCCAGCCGGGACGGCCGTGTGCGAGCCAGTCGGGGATCAGCGTGCGCAGGGCCTGCGGCTGTAGTTGCAGCTCGCCGAGGGTGTTCAGTGGGGTCGAGATGACATCCAGATGGTCGAGCCGGCTGCCGAACTCGGCGCCCCACGAGCGGTCGACGGAGAAGATGACGTCGAGTTCACCGACGGCGGTGCCCCGCTCGACGCGTGTTCCGGCCACGCAGCCGACGAACGACACGTGGTTGACCTCGATGTCGGCCTGCTCGTCGAGTTGACGACGCAGGGAGACCTGGACTGTCTCGCCGGCCTCGACCGGGCCGCCCGGCAGGTGGAAGGTCTTCTGGCCGCGCACGTTGGTGAGCATGATCCGGTCACCCTCGACCAGCAGCGCGCGGACGTTGATCCGGGTCGGTGTGCCCGAGGAGGCACCCCGGTCGGGCGGCGCGCCCAGGGTGGTCGGTGCGACGGCGAACGGACGATCGGGATCGGTCACGGCAGCTCCAGGGCCAGAGATCGACACACGGTCAGTAGAATGTAACGCAAACGTTTCGTCGCAGGGCAGATCCACCGCCATAGGAACTCCGCAGAAGCGGTTGATACACGACGGAAATCACCGCAAGATCGGGTAAACCAAGCGGAATTAGCCGAACCTGCGGGGTTACTATCGCAGGTATGCCAAGATTTCGGATCAGCGAGGCAGCAGCCCTGCTCGGTGTCAGCGACGACACCGTCCGCCGCTGGGCGGACAGCGGCCGCCTGCCCACCGTCCTGGACGACGGGGGTCGTCGGGCGGTGGAGGGCACCAACCTGGCCGAGTTCGCCAAGGACATGGCTGGTGAACAGGCTAGCGCGTCCATTCCCGTCGTGGCGGAGTCGGCCCGCAACCGCTTCCCGGGAATCATCACCCGGGTGACCCGCGACACGGTCATGGCCCAGGTCGAGATCCAGGCCGGGCCGCATCGGCTGGTGTCCCTGATGAGCCGCGAGGCCGCCGACGAGCTTGGTCTCGAGCCCGGTGTGCTCGCGGTCGGGGCGGTGAAGTCCACCAACGTCGTCATCGAGATGCCCGACCGCCGCTGACCACCTCGCCTCGGACTCGAGAAAGGCACCTCGCCGGCGATGACGACTGACGCCTCCCTGTCGTGGTCCGGCCCGCCGGCGCAGACCGGCGAGCCGGCGGGCTCCGACGGGCCGCATCCGGCCCGCCGGTCCGGTCAGCGGCGGGAGACCCGCAAACGGGTGCCGTGGGTGCTGTGGCTGCCGGGTTCGATCGCGGTGCTGTTCCTGCTGCTGCCGCTGGTCGGCCTGCTGATCCGCGCGCCGTGGACGGGGCTGGCGCATCTGCTGAGCGAGAAGAGCGTCCGCCAGGCGCTGTTGCTGTCGTTGCGCACGTCCACCGAGTCGACGGTGTTGTCGCTGGTGTTCGGCGTTCCGCTGGCCTGGCTGCTGGCCCGCACCCGGTTTCCGGGTCATACCCTGCTGCGGGCGCTGGTCACGCTGCCGCTGGTGCTGCCGCCGGTGGTCGGCGGTGTCTCGCTGCTGCTGGTGCTGGGGCGGCGCGGGCTGGTCGGCGAGTCGCTGGAGAGCTGGTTCGGTTTCACCCTGCCGTTCTCCACCAACGGCGTGGTGGTCGCGCAGACGTTCGTGGCGATGCCGTTCCTCATCGTCTCGGTCGAAGGCGCGCTCAACAGCTCCGACCGCCGCTTCGAGGATGCCGCCGCTACCCTCGGCGCCGATTACTGGACGACGTTCCGCCGGGTGACCGTCCCGCTCGTGGCGCCCGCGGTCGCCGCCGGCACCGCCCTGTGCTGGGCCCGCGCCCTCGGCGAGTTCGGGGCGACGATCACCTTCGCCGGTAACTTCCCCGGCACCACCCAGACGATGCCGCTGGCCGTCTACCTGGCGCTCGAGACCGACCCGGACGCGGCGATCGCCCTTTCCCTCGTGCTGTTGGCGGTCTGCGTCACGGTCCTGGTGGCGCTGCGCGCCCGGTGGCTGCCCGGCACCCGGTTGATCACGCGTCTGCGGGCCGGCCGCACCGACCCACCCGCCACCGCCACCGCCACCGCCGACACATCCATGATCACGGCTGCCGAGGGCGGCGGTGACACCCACTCGGACGGTTCAGGGGGACCACGATGAGCACAGCCCGTCCGGAGGCGAACGCGCCCACCGACCCGACGAGACCCCCCACCCCCGGCGAGGCTGGCGCGGCCGCTGGTGGGGCGGACGCTACGGGTGGCGTCGGCGAGGGCGATGGTCTGGACGCGCGGATCGTCGTGCGCCGCGGGACGTTCCTCCTGGACGTCGAGGTGCGCGTCGCGCGGGGTGAGGTGGTGGCAGTCCTGGGCCGCAGCGGCGCGGGCAAGAGCACGTTGCTGCGCGCGCTCGCCGGTCTGCTCCCCCTGGACGCCGGACGCATCACGCTCGCCGGCCAGGTGCTCGACGACCCGCGGGAACGCCGCTTCGTGCCGTGCGAGGAACGACCGGTCGGTGTCGTGTTCCAGGACTATCTTCTGTTTCCGCACCTGCGGGCCCGCGACAACGTCGCGTTCGGCCTGCGTTCCCGCCTGCGTCAGGGACGGCGCGGCTCCCGGACGGAGGCCGAGTCGTGGCTGACCCGTTTCGGCGTGGGCGACCTGGCCGACCGTCGACCCGCCGCGCTCTCCGGCGGGCAGGCCCAACGGGTGGCACTCGCCCGGGCGCTCGTCACCCGGCCACGGCTGCTGCTTCTCGACGAGCCGCTGTCGGCGCTGGACACCTCGACGCGCACCGAGGTCCGAACGTTCCTACGCGGCGTCCTGCCGACGCTGTCCGCGCCGGTCCTGATCGTCACGCACGATCCCATGGACGCCGAGGTCCTCGCCGACCGCACGATCGCCCTGGCCGGCGGCCACCAGATCGCCCCGGCCGTCTGATCACCCGTCGGCGCCGGCCGCCACCCGGGGCCGTTGCGCTGCTTGCCCTGGCCGGTGGCGGACCTCGGCGTCCGGGCCCGGGAACACGAAGCTGACGGCTCCGGTGTCGCTCCAGCGCACGGCGAACGGCGGGTCACCGCTGTCCGAGCGGGCGGCGCAGACCTGCCCCGACCGATCCGCCGTCCGCGGCACATGACTGTGGATGATCAGCGTGTCGCCCGGGCGCGCCCGCAGCATCCCGGTCCGCCGTGGAAACACCGGTGACCCGGAGACCCGGACCATCGACGCCGTCTCCACGGGCCCCCCATTCGGGCCAGCGACCATCGCCGCTCGACGGGCGGCGTGGCCGCCCACTGCCAGGCCCGGCCCGGCCCGTCCCACGGGATGGCTGGTCACGACGGGGGATGCTGGTTCGCGGTGCGGTGCGAACGTCTCGTCGTGCACCGCGTGGACCAGGTCGGCCATCTGCCGCTCGCTGCGGATCAGCAGGTCGTCCACGGTGACGATGCCGACGACGCGCCGCCCGTCGAGGACCGGCAGCCGCCGCAGGGCATGGTCGTGGAAGATCTCGTAGGCACGTTCGACGCCCATCCCGGCCGGGATCGTGATCACATCGGTGGTCATCAACGCGTCGATGCGGCCGTCGGCCCCGACCCCCCGAGCCACCCCCCGGATCACGACGTCGCGGTCCGTGACGATGCCGACGAGCCGATCGTTGTCGACCACCAGCAGGGCACCGACCCCCGTGCGGGCCATCTCCCGCGCGGCCTGGCCGATCGTGGTGGTCCGCGGCACGGTCACCGGCGGCCTGCTGATCATCGAGCCGACGTAGACCATCTGTCTCCCCCTCCGATCGGGCTCTACACACCGCGCGAACCGGCCACGCGGCCACGTCCACGTCCTTCCCCCGATTCCAACACGTAGTCGCACGACAACACACGGCACGCATCTCGATGGACGCTCGTCCCGTGGTCGATCACCGATCCGCGCCCGCCTCGGCCTCGCCATCGGGGGCGTCGGGGAAGGCGTCGAGGAACCAGTCGCGGGCGAGTCGTGCGGCCTGGGCGAGCGTGCCCGGCTCGCTGAACAGGTGCGTCGCGGTGGGGACGAGGTCGAGTCGGTGGACGCAGCCGGTGAGGCGCTGCCGCGCCCAACGGTTCCACTCGAGCACCCGCGTGTCCTGTTCGCCGACGATCAGCAGGGTTGGTACGCGCACGGCGGGCAGCCGCGTCCAGGCGAGGTCCGGCCGGCCGCCGCGGGAGACGATGGCACGCACGCGACTGGCGGGTTCGGCGGCGGCGGCCAGGGCGACCGCGGCTCCGGTGCTCGCGCCGAACAGTCCCAGCGGGAGCCCGGACGTCTCCGGTCGCGCGGCGAGCCACGCGTCGACCGCGGTCAGCCGACCGGCGAGCAGCGCCAGATCGAAGTCCTGGTCCTGCGGGGTCGACGGGAGAACCGGCGACGCGGGGACGGCCAGGTCGAGCAGGAGGGTGGCCAGGCCCGCGGCGGTGAGGACCTCGGCGACATACCGCCCACGTGGGCTGTCACGCCCAGAGCCACTGCCGGGCACGAGCACCACCACCGCGCGCGGCGACGGTGGCAGCGCCAGCCGGCCCGGCAGCCGGACGTCCGCGAGCGTGATCTCCACATCCGTCGCCCACCCGGACGGGCCCGTCGTGGACGCCTGCCGGAGCAGGTCGACGACCTCCTCGTCGGAGGTCTGGGTGAAGTCGGCGTAGAACTGTCCGACCCCGACGAACTCCTGGGGAGCGTGCGCCCAGATTACCTCGTCGGCGTCCGCCCGCAGCTGGTCGACGCGGTCGCGGGCGATCACCGGGGTGGCCAGGACGATCCGCTGCGCCCCGGCCGCCCGCAGCGCCCGGCAGGCGGCGCGGGCGGTGGCACCGGTGGCGATCCCGTCGTCGACGACGAGGGCCATCCGCCCGGACAGCCCGATCCGGGGACGTCCCTGCCGGAAGAGGTGGCCGCGGCGTTCCAGCTCCGCCAGTTCCTCGGCCTCCACCTGGGCGAACTGCGCCTGGTCCACCTGGGCCAGCCAGACCGTCTCGTCGTTGACCACCCGGATACCGCCCTCGGCGATCGCGCCCATCGCCAGTTCGGGTTGCCGCGGCACCCCGATCTTGCGCACGAGTAGGACGTCCAGCGGTGCGCCGAGTGCCCGTGCCACCTCGAACCCGACCGGCACGCCACCCCTGGGCAGCGCCACCACGACGATGTCGTGCCCCCGCAGGTGCCGCAGCCGGGCCGCGAGCTGACGTCCGGCGTCCCGACGATCCGCGAAACTCCCGTTGTCGACGCTCATGGTCACCGCACCCTCCTCCGCCGCCACCCGCCGAATCGTCACCCCCCGTTATCTGCCTTCCCTCTTGTGACTATCGCCGATCCCACGGGGCGGCTGCTTGTCTCGCCCGTTCGGACCATCCGGTTGCCGGCGACGTCCGGATCGCGTCGACCAGGCCAGGCCGTTAGCGCAAATCCGTCCTACTTGTCTGGT
>NZ_CADCWS010000009.1 GCF_902806475.1 Candidatus Frankia nodulisporulans
GTCCCCGCCAGCCTCAAACTCCCGCCAGTACCGGGTTCCTCCAACGCCTCACCCGTCACCTCGACCGCAGCCGGATCCTGACCAGCTCGCCTGGTCCTGCCCCAAGGAGCGCACGGTGATGAGCAGTCAGATCTCCTCCGATCCGACCGGCGGTACGGGGTGACGGGGCATGGCGATGGCACCGGTCCACTGCGCGGTGACGAGTTCGGGATAGCGGAGTTCGCCGCGGTCTTCCGGGACGTCGTCACGAACGTCGAAAAGGTGATCCGGGGTAAGCGTGACGTTGTTGAACTCGCCACGATCTGCCTGTTCGCCGAAGGCCACCTGCTTGTGGAGGACGTTCCCGGGCTCGGCAAGACATCGCTGGCTCGCAGCCTCGCCGCCTCGGTGAACGCCGGCTGCCAGCGCATCCAGTTCACCCCTGACCTGCTGCCGGCCGACATCACCGGAACCATGGTCTACAACCAGCGGACCCAGGAGTTCGGCTTTCGGGCCGGTCCGGTGTTCACCAATATCGTGATCGGCGACGAGATCAACCGTGCCTCCCCCAAGACGCAGTCGGCGTTGCTGGAGGTGATGGAGGAGGGCCGGGTCACCTCCGACGGCACAAGCTATCCGGTGCCTCAGCCGTTCATGGTCGTGGCCACGCAGAACCCGATCGACATGGACGGTACCTACAGCCTTCCCGAGGCCCAGCTGGATCGCTTCCTCATGCGACTGCGGATGGGATACCCCTCCCTTGACGCCGAACTGGAGATCCTCGAGGGCAGGCAGGTGGGCCGCGCGGTGGACGACCTGCAGCCGGTGATGCGGGCCGAGGACGTCCTGGCCCGATCGGCCCAGACACTGGCCGTGCACGTCGCCCCCAACCTGCGCCGGTACCTGGTCCAGCTGGTCGCTGCCACCCGGACCATCCCCGACATCGTCCGGCTGGGGGCGAGCCCACGAGGCAGCATCGCGCTGCTGCGCGCGGTGCAGGTCCGCGCGGCCGCACACGGGCGGGTCTTCGCCACGCCCGACGACGCCAAGGCGGTCGCCGGTGCCGTGCTCGCCCACCGGCTCGTGCTGAGCCCGGAAGCGGAGCTACGGCGTGTGGTGGCCGAGGACGTGGTCGACGAGATCCTGCAGTCCGTTCCCTCGCCGCGTCGGCTGCTCGGGATCTGACCGTGCCATCCCGGGGACGACCATCGCGTCCCGACGACCAGACGACCACGATGCGCCGCGCCAGCAGGACCGAGGCGGACACCCGTCCACTACGCGCCGACCGGGCCGACCGGGCCGACCGGGCTGGGCACTCGGGGCCAGAACGTGGCCCGTGGCGCACCCCGCGGACGCCGCCGACCGGACCACTCGCCCGCGGGCTGGGCGAGCGGCACCGGCCGCGACCCACCGATCCGGTCGATGACCCTGCTACGGGTCCGGCCGCGGCACGCCCAGCTGAGATCGCGTCCGGATGGCGATCCTCCCTCGCCCCGTATCCCACGTCCCATCCCGTGCCCGGTCCTGACCCCAGCCCCGGACGCCCGCCCGGTCCCGCCATGCGGGCCGACGACCCGCCCGCATGGCGACCCGCCCGAGAACCGGCCAGCAGAGAGCTGGTCGAGGCCGGAACCGAGGGCAGAGCCCGGACGAGGACCCACCGCCGGACCAGCGCCGAGTTCGAGACCACCACCGGGATCGGTACGACGACCGAGACCACGACCGGGACCGGGACCGATACCGCACAGCCGGCGGTGGGCACGGTTACGCCGGGGAGGGCACGGGCGGGCCGCTCACGGCTGCGGCCGACACCGCTGGGATGGGGCCTGCTCGCCACAGCGGCGGTGCTGCTGGCCGGGGCACGGCTGGTGCACTACCCCGAGGTCGCGGTGCTCGGCGGGACGGCCGCCGCCGCCGTGGCGCTGTCCCTGATCGTTGCGGTGCGCCAGCCACGGGCGTCCGCCGAGCTGCGGGTGTCGCCGCATCGGGTGGCGCGGGGCGAACCCGCCACCCTGATGATCACTTTGCGTAACCACTCCAGGTGGACGGCACCTTCCTTCGTGCTGCGCCTGCCGCTGACGACGACCATCCCCCGTTCGGAGCAGGACATGGCTAGCGCCCGCCCGTATCCGTCCGATGACGGGTCCGCCGCGCCGGCGGGAGACTCGCTGGCGTCCGACAGCGAGCCGTCCGACAGCGAGCCGTCCGACAGCGAGCCGTCCGACAGCGAGCTGTCCCGTGGCGAGCTGTCGGATGGCGAGTCGTCGCGTCGCGATCGCGCCTCCGCGCGGGTGCTTGTTCCGATCAGCCGACTGCCTGGCGCTGGTACCCGCACCATCGACGTGGTCCTGCCGACCGAGGAGCGCGGGATGATCATGGTCGGGCCGGTCGAGATAACCCGGTCGGACCCGTTTGGTCTGGTCATGCGTAGCCAGCGGCTGCCCGGCACCGCGACCCTGCACGTCCGGCCCATCGTCGCACCGCTCGCACCGCTCGCCTCGGCTCCCTCGCGTGAACCGGACGGTCAGACCGGGCATGGCACGGCCGGGGGACTCGAGATCCACACGCTGCGGCCGTACGCGACAGGCGAGGACCTTCGCCTGGTGCACTGGCCCTCGAGCGCGCGGGCAGGCGAGCTGATGGTCCGCACGCACATGGACCCCACCGAGCCCGCGGCCACCGTGGTGCTCGATGTCCGACGTGACGCGTACCCCCCCGGTGGGGCTGGACGGGCGGCGTTCGAGGCGGCCGTCGATGTGGCGGCCGCCGCGGTGATGACCTGCGCGAGGGAGGTGTTCGGCGTGCGCCTGGTGACCACAGCCGGACTACGCGTCCTCGGCCGCCGCCGACGGCGCGACGCCGACCTGCTCCTCGACGAACTGGCCACCGTCGAGTGGGCCGACGACGCCACCCTGGACGTTCTCGGGACGCTGCGGCGCGGCGGACTCGGCACGCTCGTCCTGGTGACCGGTGGTTTCGACCGGGCCGCGGTGGCTGCCCTCACCCCGGTGGGCCATGCCTACGGCCGGGTGGTGCTGGTGCGGGTCGGGCCGAGATCCGAGGCGACCGCCCGAGCGGTCCTGCGACGTGACTCGGGTGAGCGGGCCCGGCTGCGGCCGGTGTCGCCCACACGGGCCAGCGGGGTTGTCTCCGGCCGGTCGCTGGTCGCGGGCGCGGTTGCCGCGCGGCGCGGCGCGGCGCACCTGAGCCGGGTCGGTGCTGGTCCGGGCCGGGCCGGGCGACTGACCGTCATCGATGTTCCCGACGCGGCGGCGCTGGCCGGAAGGTGGCCGGCGACCTGGCCGCGAGGGTTCGGTGTCGCGGGGGAGCGACGTCGATGAGCGGGCGTCACCGTCTGATCGCCGTGCTGCTGGCCGGTGGGCTGTCGTTCGTCGGCGGCCTCGGCTGGCGTCGGGTGATCACCGGGCCCGAGGTCCTGGTGGATGTCGCCGCCGCCGT
The DNA here is from genome assembly GCF_902806475.1 of Candidatus Frankia nodulisporulans. Taxonomy (GTDB): domain Bacteria; phylum Actinomycetota; class Actinomycetes; order Frankiales; family Frankiaceae; genus Frankia; species Frankia umida. The sequence continues at coordinate 3,439 of NZ_CADCWS010000009.1, forward strand.
GATCATTCCGGTGGTGCTGGTCGCGGTCCTGAGCGGCCGACACCAGCCGCCGTCACCGATCGTGACGGTGGTCGCGTGGGGCAGCGGCTTCGTCGCCTGGGCCGCGGCGACCGTCGCCGCTCCGGCGGGCGGGGTGTGGTCCCGGTTGCATCTGGTCGCGGTGGGGATGGTCACCGGGTGGGCACGTCTGCTCGACACGGCAGTCCCAGCGCCGGCCGAGCCGGAGCTGCTGATGGGACCGGTCGCGTTGACCTGGCTGGCGACGGCGATCGGCGCCGAGCTGGTCATCCGCACCCGTACCCGGTTGCTGCCCGCGCTACCCGGACTGGTGCTGTTTCTGGTCACGGTGAGTTATGCCGCCGCGTCGGGCGGCTCGGATCTGCCGTCCGCCGCCGGGTTCGCCGCGCTCGCCGCCCTGCTGGTACGGGTTCGTCACCCCCGGGTCGAGCTGCCCTGGCCCGGTCGGGTCAGGGCCGGGCGGCCTGAGCCCGGCAGCGTGCTGGAGGGCCCCGGCCGCCCGGCCGGCCGGTTGACCACGCTGGCCCGCACGGGGGGTGCCGTGATCGGTGTGGTCGCGGTGGGGATCGGACTGGCCGGCGGCCCGCTGCGGGTCGACGACCGCCCGCGCATCGATCCGCGCGCCTATCGTGCGACCGCCGCCACGGGCACGGGCACGGTGGAGCTCAGCCCGTTGAGTCGGCTCGCGGGCTGGACCGCCCATCCGCAGCAGGTCCTGTTCCAGGCCGCGCTGACATCCGCGACCGCCGGGCCGGCGGCGTTGCGGCTGGCCGTGCTCGATGACTACGACGGCGCCACCTGGACCTCCAGCACCCGCTACCTACCGGCGGGCGCAAGTACCGCCGGCTGTCCCGAGACCACTGGTCCGGCCACCCCCGGATCGGGCCACAACGGCGCGCGGGTCGCTGGCGCCGCGTCCGCGCCGGTGACCCAGGAGCTGACCATCGCCGGACTGGGCGGTCAGCTCGTCCCGGTGCTGGCCGAGCCCAGGCAGTTCGTCGTGCTCCCGGGCACGCCCGATCCGGGCACGCCCACCACCGACGGCGCGGTGACGGGCGGCTCCGCGGTCGCCGCGGGCCAGGCGACGCGGGGACGATTCGCGGTGGCGGCCTGTGACGGCGTGCTGGTGCGGACCGAGCCGCTCACGGCTGGTACCCGGCTGTGGGTGCGGTCCTGGCCGCAGGCCGTGCCCACAGCGGGCCAGACGCTCACCCTGGCCGCCTCCACCACGCCCGCCGACACCCGTGCGCGCGCACTGCCAGCCGGCGTGCCACCGGTCCTGCGCGGCCTGGCCACGATCGCCACCGCCGGTGGCACCTCGCCCTACCAGCGGGCCGCACTGCTGCGGCAGTACCTGCGGACGAACTTCGTGTTCGATCCGGCCGCCCCCGCGGGACACAGCCTCGCGCAGGTCACCCACTTCCTCGAGCAGACCAGGCGCGGGACCTCCGAGCAGTTCGCCACCGCCTTCGTGCTCGCCGCCCGCCTGCTTGGTCTACCCGCCCGGCTCGTCGTCGGTTTCAGCGTGTCCGGGGCGGAGACCGCCGCCGCCCGCCCGGTCCGCGGCGCCGACGCCCTGGCCTGGGCCGAGATCCACTTCGCCGGCGCTGGCTGGATGCCCTTCTTCCCGACGCCGATGGCGGCCGACGCGCGTGGCGCCGTTGTCGCCGGCGCCACGCAGGGTGAGTCCACGGCGCAGGCCGAACTCGTCAACGCGGTGCTGGGTACCACGGTGGACGTCCCCACCGGCCCACCGCGGCCCGACACCGGGACGGCGGCGCACCACCACCCGTCCGGGCCCTCGCCGGCCTGGTCCGACCGGGGACGGGGCATCCGGGTGGCGGGGACGGCGACCCTGCTCGTGCTGACCGGCTATCTCGGCCTGGCCTTCGCGCTGCCTGGACTACGCCACCGCCGGGCCCGGCGGCGCGGCACCGAACGGACGCGGATCGTCGCGGCCTGGCGTCACGCGCTGGATCTCCTGGCCCGATCGGGCCAGCCGATGCCGGCCGCCGCGAGTCCCGTCGAGGTGGTGCACGCCGCCAGCCAGACGGGTGAACCGGCCGGGACAGCGCTGCGCGGACTGGCGGAGCTGGCCACCGTCGCCCTGTTCGGTGATCCAGGCGACGATCGGCGACGGACCGTGACCGGCCGTGGCGCCGCCGCCGAGGCCTGGCGGCTGGCCGACGCGCTGGACCAGGCACTGCGCGCATCCGTGCCACGCCGTCGCCGCGTCGCCCAGCGGATCGCACCCGCCGCGGTGGCCGCCGAGATCCGTGCGGCCGCGGGCCGGCACCGGGCCGGTTCCGAAGATCAGAACACACCCCACCCGATAGCGAATGGTTCTCAGTCGATTACATCGGGTATTGCAGCTCGGTAGGTGACCTGGGAGGAGCAGTCATGGTCCAGAGACCGAAGCGAACTGACGCACCCCTGGCCTGGCCGGGGCACACCCGGCCCGCCGGGGCGGATACGTCCAACGAGGAGATGGCCCGACAGGTGGCGAGCCAGACCTCGTCCGACCGGATGGCGGAGGAGGTCTTCCGGCGGGAGCACGACGGGGCGCTGACCGACAAGGAGGCGGCCAAGAGCGAGCTGCTGCATCGGTGACCAGCCGCGTCGGCGAGCTGCGGGGCCGGTGGGGTGTTCGTCCGGCGTGGCGGGCCGCGGTGCCGTATGCAGGAAGGCATGGGACTCGACGCAGAGCGGCCGTTCACCGATGCCGGCACCCCCGCGTCGGTCTGGCAGCAGTGGGAGCCGGGCTGGCCGGAGTTCGACCTGACCGACCCCCCGCCGCGGGTGGTGGTCGTCGCCCCCCATCCAGACGATGAGGTGCTCGGCGTCGGGGGGCTGCTCGTGCGGCTCAGTGAGCTGGGCGCGCGGATCACGGTGGTGGCGGTGACCGACGGGGACGGCTCGCATCCCGGCTCGCCCACCCTCTCGGCGCGCCAGCTCGCCCAGCACCGGATCGCCGAGCAGCACGCGGCCCTGACGGCGCTGGGCCTCGGGCAGGCGCCGGTGCCCCGGGCGGAACTGCCGGACGGCCAGGTCACCGGGCACGAGGCCGCCTTGGCCGCGTTCGTGGAGCCACTGCTGACCGCCGATACCTGGGTTCTCACCACCTGGCGCGGCGATCGACATCCCGATCACGAGGCGACGGGACGCGCGGCGGCGCTGGCCGCGCGGCGCGCCGGGGCCCGGCTGGTGGAGTACCCCGTCTGGACGTGGCACTGGGCGGTGCCGGCTGATCCGGCGGTGCCCTGGTCGCGGGCGAGGTCGGTGTCCCTGCCCGAACGGGTGGTGCGCGACCGGCGGCGGGCCGTCGACTGCTACCGCACGCAGATCGCCCCGCTGTCGCAGCATCCCGCCGACGCCGCCGTGCTTCCCCCGCCGTTTCTGGCGCGGTTGCTGCGGGCGAGCGAGACCGTCTTCGTCTGAGGGCACCGGCGGCGGTGGCTACCGCGGTGGCTGCCGCAGCGGTAGCCACGGTGGCGGTGGCGGGCGTGGGAGTTACGGAGACGGGTGGCCGCGGGTCGCCATCGCGGTTAGTCTTCGACGTACAAACTGCATACCGCTGCCGCTCACACCCGTGCGGGAGAGTCCCGGTCGCTCTGTGCCGGGACGCCGAAGGAGCAAGCTCTCCCCATAAACTCTCAGGCCCCCAACCGCCGGGTCAGGCAACTCTGGAAAGTGGACGTCCAGGCGTCCCGCCGACGGTGAAAGTCGCCCCCGACCTCGTGCGCCGCCCGTCAGGGCGAGCTCGCGACCGAGGCGCGGCGAAGCTCTCAGGCCATATGACAGAGGGGGAGGCCCGTCGCGGCGCCGATGCGTCTCTGTCGGTTCCGCCTGACCTCCGGAGCGGCCTCTCATGCATGACGGCAGCGAGCAGAACGTCCCGCCGGTGGCGGTGCCACCCGGGTCCCATCCGCGTTTCGCCGACCGCCACATCGGCCCGGACCACAGCGCCCGTAAGGCGATGCTGGCCACGCTTGGTCACGACTCGCTGCGGTCCCTGACGGATGCGGCCGTGCCCGCGCTCATCGCCGACCGGTCCCTCGAGCTTCCGCTTGCGCTCGACGAACCGGCCGTGCTGGCCGCGTTGCGGGCACTCGGTCGGGCGAACCGGCCGGTGCCCTCGATGATCGGCCTCGGCTTTCACCCGGCGGTGATGCCCGGCGTCATCCAGCGCAACGTGTTGGAGAATCCCGCCTGGTACACGGCCTACACGCCGTACCAGCCGGAGATCTCCCAGGGCCGGCTCGAGGCCCTGCTCAACTTCCAGACCATGATCACAGATCTGACCGGGTTGGCGGTGGCCGGCGCGTCGCTGTTGGACGAGCCCACGGCGGCGGCCGAGGCCATGCAGATCGCGTTGCGCCGGGCCAAGGGCGGACGGCGGGTCTACCTCGTCGACGCCGACACACTTCCGCAGACGATCGCGGTCGTGGCGACCCGCGCCGAGGCCCTGGGCGCCACCGTCCACCTCGTGGACCTCTCGGACGGCTCGTCCGGCGGCGACGGGCTTGCGGCGGTGCCGGCGGAGCTGCTCGACGCGGCGTTCGGGCTGCTGGTGTCCTACCCGGGGCCCAGCGGAGCGCTGCGTGATCACCGGGAGGTGTTCGCGCGGGCCCGTGAGCGTGGCCTCATCGTCACCGTCGCCGCCGATCTGCTGGCGCTCACCCTGCTGCGCTCACCCGGCGAACTCGGCGCGGACATCGCGGTCGGAAGCACCCAGCGGTTCGGTCTGCCGCTGTCGTTCGGTGGGCCGCACGCCGGCTACCTCGCCGTGCGTTCCGGCCTCGAACGCACGCTGCCCGGTCGGCTGGTCGGGGTGTCCATCGACGCGGCCGGTGACCCGGCCTACCGGCTCACCCTGCAGACCCGGGAACAGCACATTCGCCGGGAGAAGGCGACGAGCAACATCTGTACGGCCCAGGTGCTGCCCGCGGTGCTCGCCTCGATGTACGCGGTCTACCACGGCCCGCAGGGCCTGGCGGGGATCGCGCGGCGGGTCCACGGGCTCGCGGTGCGCCTCGCCGAGGGGCTGCGCGTCGGTGGAGTCACCCTCGGTGACTCGTCGTTCTTCGACACGGTCATCGCCGCGGCGCCGGGCCGGGCCGGCGAGGTGGTGGCCGCGGCGCTGGAACACGGGGTGAACATCCGTCTCGTCGATGACGACCACGTGGGCATCTCCTGCAACGAGACGACGGTGGAGGCGGATCTGCGGGCCGTCTGGGCCGCCTTCGGGGTGCCGCCGGCGGTGGCGGCCGAGGTGACGGCGCAGGCCGAACTGGACGGGCCGATCCCGACGACGACCGCGGTCGCGCTGCCCACGGAGCTGGTGCGCACCGACAGGTACCTCGAGCATCCGGTGTTTCACGAGCACCGCTCCGAGACGGCGATGCTGCGCTATCTGCGCCGGCTGTCCGATCTCGATCTCGCCCTCGACCGCGGCATGATCCCGCTTGGTTCCTGCACGATGAAACTCAACGCCACGACCGAGATGGCCGCGGTCACCTGGCCGGAGTTCGCCGACATCCATCCGTATGCCCCGCTTGACCAGGCCGCCGGTTATCTCACCCTGATCCGCGATCTGGAGGAATGGCTCGCCCGGATCACCGGATATGCCGGTGTCTCGGTGCAGCCGAACGCCGGCAGCCAGGGCGAACTGGCCGGGCTGCTGGCCATCCGCGCCTATCACCGGGACCACACACCGGCCGGTGCGCCCGTGCGTGACGTGTGCCTGATCCCGTCGTCCGCCCATGGTACGAACGCGGCCAGCGCCGCGATGGCGGGAATGCGCGTCGTCGTCGTCGCGTGTGACGCTGACGGAAACGTCGATCTCGACGATCTCGCCCGCGCCGCCCGCACGCACACCGAGGTCCTGGCCGCGCTGATGGTCACCTATCCGTCGACGCATGGTGTGTACGAGGAGGGCATCGGTCAGGCCTGTGCGCTCGTGCACGAGGCGGGCGGTCTGGTCTACGTCGACGGGGCGAACCTGAACGCGCTGGTCGGTCTGGCCAAGCCCGGGCAGTTCGGTGCTGATGTCAGCCATCTGAACCTGCACAAGACCTTCTGCATTCCGCACGGCGGTGGCGGTCCGGGGGTCGGGCCGGTAGCCGTCGGCGAGAAACTGCTGCCGTATCTGCCGAACCATCCGCTGCGCGCCGAGGCCGGTCCGGCGACCGGGGTCGGCCCCATCTCCGGGTCGCCCTGGGGTTCCGCCGGCATCCTCATGATCCCGTGGGCGTATATCCAGATGATGGGGGCGGACGGTCTGCGGGAGGCCACCTCGGTGGCCGTGCTCAACGCCAACTACATCGCCCACCGGCTACGCCCGCACTATCCCGTCCTCTACTCCGGACGGGGCGGCCTCGTCGCACACGAGTGCATTCTTGACCTGCGGCCGCTGACGCGCGCCACCGGCGTCACCGTGGACGACGTGGCGAAACGCCTCATCGACTACGGCTTTCACGCACCGACGATGTCCTTTCCGGTGGCCGGCACCCTGATGGTGGAGCCCACGGAAAGCGAGGATCTGGGCGAGATCGACCGCTTCTGCGATGCGATGACTGCCATCCGGGCGGAGGCGGACAAGGTCGGCGACGGCACCTGGCCGCTCGAGGACAATCCGCTGCGCAACGCGCCGCACACCGCGGCGATGGTGACCGCCGACGAGTGGGCGCACCCGTATCCGCGTTCGGTCGCCGCCTATCCGGTGGCCACGCTGCGTACCGGAAAGTACTGGCCGCCGGTGCGGCGTATCGACGGGGCCTACGGCGACCGCAACCTGATGTGCACCTGCCCGCCGGTCGCCTCCTTCGCCGAACCGGTGGACGAGCAGCCGACGCTCGCGACCGTCGGCTGACACCCGACCGGTCGTCCCCGGGCGGTGGACGGAGGTCCCTGTGACCGACGCCCCCGCCGGGGATCGCCGTGCGGGCATGTCAGCTGCCCGCACGGCGATCCGCGCGTCGGCGGGCGCGCTCCGCCCGGGTGTTGGCAGGTAGCTGACCCACGGCGGGTTCTGTCCGGGTGGGGACGCAACGAGACCGGCACGCGTCCGTCCCGTCACTTGTTATTTTTTGCGTGATGCCGTGGTGCGTTGACGTAGTGAATCCTCGCGGAAAGTAGCCGAATTTGCGGCTCAGTGTCATTTCTGGTTGTTCTCGGCAACTCTTCCCCAGCGTGAGGTATTGCTCGCCGGCTGGCGTTCCGTGGTCGAGGAACCGCCCTGCGGAAGGGCCTGCGGGTCCGTTGGGCCACCCTGCTGTTGACCACGGATGGACCGGCGCCAATAGTTGGACCCACCCGTCCGGTGGAAATCGGGGTCTGCTGCACTCGGGCGGGTCGTAGCTGGGACAACGGAAGGGCGGGGCCAATGGATCCGCGAATGGAGAAACAGCTTGCCGCACTCCGCCGTAAGGCGGTGGATCTGGGGCTCGGGCCGGCGCTGAAGCTGGTTCGAGACAATGTTGTGCCGACTGCGCGGCGTAACCGAAACGATGATCGACATCTGGCGTTGCTGATGTCGTTCGTGCTCACCGAGACGTCGAACTGTATTGATGTGGGTGCGCACCGTGGCGATGTGCTGCGGACGATCCTGCGGCACGCGCCGCATGGAACCCATGTCGCCTACGAGCCGCTGCCGCACATGGCCGCCACCCTGCGGGCCGACTTTCCCACCGTCGACGTGCGTCAGGCCGCGCTATCCGACACGCCGGGCGTGCTGCCCTTCACCTATGTGCGCAGCCGGCCGGCCTACAGCGGGCTGCGCGACCGGGTGCCGGACACCGAGGATGTCGAGCAGATCGAGGTCACCGTCGAGGTCCTCGACGACGTGCTGCCGGTGGACTACCACCCGACGCTGATCAAGGTGGACGTCGAGGGCGCCGAGTACGGCGTCTTCCGTGGCGCCACCAAGCTGATCGCGAACAGCCGTCCGCACCTGGTGTTCGAGTTCGGTGCCGGGGCCCGCGACTACGGGACGTCGGCGGACGACATGTATCTGCTGATCGACGGTGATCTCGGCCTTCGGATCTTCGACCTCGACGGTGAGGGCCCTTACACCCTGCCGAAGTTCCGGGACACGTTCGAGACGGGGCGGCACTTCAACTTCGTCGCGCACCCCTGAGCCGGTACGCCCGGGTGGGCGCACGAACCCACCTATGATGTGATGAAGATCACATAAGTTCCTTCGTGTGGTGCTCCGCTCGTTCCCCCGCTTCGGGTCGCGCCGTGGCCGGCGCGCCTCCTGGGCGGGGGTGCGACCGGGACGGGGCAGGTCCGGGCGGGCTCATCTCGGCGATGCCGGCCTGGCATCGCCGGGTCGATGTGCGGGTAGTTCTCTCCCACCCACCCAGATGGTCCTGACGCCAAGTGTCCGCTCGGATGCTAATGGTGCCGATTTCGCCGAATCCGCCGCTCGCGGACGGCGCGGCGTGATCGCCACCTGCCGGGACGGCAGCGGCGGATACCAGCCGGTAGATGGGGGGAGTGACGGATTCGGTCGCAACACCGATACTTTGACGCTCCGGTACATGTCATGTGTCGGAGCGGTCGTACCCGGGAGACCGTGAAGTCGACGCGGCGAACCCGGCGTACGGGAGGTACTGGAAACGGCCAGGTCACCGGAATCCAGGTGATGGTCGGACCGTAGCGGACGGAGGTGGCTAATCCACGGTCGGCGGCACGACCGGAAATTCCGCCAGGCTGTGTGATTCACCCCGCTGTCCCCCGACGGATCCCCACCCCACCCGCTCCACTGCCGGGCGATCCGTACCCCCACAAAGGTCACGAGAGAGGGGCGTCCGTGCGAACGCTCGAACCCACCGGCCTCGACCTCGACGCGATCGAGGCGGACAAGCTTGCCAAGGGCATCACCCTGAGCCTGCTGATCCCTGCCCGTGGCCCGGAGGCCGCCCGAACACTCGGCGATATCATCGCGCGGGATCGGCAGCACTGGATGCAGGAACGCCGGGTCCTGGACGAGATCGGCGTGGTCGTCGATCCCACCTCCGACGGCGATGAGCATGATCTGATGCGCATCGCGACCGAAGCCGGCGCGAGCTGGGTCGTGCGGGGAAACTCGGTGCTGCAGCGGCATGCCGGCCGCGAGGACACGACGACCGGCGGAAAGGCCGGGGCGATGCGTAGCCTCGCCTATCTCGCCTTCGGAAACCGGCTGATCTTTCACGACGCCGACCTGGAAAGTTACGATCCCGCGACGGTGGGGGTTCTCGCCGCGGCCACGACCGCCGGCAATGCCCCGCTGTTCGTGAACGGTAGTTCGCGACGGGTGACCGGTGACGGCCAGCCCGGCGGACGCACGACCGAGATGCTGCGGTCGTTGCTGTCGAAACAGCTCGCCCGCTACGTGCCGTCGATCACCCGCACGCTCCAGCCACTGATCGGCGAGTTCGTCATCGACGCGGATGTCTTCGCCTCGCTGGCCTTCTCGCGTGGCTATGGGGTCGAAACATCCCTGAAGGTACTGGCCCTGGATCTGTTGGACTTCTCCGACAGCCTGCAGATCGAACTGCCGATCAAGTACCAGGTCGGCCAGCATTACCACGCGCTGGTAAAGCAGTTCCATGAGATCAGTTTCACAATCGATGTTCTTGAGGCCTACTTCCAGCGGCGTCGGGTCGACCCGCATGTGGCGATCTGGCAGATCGCCGACAACTACGACCTGTTGTTTCCGGGCCGTACCTACTCCCTGCACCGTCCGTCGGGTTACGACGACGCGGACTTCGTGCCGCGCATGGGGTTCTACCAGCCACTCGCGACCGCGCCGGCCTACCAGGCCCGGCTCCCCGAGATCAAGAGCTCCCGCCGACAGGCCCTGGACACCCTCGGCCGCCAGCTGCGGGCCTCCGCCTGACCCTGCTCGACGTGACCGGTCCGATCTCCCGAGTCAGGCACTGACAGGGGGACGGACCGGTCATTGCGCGCACAAGCGACCTTGACGTGGCGTACCGGTCGCGAACAGTGTCTCCCTGAGAGCCCGATCGAGGAGGACACCGTGTTCGCGATCCTGGTGGCGTTGACCACGCGACGGACGCGGCTGGTGCTCGCCGGCACGGCGGTCCTGGTGGTTCTCGGGGCGCTGCTGGGCAGCACCGCGTTCGGCAAGCTGCAGACCGGCGGGTTCGACGACCCCCGTTCGGATTCCAGTCGCGCCGTCGACGTCCTCGACGCGCACTTCCACGGACGAGCGAACGTGCTGCTGCTCGTCACCGCCCGGGTGGGCGAGGTCGACGACCCTCGGGTGGTCGCCGCCGGTCGGGTGGTCGCCGCGGACCTGGCCGCCCAGCCCGGCGCCCGCGACGTCGTGTCCTACTGGTCCGGCGCGGGCAGCGCGCTGCGCTCGCAGGACCGCCGTTCGGCCCTGGTGGTGGCCAGCGTCGCCGACGACGATGACGCGTCGGACGTGGTGAAGCGGTATGCCTCCCGGGCGTTCGACCCCCCCGAGGTGACCGTCGAACCCGGGGGCGCGGCCGCGATCAACAACGACATCGGCGATCAGGTCTCCAGCGATCTCGCGGTGGCCGAGTCGATCGCCATCCCGATCACCCTGGTCCTGCTGGTCGTGGCGTTCGCCGGGGTGGTCGCGGCGCTGCTGCCGCTGGCCGTGGGTCTGCTCGGGATGGTGGATGGCCTCGCGATCCTCGCGGTCATCGGTAGCGCCACCGATGTCTCGATCTTCGCGGTGAACCTGACCTCCGCGCTCGGCCTCGGCCTCGGCATCGACTACTCGCTGTTGATGGTCAGCCGATTCCGCGAGGAACTGGCCGCGGGCCATGACCGTGCGTCGGCGGTCTCGATCACCGTGCGCTCCGCCGGTCGAACCATCTTCTTCAGCGGCGCCACGGTGGTCGTGAGCCTGGTCGTGATGTTGCTGTTCCCGCCGTTCTTCCTGCGCTCCATGGCCTATGCCGGCATCTCGGTCACGGTGGTGGCGGTGCTCGCCGCGGTGGTCGTGCTGCCCGCGCTGCTCATGGTGCTGGGTGAGCGGGTGAACGCCTGGCACGTGGGTGGCCTGATCGGACTGGTCCGTCGGCGCCGGCAGAAGGCGCCCGAGGCCGCACCCGAGGCCGCGGAGTCGGCGTTCTGGCGGCGGGTGGCCTCGACCGTCATGGCCCACCCGGTCCTGACCGGACTACCGGTGATCGTGATCCTGCTCGTGCTCGCCACCCCGTTCCTGCACGTCCAGTTCGGCACGCCGGACGAGGGTGCTGCGGCCGGGAGCCGCCGCCAGCCGCACGGTCGGCGACGCGCTGCGCGAACGCTTCCCCGCTGACCTGTCCGGATCGATGGAGGTGGTCGTCCAGCAGGACGGGCGCGGCGCGCTCGATCCCGCCGCGCTGTCGGCCTATGCGAACACCCTGTCCCGGCTGCCTGACGTCGCCCGGGTGGACTACGCCCTCGGCACCGTCGTCCGTGGGAGCCGGACCGCACCCCCCAACGCGACCAGTGTGCGTTTCCGCGCCGCGGGTGACGACCTGTTGCAGGTGGTCCCCGCGGTGGACTACGCGTCCACCCAGGCCCGGGCGCTGGTCCATGCGACGCGTGCGCTGCCCGCGCCCAGCGGCAGCACCGTCCTGGTGGGGGGTGCGCCCGCCGTCCTCGTCGATGGCCGGTCGGCGATCGGTGATCGGCTGCCGCTGGCACTCGGGCTCATCGTGCTGGCGACGTTCGTCCTGCTGTTCCTGTTCACCGGCAGTGTGCTGCTGCCGGTGAAGGCGATTCTGCTCAACGGACTGTGCACCTGCGCGGTGTTCGGCGCCGCGGTCTGGATCTTCAGTGACGGCCATCTGTCCGGTCTGCTCGACTTCACCCCGGGCCCGCTCGACACCTCCATGCCCGTGCTGCTGTTCTGTATCGCCTTCGGCCTGTCGATGGACTACGAGGTGTTCCTGCTGTCGCGGATCAAGGAGGTGCGTGACACCGGGGCGAGCAACGTCGAGGCGGTCGCCACCGGCCTCGCCCGGGTCGGCCGGATCGTCAGCACCGCCGCCGCCCTGCTCGCGGTCACCTTCGTCGCGTTCGCCACCTCCTCGGTGCGCTTCATCCAGATGTTCGGGGTCGGCACGGCGCTGGCCATCGTGCTTGACGCCACCCTCATCCGGGGGGTGCTGGTCCCGGCGTTCATGCGGGTCGCCGGCGGCGCGAACTGGTGGGCGCCCGGCCCGCTGCGGGCGCTGCACCGCCGGTTCGGACTGCATGAGCATGTCGAGGACGTCCCCCAACCGGTGGCTCCGCCGCCGGCGCCCCGCGACAGCGCCACCGCCGACACCCCCGTCCGCTCGTCAGACCCAGCCCACCAGCCCTGACCCGCCCGCCCTGACCAGCCCGCCAGTCCTGACCCGTCCGTCCGCTCGTCCGCTTGGGTGGTGCTCGGAGCCGTCCGTCCGGGCCACGCCCGGAGCCGGCGGGGTCAGCTGCGCTCGAAGCCGCGCTGGCGCTCCCGGTCGGTGACGGTCCGCTCGTGGCCGGTCAGTTCGACCTCGGCCGCATGGGCTAGGTGGGCGACGACCCGTTCGCCGAAGGCCGCCCGGGCGACGGGGCTGGACCGCCACCGGTCGACGGCGGCGCGCAGCGTCGTCGGCAGCGGAGGCAGGCCGGGCATCGTGAACGCGTTACCGACCCGTCCGGGCTCCAGTTCCAGCCCGTGGCGAACTCCGTACAGGCCGGCGGCGAGGATACCGGCGACGGCCAGGTACGGGTTCGCGTCCCCACCGGGCACCCGGTGCTCGATGCGCAGGCCTGCCCCGGCACCGACCACCCGCACCGCGCAGGTCCGGTTGTCCCGGCCCCAGCTGATCCCGGTCGGGGCGAACGCCCCGGGAGCGAGGCGCTTGTAGGAGTTGACGTTCGGTGCGAACAGCAGCGTGAAGTCGGCCAGGCAGGCCAGCTGCCCCGCCACGAAGGAGCACATCAGGGGTGACATGCCGACGGTGTCCGTGCGGGCGGGCCGTCCGGGTCGGTGAGGAGGCCGCCCGGTCCCAGCGCCGGCTCCGTCACCGGGTGCGTCGTGCTGGTCGGGGGCGGCCGCGAAGACGGGTTCCGCGCTGGTGACGTCGCGCAGGGACAGGTGGATGTGGCAGGAGTTGCCCTCGCCCTGGTCGTACTTCGCCATGAAGGTCAACGCCTGCCCGCCGGCCGCGGCGATCCGCTTCGCGGTGATCTTGTACAGGGCGTGGATGTCGCAGGCCGCCAGCGCCTCGGCGTACCGGAACACGATCTCGTACTGGCCCGGATGGACCTCCCCCCGGGCCGATTCCACCGCGATGCCGGCCTCGCGCATCGCCAGCCGGATGCGCCGGGTCAGATCGTCCAGCCCCTCCGTGCCGAACAGGGCGTAGTCGATGTTGTAGCGGCTGGCCGGGGTGAGTCCGGCCCACGAACGTCGGGCCGCGCGGTCGTAGGACTCGCGGAAGGCCAGAAACTCCAGTTCGGTGCCGACCAGGGCCTGCTGGCCCGCCTCGCGCAGCGCGTCGAGCTGACGGCGAAGGATGGCCCGGGGAGAGACGTCCACCACCGTCCCGTCGGGCCAGTAGGCGTCCGCGAGGACCACCCCGCACGAGCGGCGCCACGGTGCCCGGCGAAGACTCGTCAGATCGGGGCGCAGCCGCAGGTCCCCGAAACCACCGTGCCAGGGGGTGTGCGGAAAGCCGTCGTCGGTCCGCATGTCGACGTCGACGGCGTGCAGGTAGGTGCAGGCCCCGAGCCCCTGGGGGAGCACCTCGTCGGCGAAGTGCTCCGGGGACACCGCGCTGCCGACCAGCCGGCCCTGCAGGTCGACGGTGGCCACGACCATCTCGTCGATCGGGTCGTCACCGTGCATCAGTTCGTGCAGCGTCTGGGTTCCTCGACGGTCGGTCGCCTCGGCGGGTGCGGCGGCCGGGGGGGTGAGCTCCTGCCCCGACCGGGCGGGTGGAATCGGCGCCGGCAACGACGTCATGTGCTCTCCGTTCGTCCCGTCCATCTGGGCGGCGCCGGTGGGATGGGGCGGCCGGGCACACTGGCCACCGGATTGGCGACGGTACCCCGCATCAGGTCGAACCCGCCGTCACGTGCGGGTCGGTCGTGGAACCCGGCACCGGCGAACTGCTCTCGGTTCAGACAGACCCGGTCGAATCGGGGGATGAGCAGGTCGACCTCGCCGAAGCGGGCGGCGAGCTCGGGGAAACGGGCGTGGTAGTCGTCCATCGTCGCGCGGACCAGCCCCCAGAACTCCTCCTCGTCGACCTCGAGATGATCGGCGACGAGGACCGAGAAGTAGCGGAAGTGCCCGGCGAAGACGGCGGAGAGCACCGCATGTGCGAGCTCGCGGCCGGGCCAGCGACGGCAGTGCTCGTCCACCGCCGCCGGCAGCGGCCCACGCTCGGGGAAGTGGCCGTCGACCAGTTCGACGTCCGCCCCGAAATCCTTGATCGCGATGCGCCGGGGGATCTGCTCGGCGTCGAAGACACACAGCACGTTCTCGCCATGTGGGGTGAACGCGACGCCGTAGCGGTACAGGAAGTGCAGCAGGCCGGGGAGCAGCGCGGTGAACAGCGCCCGTAGCCAGACCCGGGGTTCCTGGCCCGATCGGGCCACGAGTTCGGCGAGCAGCGATCTCCCGTCCGAGCCGATCATGAGCAGCGACGCGAGGCTGCGGGCCCGCTCCCCCTCGGCCAGGTAGGCGTCCACCGGCTCCCGCCAGATCACCCCGAGCAGTTCGTGCAGGCGATACGGCGCCGCGGGCAGGGCCTCGTAGGCGCTGTGGCTGACGGCGGCCCCGGCGACCTCGGGCAGCGGCTGGAGACCGCTGACCTCACGCAGGAACGGGTCGGCGGCGCACAGTGCGAGCAGCCAGCGGGACACCGGCGGCCCGGCGAGGGCGTCGGCGGCCGACATCCCACGCCAGACCAGCGTGTTGCGGATCATCAGGGCGAGTTTGACGTTGCGCCGCCTCGGCCGGTCGACGTTGGCCAGGGTGCGCACCGCCTGCATCGGGACATAACGGTCCGGCGCCTCGCCCAGATGGACCAGGCGTCCCGTGGCCAGTTCCGCCGCGAACAGCGCGACGACCACGTTCTCCCACTGCCAGGGATGCACCGGAAGCCACACGTACACCGGCCCGGCCGGATCAGCGGCGGCGGCGGGCCGCGCGCTGCCCGAGGACGCCAGCTCGGCCAGGGTCGCCCTGAGCACCTCGGCGAACCGCAGCCGGACCGGCTCGTCGAGTTCCTGTGCCAGGAACCCGACCTGGCTCGGCTGACCGGAGAGTTCGGACCAGACAGCCAGGTCCGGATGGGCGGCGACCCACACCAGCCGGAAGGGACGATGGCTTTCGGGGCTGTAGCGCTCCACCGCCGCGGCGAAGCCGATGCGCCCCTTGTTCGCGACCAGGCAGGGGTGGCCGCTCTGACATCCCTCGAGGGCGGTGAGGGACAGGTCCGCGAGCCGCGCCGCGGGCCGTGCGCCGGCCAGCAGCCGCGCATCGGCGGCCTGGGTCGCGAGCAGGTCCCGGATGACATCGGCGAGGACGGGATCGGACCAGCCGAGCAGGGACTGCGCCTCCCGCAGGAACATCACCGGATCGTCCGCGGCCTGGTCCGCGCCGGCGGTGGGAGTCCGCGCCACGCTGGCGGATTCGATCCACCAGGAACCGAACGTTCCGCGCCGGGCCTGGAAGCGGTAGTCGGCGTGGGCGGTCGGCACCCGGTAGGCCCGCACCGGACCCCGCCCGATCGCGGCATCCGCCGGTCGGATGTCCGGGGGGCTCGTCACCCGGCCCGACCGGCCGGCCGCTGGCCCGATCTCCGGTTCGGCCAGGGGGGCGATCAGCTCCTCGTAGGCCAGCTCGGCGAGAAGTCGGACCAGCAGGGCCCGGCCGGCCTGCCGCCAGCGCGCGGCGGTCTCGCCCGCGGACGTCGGAGGGCACTCGACCGGGCCCGTCACGGTCGTACCCGATCGAGGATCCCCGGATCGGGCCGGGTGGCACCTGGGACGTCGGCGGTCCGGATGCTGGCCGCGGTGTCGGTGTCGGTGGCGGTGGCGGGGGCAGCGCCGGTGCCGGGGTGGGTGGCCGCTGGCGGTGGCGCGGGCGGCGGGGCGCCGAAGGTGGTGAACGCGTTGGGCGGCGGGAGCCGGTGGGCGCGCCCACCGGTCAGGTCGTCGAGGATCACGGCGGATCGCCACGCACCGAGACCCAGATCGGGGGCGCCGACCCCATGGGTGTGCAGCTCGGCGTTCTGGACGTAGATGCGTCCGGTGACCTCGGAGGTGGTCGCCACGCGATAGCGGTCGTCGACCACGAACCGCCCGTTGGCGTCGAGCTCGAGCAGGCCCGCGATCGGACCCAGCAGGCTGGGGCGACGGGCGGCGTACCCGGTGGCCAGCACGACGGCGTCCGCGGCCAGCGCGAAGGGGACGTCCTGCTCCCGATGGCGGCAGGCGAGGGTGATCTCGTCGCGCTCGTGGCACTGGCTCGCCGTCTCGACCGTGACACCCGGCAGCAGCGTGGCCCCAGGCTCGCCGCCGTCGATGGTGCGCTCGTAGAGCAGGTCGTAGATCTGCGCGATCGTGTCCGTGTCGATCGCCTTGTGCAGCTGCCACTGCGCCGGCACGAGGGCGTCCTTGCGGTGCTGGGCCAGACCATGGAAGTAGCGCACGTGGTCGGGGGTGAACTGTTCGAGTCCGAGCTTGGAGTACTCCATCGGGGCGAAGGCGGGGGTGCGGGTCACCCAGGTCAGATGACGGCCCGCCGGCGCGGGGCCACGCAGCAGGTCGGCGACGATCTCCGCCCCCGACTGGCCCGATCCGACCACGGTGATCCGGGGCCGGTCGGCCAGTTCCGCCCGGCGCTGCCGGTAGTGCGCGCTGTGGAAGGCCCGATCGGGGGAGACACCGGTGAAGGCGGCCGGAACGGCCGGTTCGGTGCCGATGCCGAGGACCAGATTCCGGGCGTGGATCACCCGAGCGGACCAGGCCCTGGTCGGTTCGGGGGACGCGTCCCCATCCTGGGGGGAACCGCTGCGGCGCAGCGTGACCCGGAACAGGCCGGCGGTGGCGTCCCAGTGGACGGCCTCGGCCCGGACACCGAAGTGCGTCGAGGGCAGACCGCGGGCGACCCAGCGGCAGTAGGCGTCGTACTCCCGCCGCGGAATGTGGAAGCGTTCGTAGAAGTAGAAGCGAAACAGCCGGTCGTGGGCCCGCAGGTAGGACAGGAACGACCACCGGCTGGTCGGATCGATGAGTGTGACCAGATCGGCCAGGAACGGCACCTGCAACGTGGTGCCGTCCAGCAGCAGCCCCGGATGCCAGCTGAAGGCCGGCGCCTGGTCGACAAAAACGGACCGCACGGCGGGCAGGCCGTCGGCGAGCGCGGCCAGCGACAGGTTGAACGGACCGAGCCCGATCCCGACGACGTCGTAGACGGTGTCCTGCGGCCGGGACGGACCGGACCCGGCCGGCTCGCTGGCCGGCACGCTCCGGTCACCGCCGGCGGTCGCAACGGGGGATCTCACGGGGCGCCCTCCAACAGCGGATTCGGAATCTGCACGTAGACCGACTGGGTGGTCACCGGCCCGATCAGTTCGTCACGTCCGTCGACCAGGGTCCGCAGATTGCCCTTGCTGGGCAACGTGGTGGCGCCGAGCAGAGCCGACAGCAGCCGGCGACGAGCTCGCGGCGGGCGGTGGTCAGCCTGGCCCGTGCGGGCGGTGCGGTCCAGCCGCGTGAGCAGCGCGCGGACCCGGCCAAGGAGGCGGTGTTCGTCGGCGACACCGGCCGCTCCCAGCGCGCCGACGACCGCGAACACGTTGTTCACGAACAGGTAGTAGATGATCCGATCGATGATCAGCGTGTCCGGGAACACCACGTCGAGCCCGGTGGCGAAGCCCGGGAGCAGACGGCGCGTGGTCTCGACGGCCGACTCGCCGATGTAGTAGCCCTGGCTGTCGCGGTACCAGCCGGCCACCGGCCAGCCATCGTCGTCCAGGCTGACCAGGGTGTTCTGCAGATGCGCCTCGATCCCGACCCCGTGGTGCAGGTAGAGGTCCAGCACGGGGGTCACCAGGACGGCCAGGTACCGGTCGAACCACGCCTCGGCGAGGCTCCCGAGCGACTCGGTGTGGCGGGTGTGGCGGGCGATCAGCAGTGCGGGAAGCATCGCGGCGCGGGCCCGGCCGAGGCCGTCCACCGCCCGATCGGGCCGGATGGTGAGCAGGGCGGACAGGCACACCGCCCGATCGGCGGGCCCGAACGGATTGGTCCGCAGGGCCGTCTCCAGGCCCGGTGCGTCGACGGCGACCCAGTGCGGCTCCCCGATCAGATGGAAGGCGGGATGCCGGGCGGCGAGGGCGGCGCCGAGCCCGGCGTCGACCAGCCGGGTGATCGTCTCGGCCAGGCGCAGCTCGTCACGCAGCAGGACCCGCCGGGAGTTGGTGATGCGCAGGCCCAACGACAGTTTCAGCATCACCGCGCGGTCCGGCCGCCAGACCGACCGCACCGAGGTGGTGGCGTGCCAGGCGGCACCGGCGACGCCGAGGTCGACCAGCCGGCCGTCCGCGAGCAGCGCGCCGACCGGCCCGGCCGGGTCGGAAAGCAGCTCCCGGGCCTGCCAGGGGTGCGCCGGGATCGGCACGAACCCAGCCGGCGGTGGGCCGCCGTCGTACAGGTCGGTGAGCAGCCGGATCAGGTCCGTGTGGGGGGCGGCACCGGACATGGCCAGAACGGTGGGGTGCGCGGCGAACCAGTGCAGGGCGAACGAGCCCCCCCGTTCGGGGGAGTAGCGGGCGATCGCCTCGTCGGAGGCGCCGTGGCGGCTCTGCGCCGCCGGGTGGAACGGATGTCCGGTGAGGGATGCCTGCTCCGCGACCAGAAAGGGCGCTTGGCGGACCGGCAGGGCCGACGCCGACGCTGCCAGGGCCGGTGCGGGCAGGGCCGACGCCGGGTGCGGGGATGCGCGGCGGGCCTGGAGATGGCCGGCGATCCGGGCGGTCGCCTCGGTGATGCGTTGCAGGGCGGTCAGGCTCGCCGTCGACGGGCCCCGCTCGCCGGTGATCTCCTCGACGATCAGCGCCGCGAGCAGGCCGGCGCTGATCGGTCCGGCCGAGGTCCCGTCCGCACCGACCAGTTCGGGCTGGTCGAAGCGGTGCCAGCCGGTCGGTGAGCGATAGGTCAGTCGAAGGCGCACGCGCAGCCCCGAGGCCAGCAGCGGCACCCAGACGGTGTCCGAGTCGGTCCTGGCCGCCGGCAGGAGATCGCTTTCCCGCAGCCAGCAGCGCAGCAGGGTCTCCGCGGTGATGTCGGCGGCGACGACAGCCACGTTCGGCTGTCCACCGAGCGCGCCATCCGCACCCGTGCCCACGTCCGCTCCGGCCTGGTGGCTCACGGCGCGGTTCTCCTGGGGGGCGGCTCCTCGTCCGTGGCCTGGCCCGGTTGGGCCAGCAGATCACCGGTCGTGGCGATCAGGCGCAGCAGCGCCGTCACATCCGCCTGGGTGGCAGCCGGGTTGAGCAGGGTGAGCTTGAGCTGGACCGATCGTCGCGGCCCGGTCCGGGTGCGGCCGATGACGGCCCGACCGTCATGGAGCAGCCGGCGCCGGATCCGCGCGTTCACCTCGTCCGGATCGCCCGGGCCGGTCGGGCGGTAGCGAAAGACGACGGTGCTCAGCGTGACGGGGAAGGCGAGTTCCAGCCGCGGATCGGCGGCCACCTGCCGCTGCGCGTGCAGCGCGAGCTCGTGGCAGGCGTCCACCCGGCTGCCCAGACCGCGACGGCCGAGCGCGCGCAGGGTCACGGCGATCGGGAAGCTGTCGGGTCGCCGGGTGGTGCGCAGTGAACGGTCGAGCAGGCTCGGGTAGCCCGCCGCCTCGTCGTCGTCCGCCCGCAGGTAGTCCGCGTGGGCGGCCCGCAGGCTGGGCCAGCCGTCCGGACGGGGGGTGAGGAACACCCCGGCCGGCGCCGGCTGCCACCCCCACTTGTGCAGGTCCAGCGCGACCGAGTCGGCCTCGGTGAGGCCGGTCAGCAGCCCGGCCAGGCGCGTGGAGAACAACGCCCCGCCGCCGTAGGCCGCGTCGACGTGCAGCCAGCCGCGGGTGGTGGGATCGACGGGGGGCACGTCCGGGCGATGCGCCGCCGCCGGCCCGCCGGTGGCCCAGGGCCTACGGCGGTGCTCCGCGAGCGCCGCCGCGATCTGGGGCAGGGGGTCGATCGCGCCGGCGTCGGTGGTGCCGGCCGTGGCGACCACCACGGCCGGCCCCTCGTGTTCGGCCAGCGCCTGACGCAACAGGTCGACCCGCATCCGGTCGTGCTCGTCGGTGGGAATCTCGACGACCCCCGGGTCGGGCAGGCCGAGCACGGCGGCGGCCCGGTCCACCGACAGGTGCGCGGCACTCGAGCGGAACACCCGCGGCGCACGTCGGTCGTGGTGCGCCGCGCGGCCCAAGGCCGCGTCCCGGGCCAGCAGCAGGCCCAGCAGGTTGGACTCGCTGCCGCCGGTGGTGATCGTGCCGGTGGCCCGCCGGGGATCGAAGCCGACCAGCGTCGCGAGGGCGGCGACGACCTCGGTCTCCACCGTCGTCGCCGCCGGCGCCTGATCCCAGGAGTCCAGGGAGGGATTGAGCGCGCTGACCGCGAGGTCCGCGGCCACGGCCACCGGCAGCGGTGGGCAGTGCAGATGGGCGGCGCACCAGGGATCCGCCGGTGCCACGCTGCCCGCGGCAAGCGCGGTGACCAGGTCGGTCAGCGCCGCCGCGGCGCCGATCCCGTCCGCGGTCAACAGCCCGGACGGCTCCGTCGGCTCCGTCGGCTCCGTCGGTTCCGTCGGTTCCGTCGGGTCGCTGGTCCCCTCGGGGGAGGCGCCCAGCGCCGCGAGGATGTCGGCCCGCACCCGCGCGGGCCCACCGGCGGGCAGCGGGCCGCCTCGTCGGCGTTGCCCGTCGTCCAGCGCGGCCAGACACAGAGTGACGAGTTCGGCGAGTACCAGCGGGGGCCCGGCTGGACTACTCATGTGGCCTCGCGGCCGGTGTCCGGTCTCTCCCGTGATCCGCAGCCGGCGTGCAGGCGCCGCCCCGGGCCCGATCCGGGCAGACCGGGCGGGCCGGGGGCGGCCGGTGTGGCCGGCGTCGAGCCGAGTCGGCGCACCGCGGCGTCGACCGCGTCGGCCAGCATGGCCAGGGCCCGTTCGATCTGCGCCTCGGTGATGATCAGGGGTGGTAGCAGGCGGATCACCGCCGAGTGCCGGCCGCCGAGCTCGATGATCAGGCCTCGGTGCAGGCTCTCCGCCCGGATCAGGGCGGCCAGCCGAGGGTCGGCCGGATACGCGCCGGCGCTGTCCGGTTCGCCGCTCGGGTCGACGATCTCGGCGCCGAGCATGAGCCCGCGGCCGCGCACATGGCCGATCTGCGGGCGCCCATGGGCGATCTCGGCGAGCCCGGCCAGCATCCGCGCACCGAGGCGCGCGCAGCGGTCGTCCAGCCCGTCGAGCCGGACCCGACGCAGGGTGGCGCGCCCCGCGGCCATGGCGAGCTGGTTACCGCGGAAGGTGCCGGTGTGCGCCCCGGGCAGCCAGACATCCAGCTCCGCCCGGTAGGCGATCACCGCGAGGGGCTGGCCGCCGCCGATCGCCTTGGACATCACCAGGATGTCGGGGGTGATCCCGCTGTGTTCGACAGCCCAGAACCGGCCCGTTCGGGCCACTCCGGTCTGCACCTCGTCGACGATCATCGGGATGCCGCGCCGCCGGGTGATCTCGCGGACCGCCGTGAGCCACTCGTCCGGTGCCGGCACCACCCCCCCCTCGCCTTGGACGGGTTCGACGACCAGGGCGGCCGGACTGGTGACCCCCCCGAGCGGGTCATCCAGCAGTCGTTCGATGTAGCTGATGGACAGCTGGGCACCGCCCGGACCGGTGTTGCGATCACTGGCCTCGCCCACCCCGAACGGGCAGCGGTAGGGGTGCGGGAACGGCAGGCGGACCACCGACCCCGACGCGGGCAGCGGATTCTTCACCGCGACGTTGCCCGTGACCGCGAGCGCCCCCGCGGTCATGCCGTGGTAGCCGCCGGTGAAGGCCAGCAGGGTCTGGTTGCCGGTCGCGGTCTGGGCGAGCTTGATCGCCGCTTCCACCGCGTCGGAGCCGCTCGGGCCGCAGAAGTGCAGCTTCGCGTCCGGACCGAGGCCCGCCGGCAGGCTGGCCCGCAGCTCCTCGACGAAGGCGTCCTTCTCCGGGGTGGCCAGGTCCAGGGTGTGCAGGGGGGCGCCGCTGGCGAGCGTCTCGCTGATCGCCTGGATGACATCCGGATGGTTGTGACCCAGCGCCAGCGTGCCGGCGCCGGACAGGCAGTCCAGATAGCGCCGCCCGTCCGCGCCATGGATGATCGCGCCTTCCGCCCGGACCGGGACGATCGGGAGGGTGCGTGCATAGGTGCGAGCAGCGGACTCTCGGCTGCGCTGGCGCGTAAGGATCGCGGCCGCATCGACCGCCGGAACGGAAGAGCCGGCATTTGTGCCGCTGTGAGCGGAAATCGTCAAGGGGGCGACTCCCTTTTGAGCGGACCTGTTTGAGGGAAGCCTAACCTAACTTATCGGAGAATGGTGTGACGCGCGTCGGCGACGGCAGGTTCGGTCGTGCTTGGCGCGGCCACCGCTGGGCGGCGATCAGCCCATAGTCCGCCTGCATACCCCACCTCGTCGCGCAAACGCTCCACGAGGTGGTGGAGCACGCCGCCGGCCGGGAAGTGTGCGGTCAGTCTCATGCGTGTGGGTGGTCACCGGGGACGGACGCACCGAATCCGTCGGTGTTGGGCGTGTGATCCAGTTGCGGCCGCAATCTGACAGTGGTGATGCGCGGATGCGGTGATCCGGTGATCCGGTGGGACCACTCCGGATGCCCGCGGTGACCAATCCGTGCGGATTGGCGGGAAGCGATGTTCGTTTGCGCGCTATTTCAGCGTATCGCCCCGATGGATGGTCCGCAGGGGGCAGGCTGCGGCCCAGACCCGGGACCCATCGGTTGTCGTGCGACGCGAAGCCCACCGGACACGGTCCCGAGCCGCGGAGAGGAGCGCACGGATGGAACTGCCGCCGTCGGCCGCCGGACTGCCCGCCCTGGCGGCGCACAGCCTGCCCAGCACGGTGCTGGACGCGGTGCGCCAGGGCCGGGCCGGCACGGCCGCCAGCAGCGCCTATCTGTATGACCCGGCGGTCGCGGCCGGTAATGCCGCGGCCCTGCGGGAGTGCCTGCCGGACTGGGCCGAGATCTGCTACGCGATCAAGGCGAACGGATTCCCGCCGGTTCTCGACGCCCTGCTGGCCGGCCCGCGGCGGGCCGAACCGGCCACGTCGGGTCAGCCGGGCCTGGGAATCCACGGTTTCGAGGTCTCGTCGACCAGCGAGGTGCGCCACGCCCTGGCGGCCTTCGACCGGGCGGCCGCTGGGCGTGCGGCCGTTGACCGGGTGGGATCGAGGCGACCCGGGGTGGCCTCCAGCCGGCGGCGACTGGTCAGTTCGGGCCCGGCCAAGTCGGCCGCCCTGCTGACCGCGCTGGCCGAGCTACCGGATGCGGCCCAGCACGTGGACGCCGTGATCAACGTGGAGAGCGCGGGTGAGCTGCGCCGGCTGGAGGACCTCGCGGCCCGCCTCGGCCGGCGGGTCACCGTGGCGCTGCGGGTCAATCCCCGGCAGGTGCACCTCACCGGGTCGCTGCGGATGGGCGGACGGCCGAGCGCGTTCGGCATCCCGGAACCGGAGGTGCCCGCCGTCCTCGAACTGGCGGGGCGCCTGCCCCATCTGGACGTGGCCGGCTTCCACGTCCACGCGGTGGCCGCGAACCTCGATGCGCTGGCCCACCTGGACTATGTCCGCTGGTGCCTCGACTTCGCCATCCGCACGGCCCGGACCGCCCGGATGGAACTGCGTGTGGTCGACGTGGGGGGTGGCTTCGGGGTGCCGTTCGAGCCCGATCGCCGGGGCGAACGCCCCTTCGCCCTGGCCCGGTTCGGGGAGGGGCTGGGCCGTCTGAGGATCCCCGCCGACGTGCGTGTGATCTTCGAGCCGGGCCGGCTGCTCGTCGCCGACTGCGGCTGGTACACCGCCGAGGTGATCGATGTGAAGCACTCCTACGGCACCGACTTCGTCGTGCTGCGCGGTGGCATCCACCACTTCGCGCTGCCGATCTCCTGGGAGATCGTGCACAACTTCGCCGTGGTGCGCCGCGGCGGCACCGCGGCGGCGCCGGTGCCGTCGGCGCCGCGTGCGGTGACGGTGGTCGGGGAGCTGTGCACCCCGGAGGACACGCTGGCCCGCGACATCACGGTCGACTCGGTGCGTCCCGGTGACGTCGTCGTCTTCCCGATGGCCGGCGCCTACGGATACGAGTTCGCCCTCACCGAGTTCCTGGGGCATGCCCGGCCCCGCCGGGTCGTCCTCGCGCTCGCACCGGCGGACGAGACGAGCGGGGACGACCCGGGCGGGGACACGGCGATCAGAGCACCAGGTTCACGACCCGCGGCACCCGAATGATCATCTTGCGGACCTCGGCGCCGGCCAGCAGCCCGCGGATCTTCGGCGCGTCGAGGGCGAGGTCACGCAGTTCGTCCTCGGTCACCGCCGTCGGCACCTCGATCCGGTCCCGGACCTTTCCGTTGACCTGAATGACACAGGTCACGGTCTCCTCGACGAGCAGCGTCGGATCGAACGAGGGCCAGCCGGCGTCGGTGACCGACGGCTGGTTCCCCAGCAGCGACCAGGCCTCCTCGGCGGTGAACGGCGCGACGACGGACAGCATCCGCACGAGCGAGGACGCTCCCTCGCGCACGGCGGCATCCGGGGTCGCACGTGCGTCGTGGGCCTTCTTCACCGCCGTCGTCAGCTCCATCAGCCGGGCGATCGCCACGTTGATCCGCTTGCCCTCCATCGCCTGCGTCACCGCGGCGATCAGCGCATGCACCTGCTTGCGGACCGCCGGATCACCGGTGTCCGACCCGCCGCCCGCGGGAGCTTCCGGGGCGGAACCATCCGTGGTGGGCTTACCTATGTCGTGCACGAGCCGCAGCACCCGGTTGAGCCATTTGGTGGAACCGCCCGGGGACACATCGGCCCAGTCGATGTCCTCCTCGGGGGGGCTCGCGAACAGCATGGTGATCCGGACCGCGTCCGGCCCGTACTGGGCGAGCTGGTCCTGCAGGTTGACCAGGTTCCCCAGGCTCTTGCTCATCGCCTTGCCGTTCATGATGACCTGACCCTGGTTGGTCAGGCGGGTGAACGGCTCGGTGAACGGCAGATAACCCAGGTCGTGCAGCACCTTGGTCATGAAACGGGCGTAGAAGAGATGGCCGGTGGCATGTTCCTTGCCGCCGACGTACTCGTCCACCGGCAGCCAGGCGCGGACCCCGGCCGGGTCGAACGGGCCGTCGGTGTAGGTCGGGTTCGGGAAACGCAGGAAATACCAGGACGAGTCGACGAACGTGTCCATCGTGTCGGTGTCCCGCGTGGCCGGCGCGCCACAGGTGGGGCAGGTGACCTTCAGCCACTGCGTCGCGGACTGCAACGGCGAACTGCCGTCCTGGGAACGCAGCTCATAGCCGGTGGTCGGCAGCCGGACCGGCAGCTGGTCATCGGGCACCGCAACCTCACCGCAGGATTCGCAGTGAATGATCGGAATGGGGGTGCCCCAGTAACGCTGCCGGGAGATGAGCCAGTCGCGCACGCGGAACGTCACCGCGGCGGTGCCCGCGCCGCGGGCCTCGAGATCCGCGATGACCGCGGCCTTCGCCGCCGGCACGGTCAGCCCGTCCAGCGGACCGGAGTTCACCAGCCGACCGTCGCCCGAGGTCGCGACGCCGGTCGTGGCCGGGTCCGGCTCGTCGGTGGCGACGACGACCCGCACGGGCAGCCCGAGCGTCCGCGCGAAGTTGAGGTCACGCTGGTCGTGCGCGGGTACCGCCATCACGGCGCCGGTGCCGTACTCGGCCAGCACGTAGTCGGACGCGTAGATCGGCACCGCGTCGCCGGTCAGCGGATTGCGGGCGGTCCGGCCGAGGGAGACGCCGGTCATCGGCCGGTCTGTGGCCAGCCGCTCCAGCTCCGGTGTGGCGCGGGTGCGTGCCTGGTAGTCGGCGAGCGCGGCGGCCTGCTCCGGCGCGCACAGCTCGTCGGCCAGCGGTGAATCCGCGGCCACGACGAAGAACGTCGCCCCGTACAACGTGTCAGGACGTGTGCTGAAGACCCGGACGGGCTCGGCGCGGCCGTCGACGGCGAAGTCGATGTGGGCGCCGACCGAACGGCCGATCCAGTTCCGCTGCATCGCCAGGACGTCGTCCGGCCAGTTGCCGGCGAGCTGGGCCATGTCGTCCAACAGACGCTGGGCGTAGTCGGAGATGCGGAAGAACCACTGGGTGAGTTTCCGCTTGATGACCTCGGTGCCGCACCGCTCACATTTACCCTGGATGACCTGCTCGTTGGCGAGCACGGTCTTGTCCGTCGGGCACCAGTTCACCGGGGCCGCCTTGCGATAGGCGAGGCCCTTCTCGAACATCCGCAGGAAAATCCACTGGTTCCAGCGGTAGTACTCGGGGTCGGAGGTGTGCAGCCGGGTGCGCCAGTCGAAGGAAATACCGAGCCGCTTGAACGACTCCGCCTGCACCTCGATGTTCTGGTACGTCCACTCGGCCGGATCCAGGTTTCGGCGCAGCGCCGCGTTCTCCGCGGGAAGGCCGAACGAGTCCCAGCCGATGGGATGGACAACGGCACCGCCGCGCAGACGCTCGAACCGGGCGATCGCGTCGCTGATGCTGTACACCTCGGCGTGGCCCATGTGCAGGTCCCCGGAAGGATAGGGGAACATGCTCACGACATAACGCCGCCGCTTGTCGTCGTCCGCGGGCAGAAGGTCGGCCACCTCGAAGGAGTGCCGATCCTGCCAGAGCTTGAGCGTGGCCTCGTTGTCCACGGACGGTTCGAAGACGTCGGTGGTGTCGTTCTGCGCCATGTAACAGTCCTTGTCGGGGGAGTCGGCCGCACCGACCCGCACGTCCAGCCGTTGTTGAGGTGATCGGTCGACAGTTATAATTCCGCTGACATGGCTTTCTGCTGGCTATAAATCCCACCGGATCTCGCGACTTCCAACCTGGAGCGCAAGTATACCCGCAGGCCAAAGGCGCGGTTTGCCGCGCGCCGCGCACCGATGGTCCTTCGAGCCGCCGGCCGGATGACCGCCGTGGCCCGTGATCGTCAGGTCGGGCGAATGATCGTCAGGTGGGCTGGTCGCCGCGTCGGGCGCGGCCCGCCGGCGGACGTGCGCGCTCGGCCGGCACCGCGGCGGACCTCAGAGCAGCCGGGTGACGATCGTCGGATCGGCCTCGGTCGTCTTGTCCCGGCCGTCCCGGACATCGCGACTGTCCCGGACATCTCGGATATCGCGGCTGTCCCGGCCGCCGTGGCCCGGCTGGGAGTCGCGGGCCAGCCGGGACTCCCGACCGGGGCGGGCCTGGGCGCCGCGGGGATCGGAGCCGGGGTGGGGCCGCGCGGTCAGCGACCGGGCCGGGTCGCTCAGCCGACCCATGGTGAACAGGGTCGAGCGGGATGACGAGAAGGACGCGGGTGGTCGGCTGGGCGCCGCGATCGTGCCCGCGGCGGCCGGGCTCCCGGCGGCGGAGACGGGCGGCGCGCCACCGGGGCGCGCGCCGCCGAGGGGATACTCGGTGGCGCCCGGCGCGGGCGCCGACCTCGGCGTAGTCGCGGGCGGCACCACCTGGTCAGGCAGCGAGCCGGTGTCGTCCCGGGAGCTGGTGTCGTCC
This sequence comes from Candidatus Frankia nodulisporulans, assembly GCF_902806475.1. Classification (GTDB taxonomy): domain Bacteria; phylum Actinomycetota; class Actinomycetes; order Frankiales; family Frankiaceae; genus Frankia; species Frankia umida. The sequence continues at coordinate 31,253 of NZ_CADCWS010000009.1, forward strand.
GGCGCGGGGGTGTCGTCCGGCGCGGTGGCGCCCTGGGGCGGGGTGGTGCCCTCCCGCGGGGCGGCCGGCGGGTCGGATCGGTCGGACGAATCCTGGGCCCGCGCGGTCGGGTCGGGGGTGGTCGAGTCTGCGGTCGTCGAGTCTGCGGTCGTCGCGTCGGTGGTGCTCGCGTCGGGGCTGAGCGGGGGCACCGGCAGGTCGAACCAGAGGTACTTGCCGGACTCCGCGGCCACGGTTCCCCAGCTGCCGGCCAGGGCGTCGAGGACGAGCAGGCCACGGCCGCCCTCGGCGTCGGCGTCGGCGGTGCGGCGCTGCGGCAGCACGGTGGACGTGTCCGACACCGAGGCGTGGATGAGACCGGGTCGCATCTCGATGAACAGCCACAGCGGTGGCTCGCCGTACTTGACGGCGTTGGTCACCAGCTCGCTCACGAGCAGCTCAGCGGTGCTGCCGACGTCCTCCGGGATGGAGGCCAGCCGCATGCCCTCCCGCAGGACATGCCGAGCCTGCGGAACGGCCGAGGGAAGGTACGGCAGTTCGGCGAGAATATGGGTTGCGGGCGGGCATCGCGTCGTCGCCTGCCGCACCACGTCCATCGGAACCGAAGACGCGCTCATCGACCACCAAGCCTGAACAACGAGGACATCGAGGTCTGGTGTACCCGCCCGGGCCGGATTGAAGCGTCGGTATCCGGATCGCGCCGATTAACCCGATGCCAGGCGGGCATCCAACCCGGTTCAGGCCTGTTGACCTGGGCGGATGTCGGGCACCGGGGGATCGCCACCGGGGGTTTACTCGGGTACGCGGGCGACGAGGATCGCGACGTCGTCGCGCAGGTTGCCACCGGCGAAGCGTTCGGCGGCGGTGCGGACCCGGTCGGCGATGCCCTGCGCGGACAGTCCGGCGCAGTCGCCGACGGCGGCCAGCAACCGGTCCTCACCGAGTAGTTCGTTGCCGGCCCGGGCCTCGATGACACCGTCGGTGTAGAAGATCAACGCCTCACCGGGACGCAGCGTGACATCAATGGCGGGGAAGGCCACCTCGTCGTCGTCGAGCACGCCCAGCAGTGTCCCGGGTCGGCCGACGAGCACGGCCTGCCCGTCGGCGCGCAGCACGACCGGCTGCGGGTGCCCGGCGAGGAAGAGCCGTAGCCGCACGCCCGCCGCCCCGGTGCCGCTCACGGACGGGTCCGGTTCGGACAGCACGGGGCCGAGCACGGAGGCCGCGGCCAGCGTGCAGAAGCGTCCCTGACCGTTCGGGTGGGCCGCGGCGGCGTCACGCAGCGTCCGGTTCAGTTCGAGCAGGACCTCACCGAGGTCGGTGCCGCGACCGGTGAGCAGCCGCAGCACGGCGCGGGCCACCCCGGTGACGGTGGCGGCCTCGGCGCCCTTGCCGCAGACGTCACCGATCGCGATCGTCCAACCGAGCGGGCCCCACAGCAGGTCGAAGAAGTCACCGCCGACGTCGAGGCCGGCGGACTGCGCGGCGCCGTAGGCGGAGCCGAGGTCGAGGCCGGTGATCTCGGGCAGCTCGGGCGGACGCAGGCCGGCCTGCAAGGTGCCGGCGAGTTCCACCTGCCGGCTGTAGAGCCGGGCGTTGTCGATGGCGAACGCGGCCCGGCGGGCGAGGTCGGCGAGCAGGTCGATCTCGTCGGCGGCGAACGCGTTGCCTTCGGGACGGCCCAGGGCCAGCACGCCGAGTACCCGACGGCGGGCCCGCAGCACCATGACGAGTGCCGGACCGCCGAACGCGGCCAGGGAACGGGCCCGGTCTCCGCTGGCGCCACGCACCGCGGCCATCAGCGGGCCGGTCGGGTCCGCGGCCGCGTCGGCGAGCGCGCTCTCCATGCTCTCCTCGGCGTGGGTGGCCTGCCACAGCGTCGGATCGGCGTTCTCCCGATGAAGGTAGACGGTGCACCACTGGGCGAGGCGCGGGACGGGCAGCCGTGCCAGCAGGGCCATCGAGTGGCCGATGTCGAGGCTGCCGGCGAGCAGGTCGGACGCCTCGGCGAGAAACGACAGCATGCCGATGCGACGTTCCTCGGCTCGGCGCATGTCGCCACCGCCGAGGGCCAGGGCCATCCAGCGGGTGGCCAACCGCACCCGTTCGACGTCACCGTGGGTGAGGCCCACCGTCGACTCCGGCCACAGCAGCAGTTCACCGAGGCTGCTCTGGGTGGGGTCGAGTGGGAAGGCGAGGGCGTCGATGTCCTCGCCGAGGGCACCGAGGGTCGCCACGACCTCGACCCGTCCACCGTCGCGCCCGGGCCGGCGGACCTCACCGGCGTTGACCGCGAGCGCGTCGACGAGCTGCGCCAGCAGTTCGTTCACCTCACCTTCGGCGGTGAGCGCGCGGGCGGTGTCGCGGGCGATCAGCCGTGGCGGCCGGGCCTGCGCCGGCACCACGACGGCCACCTCGGTGCCGTCACCGCCGGTGCCGCCGCTGTAGGTGCCGTCACCGCCGGTGTGGCCGGGGCCGGCATCCTCGTCCGTCAGGTCGACGGAGAGGGTCTCGACGGAGGTGGTCCCGACGGAGGTGGAGGGGACGTCGGGGGGTGTGAGCAGGAACCAGACGGTCTTGCCGCCACGGCCGTGCTCGGTGCCCCAACTGGTGGCCAACGCGTCCACGAGGGCGAGGCCACGGCCGTCCTCACGGAGCCCGTCGATGCCGAAGTCGGCCTCCTCGGCGAACGCGGACGGCGGCCGGGGCACCTCGACCTTCTTGACCCGGGACATCCCGATGCGTACGGGATGGCGGTCCGCGACGCCGATGCGCACGCCGGGGCCCTGTGGGCGCACGTCGACGGTGGCGGCGGTGCCCGCGTGCACCACGACGTTGGTGACCAGTTCCGTCACGAGCAGTAGTGCGGAATCCAGCAGATCATCGTCGAGACGTCCGCGTAGGGTTTCGAGTACGAACCGTCGCGCGGACCGAGGGGAGTCGGGCGTGGGCGGCAGCGTGATGGCATGCGTCGACGTCGCCGGACCCCCTCCTGCGCCAGTCATGTCGCTTAGTCTCTCCTGCGTTGTCCGTCGTGAGGCGGATACTGGCGGCTGGTGTCACCTGTCCACCGACGTCCGCCACGTCGGTGCCCCATGGAGATCGCCCCCTGGTCCGGGCAGCTCCGCCCGGCCTGTCGTCCGAGACGATCGTGCCGACCGAGCTCAGCTAGGAGACCGATGAGTGCCACTGACGACGACCAGTCCCCGGCCCGCCGCGACTCTGCTGTGCCCGCCGATGCGCCCGCCCCCAGTGCCGATCCTGCCGTGTCGAGCGCCGACGCCTTGTTCGTTGGTGCCGGTGCCGTTGGTGCCGGTGGTGCCTCGTCCGGCCGCGACGTTACCGCGACCATCGTCCCCCATGCACCACACGACCCGCATGCACCCCAGGTCGGTGGGGATGTCGGGGTGGCCCGGCCGTCGTCGGACGATCTGATCGCCGATCTGCTGGTCGGGCTGACCAGGCTGGGCGAGGGCGACTTCTCCACCCGGCTCTCGGTGCCGGGTGCGGCCCAGGGCGGTGTGGCGGGTGAGGTGCTGCGACGGTTCGACGAACTGGCGGCGCTGCAGGAGCGCCACGCGCGCGAACTGGCCCGGGTCAGCAAGGTCATCCGCCGGGACGGGCGGCTCACCCTGCGGATGGAGGATCTGGGCAGCCCGGGTGGCTGGTCGGACATGACGCAGGCGGTCAACTCCCTCATCGACGACCTGGCCCGGCCGACGCACGAGGTCGCCCGGGTCATCGCCGCGGTGGCCGAGGGCGACCTGTCCCAGCATATGGCGCTGGAGATCGCCGGCCAGCCGGTGCGCGGCGAGTTCCTGCGGATCGGTACCACCGTGAACACGATGGTGGACCAGCTGTCCTCGTTCGCGGACGAGGTGACCCGGGTGGCCCGCGAGGTGGGCACCGAGGGCAACCTGGGCGGACAGGCGAAGGTCAAGGGGGTCTCCGGGGTCTGGGCGGACCTGACCGAGTCGGTGAACTCGATGGCGGGCAACCTGACCAGCCAGGTCCGCAACATCGCCCAGGTGACCACGGCGGTGGCCCAGGGCGACCTGTCCCAGAAGATCACCGTGGACGCGCGGGGTGAGATCCACGAGCTCAAGTCGACCGTCAACACGATGGTCGACCAGCTCTCGGCGTTCGCCGACGAGGTCACCCGGATGGCCAAGGAGGTCGGCACCGAGGGCAAGCTCGGCGGCCAGGCCCAGGTCAAGGGGGTCTCCGGGGTCTGGCGGGACCTCACCGATTCGGTCAACGTGATGGCCGGCAATCTGACCACCCAGGTGCGCAGCATCGCCGAGGTGGCGGCGGCGGTGGCCCGCGGCGACCTGACCAGGCAGATCACCGTCGACGCCCGCGGTGAGGTCGCCGGCCTCGCGCACACGCTGAACACGATGGTCGACCAGCTGTCGTCGTTCGCGGACGAGGTGACCCGGGTGGCCTGGGAGGTGGGCACCGAGGGCAACCTGGGCGGGCAGGCGCACGTGCGTGGGGTGTCCGGGGTGTGGCGTGACCTGACCGAGTCGGTGAACTCGATGGCGGGCAACCTGACCAGCCAGGTCCGCAACATCGCCCTGGTGGCCACGGCGGTGGCCCGCGGCGACCTGTCGCAGAAGATCACCGTCACCGCGCAGGGCGAGATCCTCGAACTCAAGGACACCCTGAACACGATGGTCGACCAGCTGTCGTCGTTCGCGGACGAGGTGACCCGGGTGGCCCGCGAGGTCGGCACGGAGGGGGCGCTCGGCGGGCAGGCGCACGTGCGTGGGGTGTCCGGGGTGTGGCGTGACCTGACCGAGTCGGTGAACTCGATGGCGGGCAACCTGACCAGCCAGGTCCGCAACATCGCCCTGGTGACGACGGCGGTGGCCCGCGGCGACCTGTCGCAGAAGATCACCGTGTCGGCGCAGGGTGAGATCGCCGAGCTCAAGGACACCGTCAACACGATGGTCGACCAGCTCTCCTCGTTCGCCGCGGAGATCACCCGGGTCGGCTGGGAGGTCGGTGTCGAGGGCAAACTCGGCGGCCAGGCCACCGTCGCCGGGGTCGCCGGCACCTGGAAGGACCTCACCGACAACGTCAACCAGCTGGCGACGACGCTGACGATCCAGCTTCGTGCCATCGGCGACGTGTCCACCGCCGTCACCCGTGGTGACCTGACCCGGTCCATCACGGTGGAGGCCGAGGGTGAGGTCGCCGAGCTCAAGGACAACATCAACCGGATGATCGCCCGGCTGCGGGAGACCACCGAGGTCAACGAGCAGCAGGACTGGCTGAAGTCGAACCTGGCCCGCATCGGCGGCAAGATGCAGGGCCAGCGCGACCTCTACGCGGTCTGCCAGATGATCATAAGCGAGATGGCGCCCGCGGTCGGCGCCCAGCATGGCACCGTCTACCTGTTGGACTTCATCGAAGGCGACAAGCTGCGCTACGTCGCCGGCTACGGTTCGGTGCCGCGCCGCCGCTCGGACGGCACGTTCCTGTTCGGCGAGGGTCTGATCGGCCAGGCGGCGCTCGAACGCAACCGGATTCGGGTCGAGCACGTACCCGCCGGCTACCTCAACATCCGCAGCGGGCTCGGTGAGGCGCCGCCGTGTGACCTCGTCGTCGTCCCGGTGGTGTTCGAGAACCAGGTACTCGGTGTGATCGAGCTGGCGTCGTTCACACCGTTCTCCGAGCTGCATCTCATCCTGGTCGACCAGCTCGTCGACACCATCGGCGTCGTGCTCAACACGATCATGGCGAACGCGCGGACCGAGGAGCTGCTCGCCCAGTCCCAGCGGCTCACCCAGGAGCTGCGTTCGCAGTCGGTCGAGCTGCAGCGCACCAACAACGAGCTGGAGGAGAAGGCGGCGCTGCTCGAGGACAAGAACCGCGAGATCGAGCTCGCCCGGATCGGCCTCGAGGAGAAGGCCGAGCAGCTCGCGCTGTCCTCGCAGTACAAGACCGAGTTCCTGGCGAACATGAGCCACGAGCTGCGAACCCCGCTCAACAGCCTGCTGATCCTCGCCAAGCTGCTCGCCGACAACCCCGACCGCAACCTCTCCCAGAAGCAGATCGACTTCGCCGAGACGATCCACTCCGCCGGTTCGGAACTGCTCGGCCTGATCAACGACATCCTCGACCTGTCGAAGGTCGAGGCCGGCAAGATGGACGTGGACGCCACCACGGTGCGCACCGGCGCGCTGTGCGACGCGGTCGCCACCGTCTTCGGGCCGGTCGCGGACGAGAAGGGGCTGGCGTTCGAGGTCAGCCTGGCCGCCAACGTGCCGGACGAGTTCGTCACCGACGAGCAGCGTCTGCAGCAGGTGCTCAAGAACCTGCTGTCGAACTCGGTGAAGTTCACCGACAGCGGCACGGTGCGTCTGGACGTCACCCTCGTCCGTCCCGACACCCCGCACCTGGCCAGCCACCTGCGCTCGGCGGGCACCGTCCTGTCGTTCGCCGTCAGCGACACCGGGATCGGGATCGCCGCCGAGAAACTTCGCATGATCTTCGAGGCGTTCCAGCAGGCCGACGGCACCACCTCACGTCGCTACGGCGGTACCGGGCTCGGCCTGTCCATCTCCAAGGAGATCGCCCGCCTGCTCGGCGGTTCGATCGCGGTCTCCAGCGTCGTCGGCCATGGCAGCACGTTCACGCTGTACCTGCCGTCGGCGCCGTTGGCGCAGATGCCGGCGTTCGGCGTCACACCCGGTGAGCCTGACGATGTCCTCATGATCGTCGGAGCTGCCGACAGTGGGCCGGGCCGTGCCATCGGCGAGTTGCTGCCGGCCTCCTCGCCCGGCGGGGGCGGCGAGGCGCCGGCCACGGTCGAACGCCCCGCGGTGGCGGTGCCGGAGCTTCCCGCCGGCACCGGGCTCACCCCCGGCCCGGCCGGCCCGGGTGCCGCTGGTGGTCAGGGTGCCGCTGGTGGTCAGGGTGGCGCGGCCGGCGGGTCGGGCGGCTCGAGCGGCGTGCACACCGTGTGGTCCTCGTCGGGCGCTGGTGGGGTCATGAAGGGCTCCGCCGGGGGTGTCGGCCTCGGCGGGACGGGGCGGGGTTCGGACACGAGCGCGGGCGGTTCCGCGGAACCGGGTAGCGGCTGGCGAGCGACCGAGAACACGGGCATCCCGTTCCTCACCGAGCCCGCCGATGTGGACGGACGGGCCCCGGCCGACGCCCACGACGGGCCGGATCCGCTGATCGACACGACGGTGCTGGTCGTGGACGACGATGTCCGTAACGTGTTCGCGCTGACAAGCGCCCTGGAGATGTACGGGATGCGGGTCCTCTACGCCGACAACGGCCATGACGCGATCCGCACCCTGCAACAGGACACCGGGCCGGTGCATCTCGTTCTGATGGACGTCATGCTTCCCGGGATGGACGGCAACGAGACGACGTCGATGATCCGTGACATGTCGGCGTTCGCGGATCTTCCGATCCTCGTCCTGACCGCGAAGGCGATGCCCGGAGATCGCGAGAAGAGCATTACCGCCGGTGCGTCGGACTACATCACCAAGCCGGTTGACCTGGAACACCTCCTCGGGGTGATGCGCGCGCATCTGTGTTGATCAGATCGCGTATGGTGCCCATTCGGGCGTGTATCGGTGGGGCGGTGCATCGTCCACCCGGGCAGTCGGCGATGGTGGTGTGGGCGTGCTGGTGTGGTGGCCGCGTCCAGTACGGGCCGGCAGGGCGACCGTGCCGGCCGGCAGGGCAACCGCGAAGGAGGAGGCAGGCGGGTGACCGAGCGGACCGGCGGTTTCGTCGACGGCGAAGGCGGGCCGACCACGGAGCGACCCCGCAGCAAGATCCTGCTGGTCGATGACCGTGCCGACAATCTCATGGCGCTGGAGGCGATTCTCGCCTCGCTGGACCAGGATCTGGTGACCGCCTCGTCCGGCGAGGAGGCGCTCAAGCGGCTGCTCGTCGATGACTTCGCGGTGATCCTGCTTGATGTTCAGATGCCCGGAATGGATGGTTTCGAGACGGCGCATCGGATCAAGCAGCGGGGTCGGACCAGGGATACGCCGATCATCTTTCTGACGGCGATCGACCGGGAACCGCATCACGCCTTTCGCGGGTACGCCGTGGGTGCGGTCGACTACATCGCGAAGCCCTTCGATCCGTGGTTGCTGCGCGCCAAGGTCAGCGTCTTCGTCGAGCTGTTCGAAAAGAACGAGCGGCTGTCGGAGCTCGCCCATCAGCGGGTGCGGGACTTCGACCTGATGACCGAGGTCGCCGAGCGGCTGATCGCGCTCGACGTGCTGCTGGAGGCCAGCAGCGACGCCACCAAGGAGGAACGGCTCGCGGCCGCCGGCGCCGAGGTCCGTGGGCTGGTCGCCCGGTTGCAGCCGTTCGCCCGCTCCGCCAACAGCTGACCCGGTGCGTCCCGATGGGCGCCGTCCCGGTGGGCTCGGCCGAGTCGGGCGCCCCCGCGCGGGGGTGGGCTGGCTGGTCCGTTCGGGTGGGCCGGTCGCGGTGACCGTCCGTTCGGCGGGTGGAATCCGTCACACCTGAACGGCCGGTCACGGCGGTGACGGTTCCCGCCTGTGGTGTCTGTCCGCCCAGATCCGTCTACGGACGGTCAGCTCGGACGACACGGCGCGGACTGAACCTCCCAGAACGTCACTGTTGACCGTCCACTTCGGATGGTCTGGTGGGAGGGATCGCCGGCCGGCGGGGAGCATGCACCAAATGGTTGCGCCGTCCGGCTTCGGTCAGCGCCGATAACATGGATTTGTCGGGCAGATCCGCAGCCGTGCCCCGTGCGGCCGCCTTTTCCGCCGTAGGAGGTTCCGTCGTATGGCAATGGCCAGGCGCGCTCCCTATGGATCCACTGTGAATGATCCGGCCACCCTTGGTCCGTACGAGATAGACCGTAGGATCTCGGACACCGGAAGCGGCACGGTCTTTCTCGGCCGTAGCCATGGTCGTCCGGTCCTGATCAAAACGATCGCCACGGACCTCGCGCGGGATGCCTGGTTCCGCCAGCGGCTGACGGCCGACATCGAACGCCTGCGCCAGCTGAACCCGTTCTGCCTGGCCGCGGTCCTGGGCGCGGACATCATGGCGAAGACGCCGTACGTCGTGGTGGAGTACGTGGACGCGCCGACCCTGGCCGCGAGCATCGAGGACGAGGGGCCGCTGGCCGCCGCCGACACCGTCCGGCTGGCCCTCGGGCTGGCCGCCGCGCTGGCCACCCTGCACCGCCACGACCTTGCGTTCACGGATCTGAAACCCACCAACCTGGTGCTTTCCCGACGTGGCCTGCGACTGGTCGATTTCGGTCTCGCTCGTGTTCTGAACACGTTTTCAGCGGATCGTCCCGGTCAGGCCGGTCGGGGCATGGGAAACCTTTCCTTCCTGAGCCCGGAGCAGCTTCTGGGCCGGGCCGCCACAGTCGCATCGGATGTTTTCACCTGGGGTGGCGTCGTGTTGTACGCGGCGACCGGTCAGGCGCCGTTCGGCGGCGGCCCGCGGCGTGCGATGTTGCAGCGAGTGGTCTACGCCGAGCCGGATCTGTCCGTCCTGCCGGCTACGTTGCGTGAGCTGGTCGGCGCCGCGATGGGCAAGGATCCCCGGCGTCGGCCCACCGCCGGCGAGCTGTTCGGTGAGCTCGCCGAGCTTGTCCCGCTCGAGCCGACGGTGCCCCGCCAGCCCACGGCGACGGACCTGACCGAGCCGACGCGGAAGACCGAGCTCGCCTCGGTGGACCGTGCGCCGATCGACCGCAGCGTCCTCGATGATCTACCGACCCAGCGCGCCGGGCAGCGGCCCACGCCGGTCATCCTGACGAAGATCCCCAGCTCGGCCCGCGCCACCGCGGCAGCCGTGGCCGCGCCGGCACCGGCGTCCGTACCGGCACTGGCGCTGGCAGCGACCGCGGCGCCGGTGGTGACCGTGGCATCGGCCGCGGTCGCCGGTCTCCTGCTCACCCTGCCCGGGCCGCAGCGCGGCGCAGGTCGCGGACGCGGGACAACCGGCCGGCTCGGAGGCGACCGCCGGCGAAGCGGGGACGTCCGGAAGGCCGGAGGTGCCCGCGGTGTCCAGCGGGCCGCGGCCGCGGCTGGCTGGTGTGGTGGCGCTTCTGACGCGGCGCCGATCCGGCGGATCAGGTCCGATCACGACGGCCCTCGGGTTGCTGGCCGGCCGGCGCACCTCGCGGCGAGGGGTGGACGTCAGCGGCTGAAGTGACGAGCGGCGCCGTAGCCGGGGCCCTGCTCGGGGCGCCCGGTCCGTGACGTCCACCGCCACTGCACCGAGATCCGCCCGCCGATCTGGCCCGGCACCCGGGGCACGCCGTGCAGCCAGTCCGCCTGCGCGCGTCCACCCAGCACGATCAGGTCGCCGCCGGCCGGCGCCAGATCCCGCCCACCCGGGTTCTGCGGGTCGTTGAGCAGCCGCCGGCCGGGGGGAAGATGACGGGACTTCACCAGGAACGGGCGACGGGCGCCGAGGGTGAGGATGGCGATGACCGTGTCATCGAGCCAGCGCATCTCCCGGTCGCGGTGCAGGGCGACCGCGTCGTTGCCGTCCCGGTACAGCGACAGGCCGAAGCCGTCGAACTCGACCCCGTAGGTGCGCCGCAGCGCCCGGTAGGCCGCCGTGAGCGCGGGGAACGGCACCGGCCCGCCGCGGGGAATCCACGTGCTCAACCGGGGTTCGGTGACCGTGCGTTCGTAGCGCCACATGGTGCCCTGCCGCCAGGGCAGGCCGGTGCGCATCTGGTCGTACAACGTGTCGGCATCGCGCAGCCAGCCACGCGTGACATCGACCCAGGAGCGTTCATCCAGCCAGATGCGCGTGGCGGGCGCCGTGGAATCCACCGTCGCGACATCGGTCACCCTGGCCAGGATACCGACACCGGATGATCCGGTCGGTTCAGGGCGGCCGCCGTGACGATGGCCCGAGCGGGCGGTCACGTCCGCCGACGGCCGAGTAGCCTCGCTGATCCAGGAGATCAGCCACGGAATGGATGTCAGGATGCGCTGCACAGCACCGCGGTGCCATCGGCCCGGCGGGCCCGCCACGACCGGCGCACCACGGACCCGATGAGCGACCAGCGCGGCGAGTCCCCGGATGTGCGTCAGCTCACCGAGGTGGTGACACGGCTGCGTCGTGTGCTGCGGGCCAGCATCCGCACCGAGTACACCTGGGAGTCGTTGCCGATGGCCCAGGTCGAACTGCTGCAGTGCGTGGCCGAGCGGGACGGCACCCGGGTCGGGGAGCTCGCGGTGCTGCTGCGGCTGGCACCGAACAGCGTCTCGACCCTGGTGCAGCAGCTTGTCGACGCCGGCTACCTGCACCGGGAGCGCGACCCGGCGGACCGGCGCGCGGCCCTGCTACGGCTGACCCCCGCTGGCAGGCAGGCACTCGGCGGCTGGCAGCAGGCCCATGAGCGGCGGCTGGGCTCGGCGCTGGCCCGCCTCGGCGAGCAGGACCGCGTGGCCATCGTCGCGGCGTTGCCCGCGCTGACGAACCTCGTCGAAGCCCTGGGCGACCGCGGCGACGCCGCCCGCTGACCACCCCACGCGGCAGACCCGCCGGACCACCGGCGCGCGGGACGGGTCAGTGCCCGCGGCCGGTCAGGACCTGATCAGACGGGCGATGGCGGCGGAGGCCTCGCGGAGCTTCTCGTCGGCGACCGGGCCGCCCTCGGCCGCCGCGTGGGCCACGCAGTGCGCGAGATGGTCCTCGAGCAGGCCGAGGGCGACGGACTGCAACGCCCTGGTCGCCGCCGACACCTGGGTGAGGATGTCGATGCAGTACTTGTCCTCGGCGATCATCCGTTGCAGGCCTCGGACCTGGCCTTCGATGCGTCGTAGTCGGGCGGTGTACTCGTCCTTGGAGTCGGTGTAGCCGTGCATCCGCCGTGCCCTCCCCCCACTGATCCATACCCCCCTACGGTACGTCCACGGTGGACGGGGGTGGACCCGCGGTGGCGAGGTACGGCCGCCAGCCGCCGAGGTCGGTGATGTCCTCGGCGCCCTCGACCGCCGCGGACTCGCACAGAAAGCCGAGGGTGGGTCCGCCGACGAGCTCGACGGTTCCGATCGCCAACGGCGAGCCGACGCCGAGCAGGAAGCGGCCGGCGGCCTGCGTGGACAACCGCCAGACCTCCACTTCGATGGCCGATCCGCCCCGGGTCGTACGCAGCAGCCCCGGACGTCGTGGCGGCCCGCCGGCCAGCGCGTACAGGCGGTAGCGCGGCAGCGTCCGATCACGTCGGACGAGGACCGCTCCCAGCCGGGTCAGCTCCCCGTTGAGCGGCAGACCACTCAGATGCGCCCCCACCACCGCCAGATCGACGACATCCGGTCCCGACCCCGCCGGGACCAGCGGTGTCGGTGGGGCCGGCGGTGTCGGTGGGGTCGGCGTGATGGCTTCGGCCAGGGGATGACCGGTGGCTCCGGTCGGCAGGCCGGTGCTGGCGTGCAGGCGGGCGGCGAGGTCGGCGAGGAACGCGTCCTGGCCCGCGGGGGCCAGCAGGGTCGCCCCGTGCGGCAGCCCGCCATGAAAGCCGACGGGGACCGCGACCGCGGCCAGGTCGAGCAGGTTCGCGAAGGTCGTGTACCGGCCCAGGCGGCTGTTCAGCCCGATCGGGTCGGCCAGCACCGCGGCGACCGGGTAGCTGGTGGGCACGGTGGGCAGTACCAGCGCGTCCACGTCCTGCCAGAGCGCTTCCGCCTGCCGACGCAACACGCGCAGCCTGGTCAGGCCACGATGGACCTCGACCCCGGTGATCGCCGCGCCGGGCTCGATCACGGCCCGGACGGTGGGGTGGACCTGGTCCGGACGGGCCAGCACGAACTCGCCCACGGACGCGAACCGTTCGGCCAGCCACGGCCCCTCGTAGAGCAGCCGGCCCGCGGCGAGAAACGGTTCGAGATCCACCGGGACGAGTTCGACGCCGAGCTCACGCAGCAGTGACAGGCCGTGCTCGTGCACGGCCCGGGCGCCCGCGTCCCCGAAGAAGGTCAGTTCCCGGGGCCGGGCCATGGCCACCCGCGGGTGGCGCCCGGAGCTCGACACGGTCGGCCACGCGGGCCCGGCGACGCCGGGCAGCCTGCGGGAGTACGGATCAGCCGGGTCGTAGCCGGCCATGACCGACAGGGCCAGCCGCGCGTCCGCCACGCTGAGCGCGAAGACACTCGGACAGTCCAGCGAGCGGCACGCCGGCACCAGACCGCGGGTGCTGACCAGCCCACGGGACGGCTTGATGCCGACGACGTTGGTCAGCGCCGCCGGCACCCGGCCCGACCCCGCCGTGTCGGTCCCCACCGCGAAGGTCACCAGTCCGGCGGCCACCGCGACACCGGAGCCGGAGCTGGAACCGCCCGCGATCATCTCCGGGTCGAACGGAGACACCGGTGTGCCATAGGGAGAGCGGGCCCCGGACAGGCCAGTCGCGAACTGGTCGAGATTGGTCTTTCCCAGGCAGACCGCGCCGGCGGCGAGCAGCGCGGCCACGGCGGGGGCGTCACTGGTCGGCTCGCGGGCGAACCCGGGGCAGCCGGCCGTCGTCGGCAGCCCGGCGACGTCGATGTTGTCCTTGACCGCGAACGGTAGTCCGAACAGGGCAGGCAACCGCGAGTCGGCGCCTGCCCGCCCACCGCCCGCTGGCCCGAACAGGGCATCGCGCATCGCGTCGAGCGCCGCGGCGCGGGCCATCGCCTGCGGCCGCGGCACCATCGAGATCCACACCGCGTCGTCGCCGCGGGCCTCGATCCGGTCGTAGACCGCGGCGGCAGGGTGCCGCGGTGGTAGCCGTCCCGCAGGACCGTCGCCTGAAGGTCGGGGACCGGTATCAGGCCGTCTGGACGCGGGCCGGTCATGAGTTCGGTCGTCATCGATCGGTGCGGGTCAGCCGGCCAGCTGCGCGGCGCGGGTCGCGGCGTCGACGGCGGCACCGACCGCCGTGGAGTCCGCCACCGCGCCGAAGACACCGCCCTGCATGGTGACCATGTGCAGTGCCGCCGCGTGGTTGGCCGGGTCGGTGGCACCGGTGCAGTCCGACAGCAACAGGCACTCGTACCCGCGGTCGTTGGCGTCGCGCATCGTCGTGTGCACGCAGACGTCCGTCGTGATGCCGGTCAGGATGATGTGGGTGATGCCGTGCCGGCGCAGGACGAGCTCCAGATCGGTCGCGTGGAACGAGCCCTTGCCAGGCTTGTCGATCACCACCTCGCCGGGCAGCGGCGCCACCTCCGGGACGATCTCCCAGCCGGGTTCGCCGCGGGTGAGGATGCGCCCGCGGGGGCCACGATCACCGATGCCGGCGCCGATCCGCTTCGAGCGCCACAGCTTGTTCGGCGGGCAGTCGGCCAGGTCCGGGCATGCCCCTCCCGGGTGTGCACGATGAGGAAGCCCAGTGGCCGCAGCAACGCCAGCAGTCGGGCGGTCGGCGCGAGGCCCGCACGGGTGAGGGCGAGGTCGTAGCCCATCGCGTCCACATAGCCACCGTGCCCGCAGAAGTCCACCTGCCAGTCGATGTTGACCACGGCGGTGGTCGCCGGGCTGAACGACCCGTCATAGGGCCAGGCGTACGGCGCCGCCTCGACCGGGCCGATCCGCAGTGACCCGGCCGCGGCGAGGCGTCCGGGCTCCGGCAGCGCCGGTCCGACGGAGACGGCCGGGCGCGTCTGGCCCGGCTGGCCCGGCTGGCCCGGCTGGGCCAGGACATCGGCATCGGCATCGGTGGTCGCGGTGGTCGCGGCTGAGGGAGCGAGGGTCATGACGAAGGTGGCCCTTTCTGACGGGGACGGTTCGAGGTCAGGGCCGCCCGGACGGGCGGCTGCGGCGCAGCACCATCTGGGTGATCGCCTGGGCCGCGCGCTTCTCGACGACGTCCATCGATTCGCCGACGTGCTGGCGCAACGCGACGACGCTGCCCTCGAGATCACCGGCGAGCACCCGGTCGACGATCTCGAGATGCTGACTGATCGTCAGGTGCACGCGGTCCGCGGTCACGAAGTCATGCATCCGCACCGGCCGAATCCGGGCGTTCACCGAGTCCAGGAGGTTCGCCAGTTCCGCATTACCGGAGGCGCGGCTGAGCGTGAGGTGGAAATCCTCGTCGAGCGCGACGAAGTCGGGATCGGGGGCCGGCGGGCTTTCCCGCAGCGCCCGCCAGGAATCGCGCAGTGGTTCGAGCAACGCCGGATCATGGGCCGTGCCGGTCTCCACGGCCCGCAGCAGCCCCCGCAGCTCCAGGGTGACCCGGATCTCGTACAGATCCCGCAGGCCGCCGAGGTCGGGTTCGGCCGGGTAGTAACCGCCGTCGGGCCGCTTCTCCACCAGGCCGTCGCTGGCCAGCCTGGTCAGCGCCTCCCGCACCGGCGTACGGGACACCCCGAGCAGCGCGGCGAGCCGCTCCTCGGTAAGCCGGTCCCGGAAGGAGAACTCGCCGGACATGAGTTGACTACGCAACGCGACATAGGCATGGTCGCGCAGGTTGCCGGCGGCGGGTCGCGCGGACCCGGGCCGGGCGGCGGTGGGCCCCGCCGCGGTGGCGCCCGTGGACATGGGACCAGTGGGGGACGTCGAAGTCATACCGCCGAGCATCCGCCATCGCCGACCCGAACGCGCCGACCGGCTGCGGACGGCGACGACCCGACGCCGATGCCGACGTCGGGTCTGCCCGAGGGCGCCCGACGACGATCGTGGCGACCTTTCCCGCAGCACTGCATACTGACCTGTATACAGGACCGTGTACATGATGAGAACGGTAAAGGACCAATGCGTTTCTCATCAACCGGGA
>NZ_CADCWS010000010.1 GCF_902806475.1 Candidatus Frankia nodulisporulans
AGAATTCCGGCCGCGGTGCCCATTTGGGAGGAGCTCGACGTGGCAGACGAATCACCACACAGCAAGAAGCTGCAGGAACTGATGTTCCGGGCCTGGGAGACATTCGGCGACGCCCGGCATCTGGACAGCGACGACCGCGTGTTCGTGCAGGCTCTGGCCCGGCAGACAGCCGACCGTATCTCGGTGCTCTACGGCGCCAGCTGGCGGGACGCCCTGGACTGGGTCGCCCAGCGTTACGTGCCGACCACGGACACGCCGGGCGGGACGGTCCCGGCGACCACTCCGGCGGCGACCACCACGAACGGCAGCGGGTCCGGGGGGCGTCGAGGTTCGGCGGCCGCCGAGGCGAACACCGGCGTCTGACCGACGCCCTCGCGGGCGGCGGAGGGGGCGGGTCGGATCGACCACGCCCCCTCCACGGCCAGGCGCCACCGTGCCTAGTGGGCGAAGTGGCGCACTCCGCTGAAGTAGAGCGTGACCCCGGCCGCCCGCGCGGCGGCGATGACCAGTTCGTCGCGTACCGATCCACCGGGTTCGACGACCGCCCGCACGCCGGCCTCGGCCAGTACCTCGAAACCGTCGGGGAACGGGAAGAATGCGTCGCTGGCCGCCACCGCGCCCTTGGCCCGGTCTCCGGCCCGGGTCACGGCCAGGCGGGCCGCGTCCACCCGGTTGACCTGCCCCATCCCCACGCCGACCGTGGCGCCGTCGCTGGCGAGCAGAATCGCGTTCGACTTCACCGAGCGGACCGCGCGCCACGCGAACCGCAGATCGGCGAGCAGCGCGTCGTCGGCGGGCGCGCCGGCCTCCAGCGTCCAACCGGACGGCTCGTCGCCCGGCTCCTCCACGGCATCCCGTGACTGCAGCAGCAGACCACCGCTGATCGGGCGCAGTTCGACGCCGCGCTGGTGCGGCGGAGCCGGACATTCCAGCACCCGGATCGACGGTTTGCGGGACAGGATCTCGACCGCGCCGGGCTCGTAGTCGGGCGCGACGACGACCTCGGTGAAGATCTCGGCGATCTGCTCGGCGAGCTCGACGGTCACCGGCCGGTTCGTGGCGATCACCCCGCCGAACGCGGACACCGGGTCGCAGGCGTGCGCCTTGCGGTGCGCCTCGGCGATCGTGGCACCCACGGCGATCCCACACGGGTTCGCGTGCTTGATCACGGCGACGGCCGGCTCGGTGAAGTCGTACACGGCCCGGCGTGCCGCGTCGGTGTCGGTGTAGTTGTTGTACGACATCTGCTTACCGTGCAGCTGGCGGGCCGCGGCCAGACCGCCGCCGACGCTGCCGGGATGCCCGGCCTCGACATACAGCGCCGCCCGCTGGTGCGGGTTCTCGCCGTAGCGGAGCACATCGCTGCGCTGCCACTGGGCCGAGAGCACATCGGGCCAGCCCGTCTCCCGCGCGACCTCGTCGGGCGCGACGACGCTGGCGAACCAGGACGACACCGCCACGTCGTAGGCGGCCGTGTGCGCGAACGCGCGGGCCGCCAGCCGACGGCGGGCCGTCAGGTCGTAGCCGCCGTCGCGGACGGCCTCGGCCAGCGCCGGGTAGTCGTCCGGGGAGACGACGACGGCGACCGACGCGTGGTTCTTCGCCGCCGCGCGGATCATCGCCGGGCCGCCGATGTCGATCTGCTCGACGGCCTCGTCCTCGGTGGCCCCGCTGGCGACCGTGGCCGCGAACGGATACAGGTTCACCACGACCAGATCGAACGGCTCGATGTCGAGTTCGGCCAGTGTCGCCGCGTGCTCGGCGTTACGCAGGTCCGCGAGCAGACCGGCGTGCACCCTGGGATGCAGCGTCTTCACCCGCCCGCCGAGCACCTCCGGAAAGCCGGTCACCGTGCTCACCGGTGTCACCGCCAGCCCGTGGCGGGCCAGCACCTGAGCGGTCGAACCGGTGGAGACCACCTCGACCCCGGCCGCCTGGAACGCCGCGGCGAGCACGTCCAACCCGGCCTTGTCGTACACGCTGACCAGCGCGCGACGCAGCGGCCGATGCCCGGTGGGAACCACCTCGGCCGACTCCGCCGCCCCCACCGCGCCGCCGTCGCCAGCCACGTTCTCACCCGATGACATCATGACTCCTCCTGAACGTGAACCCCGGCCACCGCAGCACCCGGCCGATCTCCCGAACGCACGATCGCACCGATCGTCGTGACAAACAGGCCGCGTTCGACCCCCTGAATCCGATCCCGCAGCGTCGCCTCGGTGTCCCCGGGCTCCACCGGCACGGTGCGCTGGGCGATGATCGGACCGGTGTCGACTCCTTCGTCGACCCAGTGCACCGTCACTCCGCTCACCGTCACCCCGGCCGCCAGCGCGTCCCGCACGGCGTGGGCGCCGGGGAAGGCCGGCAGCAGCGACGGATGGGTGTTGACCGTGGGAAACCGGGCGATGACCTCCCGGCTGAGAATCTTCATGTAGCCGGCGAGCACCAGCAGATCCGGGGCGAACCCGGCGATCCGCTCGGCGGTGGCCGCGTTGAACGCCGCCCGGTCGGCATGGTCCTCGAGCCGGACGGTGAACACCGGCACGCCGGACGCCTCGGCCCGTCGCTGCGCGCCGGTGTCGTGGCGGTCGGTCCCGACCGCCACGACGGACGCGTCGAACCCCGGCTCGGCGACCGCGTCGAGGATCGCCTGCAGCGTGGTTCCCGCGCCTGACGCGAGGACGACAAGGCGAGCAGCCACAACACACTCCGTAACACAGACAGGGCGGGCAGGGGCAGCGAACACACGGACGATCGCGGGACACCGCGTGGCCCGTGCTCGGCGGCCACGGCGCGGACGTACCCGGCCGCACGGCTCACCTCGCCACCACGACCGGTCTCCCCGGCCCCCACCACTACCGCCCGGGGCAAGCCGCGACCGCCCGACTGTACTGACTTCTCCCCCTCCCGCGCGCCGCATCGCATCACCTGCCCGTCAGGCGGCCGGCACCCAGCCCGAAAGCAGGCCCGGCAGCACCGCCTCGGTCGACGCCGCGGACGGCACCTCGCCGCGCACCGGGTCGCCCGGGATCGCTGCGGTCCGCAGCGGTTCGTCGCCATCGCCGAAAGCAGTTGTCTCCCGCGCCCTGGGCACGCCCTCGGCCTGAGCCTCGGCCTCGGCTTGGGCCTGGGCCTGGGCCGCCGGATCCGACCGGCCGAAATCCGGCCCGTCCAGCAGCTCGCCCGGCCGGCACTGATAGAGCTCGGCCAGCCGCCACAGCACGGCGGCTGACGGCGCCCGGCCGCCTCGACCGGGCCAGCTCTCCCAGTAGGACCACGCCTTGCCCGTCTTGACCGCGCCGGCCTCGGGCCAGCGTTCGTTCCAGTGGCGGGCAGCCTCCTCCTGCGTCCACCCGTGGGCGAGCCGGAAGGCCGCCAGCGGGCGCAGACCGTGCCGTGCCCGCAGGCGCAGCGCGATCCGGCGATAGGACCAGCCAAGCACCCGCAACTGGCGAGCCTCGGCACGAACATGGGCAATCGCGACCGGCACGACGACCTCCAAGACGCTGATCCACTGCCACCAGACGCTAGCCGAAGGCACCGACAGTTCCTGGCCGCGGCGCGGGCGTCAGTCCGGGCGGCGCGACGTCCACGGTGCCGGTCGGGAGCGGACCACCGGCGCCAGCCGACGACGCCAGAAGGACGGCTCGGCGTCGGTGGGCAGAAACGGCCGTTCGGCCCGCCGCACCGCGAGGTCGATCCCACCGAGCAGCACCAGGCCGACCGCGGCGATCTCCCCGCCCGCCAGCAGCCCGCACGCCCAGGCGGCGGCCGGCCCGTACTGCCCCGCCGCCCCGACCTGCCCGAGCGACTCCTGGCAGGCCAGCCCGCACAGCAGCCCGCAGACGAGACCGGCCAGGCCCACCGTGGCGAGCCGCTCCCGGGAACGTCGTCCGGCCGTGGCCCGGTGGGCCATGAGCGCGCACACCAACCCGGCCACCAGCGGCACCAGCACCAGCAGCGGCCAGCCCACCCGCGGCAGGGCGCTCGGCGGCAACGACGCGAGCACCGG
Organism: Candidatus Frankia nodulisporulans; assembly: GCF_902806475.1. Lineage (GTDB taxonomy): Bacteria > Actinomycetota > Actinomycetes > Frankiales > Frankiaceae > Frankia > Frankia umida. The sequence continues at coordinate 4,013 of NZ_CADCWS010000010.1, forward strand.
CAGGTCCGGCGCGTTCACGACGTGTACCGCGTCCGCCCGTACCAGGCCGGAACCGACGTGGAAGCCCGGGCCGAGGGCATAGGCCAGCGCCCACAGCACGACGTTGGGAATGATCGCGATCTGCGCCACGGCGAGCCCCACCCCGCCGAGCACACCGACGTCGAGGTCCCGTTCCGTGCCGGCGACCTCGGGCAGCGTCGCGGCGATGACCAGCGCGACGCCGAAGGCCGCGGCCGCGATCAGTGCGGCGAAACCACTCACCCCGCAGCGCAACGCGATCCGCAGCCAGTCCGGTAGCCGACGCCAGGCGGTACGCAACCGGTGTCGCCCGGCCAACGCCCCGATCGTGGCCGCGGGCAGGGCGACGACGACCGTCCCCAGCGCCGCCGACCCCAGCCCCGCACGCACCGGCCCGGACCGCACCAGCAGGGCCACCAGCACGACGAACAGCGTCTGTGCGGTGACCACCTCCACGATGTCCACCACGACCCGGCGCCACAGCCTCGGCCCGGCGCCGGCCGCCGACGCGGCTCGACCGGCCGCCGACGCCCCGGCCGGACCCGGCTGGCCCGCGGTCCGCGCCATCGGCCACGGCACGAGCGAGGCGTGCCGGTGCGCGGCGCTGAGCGCCGCGATCAGTGGGAACAGCGCCAACCCCAGCGGACGCAGGGCGATCTCACCGTCCGAGAGGTGCAACGTGGTGCCGTGGGCCACCAGCCACAGGTCCGCCCCGACCCGCAGCGCCGAACCCGGGCTGGTCGACGAGCCGGTGTCGGCGCCCCACACGATCAGGACGATGACCTCGATGAAGATCAGTCCGGCCGCCGACGCGGCGATCGCCGCCGCCGCCGGCCGGCCGAGCCGTTGCCACAGTCGGTCCAGATCCGGTCGCAGCGACCCTGGCTGGTGGAAGGCGGGCACGTCAGGACGCTCGCACGCGGTCAGTCGTCAGCGGGGCCAACACGCCGTCCGTCGGTCCGACAAAATGCGCTACGCCCCTGCTGGTCCGGATCCTGCGGGCGGAGATCAGCGGTTCGGCGACGACTGCTGGCCATAATCGTCGGGCGGCGGCTGCTGACCATAGCCGGGCTGACCATAGCCGGGTGGCTGGCCGTAACCGCCACCGGTGGGCGGCTGCTGACCGTACCCGGGCGGGGGCTTCTGACCGTACCCGCCGCCCTGCTGGGGCTGTGACGGCTGCTGGCCGTAGCCACCGCCGGCCGGCGGCTGCTGGCCGTATCCCTGCGGGGGCTGGCCGTATCCCTGCGGGGGCTGGCCATAGCCGGGCTGCTGCTGGCCGTACCCGCCGGGGGTCGGCTGCTGGCCGTAGGGCTGGCCGTAGGGCGGCTGGTTGGCCGGCGGCTGCCACTGTCCCGCGCCACCGCCACCACCACCGCTACCGGGGCGCCGGGGCAGGGCAGCACCGCTGGCGAGCGCCGCCAGCACGGCGAACACCGCCTGTGCGAGTGCGGCCACGACCGCGAGGTAGAAGCCCACGCTGGGGCCGGCGTCCACCCCGGAGGGCACGTTGGGGAAGCGGATCCAGCGCAGCAGCAGGAGGAGGAAGGCCAGCGCCGAGACCCCCGGCAGCAGCCACATGCCGGACACCGGGCCGGCGTCCGGCACGCGCAGCCCCGCGAACAGCCGGGCCGCGAGGACTCCGGCGACCGCGATGACGAGCAGGACGGGGAACCACGAGTTGAAGCCGAGACCCCACCCGTTCTCGTGCGCGGTGCGGGAGGAGCCGAGAAACGAGAGCTTCACCGAATACCACGGGAGAAAGCTGACTATGAACATGACCGCGCCGGACGCGATCACCCCGATGTCGTTGGTCGCGATCTCGCGACCGCCGATTCGTGCCACGACGGAACCCCACTTCGTCAGGTCGGTCGGCATGGGGCGCAGTGCGCCCCATGCCGGTCTGGAGTCTCGCAGCAGTGCGGGGATGAGGGAAGCGATGTGCGTCCCTCATCCCCGTCAACCAGGAGACTCCGTGACCGTCCGACGACAGGTACCGCACGCGGAACCCATCAGACGGCCAGAGCTACAACGACCGCATGATGTCAGCCATCAGCCGGGCGGTCTCGGACGGGGTCTTACCCACCCGCACACCGGCCTTTTCCAGGGCTTCCTTCTTGGCCTGCGCCGTACCGGACGAACCGGACACGATGGCGCCGGCGTGACCCATGGTCTTGCCCTCGGGCGCGGTGAAACCGGCGACGTAACCGACGACCGGCTTGCTCACGTGCGCCTCGATGTGCGCCGCCGCGCGCTCCTCGGCGTCACCACCGATCTCACCGATCATGACGATGGCGTCGGTACCCGGGTCGGCCTGGAACGCGTCGAGCGCATCGATGTGGGTAGTCCCGATGACCGGGTCACCGCCGATGCCGACGCAGGTCGAGAAGCCGAACTCACGCAGCTCGTACATCATCTGGTAGGTCAGGGTGCCGCTCTTGGAGACCAGACCGATCCGCCCACCGGGGGTGATGTCGGCCGGGATGATGCCGGCGTTGGACACGCCCGGGCTCGCGATGCCCGGACAGTTCGGCCCGATGATCCGGGTCGTGCCCTTGGACTTGCTGTAGGCGAAGAACTCGGTGGTGTCGTGGACGGGCACACCCTCGGTGATGACCACCGCGAGCGGGATCGCCGCGTCGACCGCCTCGATCGCCGCGTCCTTGGTGAACCTCGGCGGAACGAAGATCACCGAGACGTTCGCACCGGTCTGCGCGATCGCGTCGGCGACGGTGCCGAAGACCGGCACGTCGTCGACCTTCTGGCCGGCCTTGCGGGCGTTGACACCCGCGACGACCTTGGCGCCGGATGCGAGCATCCGGCGGGTGTGCTTGGTTCCCTCCGAACCGGTGATGCCCTGCACCACGATCCGGCTGTTCTCGTCAAGCCAGATAGCCATCGGTTTGCAATCCCTTCGCGCAGGTCAGGCCGCGGCGAGCTGGGCGGCGAGCTTCGCCGCGCCGTCCATCGTGTCGACCGGCTTGACCACCGGAAGGTTCGCCTCCGCGAGGATGCGACGCCCCTCCTCGGCGTTGTTGCCGTCCAGGCGGACCACCAGCGGGGTGGTCACGTTCCCGACGATGTCGAGGGCCTGGATGATGCCGTTGGCGACCGCGTCGCAGGCGGTGATGCCACCGAAGATGTTGACGAAGACGCTCTTGACCGCCGGGTCGCCGAGGATGATCGACAGACCGTTCGCCATCACCTCGGCGGACGCGCCGCCGCCGATGTCGAGGAAGTTCGCCGGCCGCTTGCCGCCGAACTCCTCACCGGCGTAGGTCACCACGTCCAGCGTCGACATGACCAGACCGGCACCGTTTCCGATGATCCCGACCTCGCCCTCGAGCTTGACGTAGTTGAGGCCCTTCTCCTTGGCCTTCTGCTCGAGCGGGTCGACCGCGGAGACGTCGACGAACGCCTCGTTCTCGGGGTGGCGGAAGTCGGCGTTCTCGTCCAGGCTGACCTTGCCGTCAAGCGCGATGACCTTGCCGTCGCCGGTGAGGATCAGCGGGTTGACCTCGACGAGGGTCGCGTCCGACTTGACGAAGACGGTCCACAGCTTCGCCAGCAGCTCGGTCGCACCGTCGAGGGCGGCCTCGGGCAGCTTGGCGGCGATGGCGATCTCACGGGCCTTGGCCGCGTCGACTCCGGTCAGCGGGTCGATGAGGATGCGGGCGAGCGCCTCCGGGTTGGTGGCGGCCACCTCCTCGATCTCCATGCCGCCCTCGCGGGAGGCCATCGCGAGGAAGGTCCGGTTGGCCCGGTCCAGCAGGAAGGATGCGTAGTACTCCTCCGCGATGTTGCTGGCTTCCTCGACGAGCACCGAGTGGACCGTGTGGCCCTTGATGTCCATCCCGAGGATCGCCGTCGCCTTCGCGAAGGCGTCATCCGGTCCGTCGGCCACCTTGACACCGCCGGCCTTGCCTCGGCCGCCGGCCTTGACCTGAGCCTTCACGACCACCTTGCCACCGAGTTCGGTGGCGATCGCACGCGCCTCCTCGGGAGTGGTCGCGGTCTTCCCGGTGGGTACCGGAACGCCATGCTCGGCGAACAACTTCTTCGCCTGGTATTCGAAGAGATCCACGGTCCGTCCAGTCGGATGGGGTCGTTCTGGGTTGGGTTTTGTAGGGCTGCATGGAGCTGCACAGAACGCCTGAGAGCCTACTGACGAGCGGGTTTTCGCGCGCGGTACGCGAAGGGCCGCCACCGGCACCCCGGTGCCCCGACCCGGCCCGGCTACCTGGCCCGTCCGGGCGGTGGACGGGTGGCCGAACGCATCGGCCACCCGGGTCGCGACCCACGTCAGGCCCGGCGATACGGGACAAATGAGGTGGCAGCCCACCTCCGCTGACCCATCCGGGCGGCGCGTCGCGCCCACCACCACGCTGTCATCGAGAAGCTCTACGTGACCATCGGACGCTCCAGCGCGACCATTGGTGTTCGACATCACGGACAACGCGGCTCGCGGTATGCCACAAATCACAGCAGAACAACACCGATCGTGGTCGGCCTTCCGGACCTTTGTCTCGCGACACATCTCCATTCAGCGCAACGCGAGGACGATCAGGAGGCTGGTGGCCGTCAGCCCGATTCCGGTCCATCCCAGGCCGATGCCCACCGTGGCGAGCCGCTCGCCCCGCTGGTTGTGCCGACGGATCTGGGTCCGGGCCCGCTGGCCGAGGACGACCGCGGCGACGCTGCCCACCCCGAACAGCCAGCCCAGCCCCAGCACCACCGACAGCAGGGCCCGGCCGTTGAGTCCCTGCACGACCGGGGTGGTCGTCGGGAACCCCCGCGGCAGCGGCCCGGGCGTCCCCGCCGCGGGGCGGACCCGGCCCGCGGCCTGATCCCGACCCGCGGTCTGGCCGGACCGCCCCGCGGGGGGCAGCGCCGGCGGTGTGGGGGTCGCCGGTAGTGACGCCCGGACCGGCAGCCGGGCCGACGATCCCGATGCCGTCACCGGCCGGTTCGACGGCCCCGCGGGCACCGGCGGCGTCGACCCGGCGGACTGGGCTCCCGGGTTCGCCGGACGGGCCCAGGTGTCGATCTCCGCCGGGCGCGGCGGATGTGACCGCGGTGTCGGGTCGGCCGGGCGGATCGTCTCCTCGGCCGCATCCGCAGGCCCGGCCGGGCCGGCCCGGCGCATCGGTGGGCGCCGTTCGCGTTCCTCCAGCCAGTCGTCCTCGACCGGGGCGACATCCGGACGCGCCGGGGGCTGGGCGCGTACCGGAGCCCGCGGGTCCGGATCGTCCTCGTCATAGGTCCAGGTCGAGATCACCGAAGGCGCGTTCGAGGGTTCGGCGCCCTGACCACCCACCGGCAGACCACCAGATCCCGAACCCGGCACGCGGGGTCGGCGACGCGTACCGGCGGCGTCAGCCGGCGACGGCAACGGCCGGGGCGGTGGCCCGGCCGTCGGCGGCAGCGGCTTCAGGCGCGAGCTGTGCAGCGGCGGGGGCGACGGGATCGCCGACTGCGACGGCACCGTGGGCCGAAACGCCGAGGCGGGCGGTGGCGCGCCGAGGGGCCAGAGCCCCGTCACCGGAACCGGCCGCGGTATCCGTGGCGACCAGCCGTAGGCCGGCCGCTCCGCCGGCCCGGCATCTCCCACCGGGGTCGCCCCGGCACCCGTGGCCGGGGCCGACCCCGGACCTCCGGCCGGCCCAGCGCCGATGGCCGGACCAGCCGCGTCCGGCAGGACGGTGACACTGTCGCCGGGGACGTGGCCGGTCCCGGTCCAGGTGCGTTCGAGGAAGTCGCTGGCCACGGCGTCGGCCTCCGTGACCCCCTCCACCGAGGTGCGTCCGACCAGCGCGGCCAGCAGAGCGGACGCGGTCGGGCGGCGCGCGGGGTCCTTCGACAGTGAGCGGGCCACGACGCTGTGCAGGTAGGCCGGCAGCGCGTCGAGATCCGGGGCGTCCCGCTGGACCCGCAGCGCGAGCTGGTCGGGTGACTCGGCGTGGAAGGGATGGCGCCCCGTCGCCGCGTAGGTCACGCAGTTCGCCCAGGCGAAGATGTCCGCCGCCGAGCCGGAGGTCTCTCCCCGCATCTGTTCGGGTGACATCCACGCCAGCGTCCCGATCACATGACCGGTGCGGGTCAGCGTGCTGCTGTCGGTCAGGTGGGCGACGCCGAAGTCGATCACCTTAGGGCCGTCCCAGGCCAGCAGGATGTTCGACGGTTTCAGATCGCGATGGACGACACCCGCCGAGTGGATGGCGACCAGCGCGTCGGCGAGGCCGACGGCGAGCCCACGCACGAGGTGGTTCTCGAGCCGGCCACGGGCCCGCACGGCCTGCGCCAGGCTGATGCCCTCGACGTACTCGGTGACCATCCACGGTGCCAGCGCGTCGGTGTCGGCGTCCAGGACGGCGGCCACCGCGTTGCCCCGGACCCGAAGGGCCGCGTGCACCTCCCGTTCGAACCGGCTGCGGAACTCGACGTCCTCAGCCAGATCCTCGGACGCCACCTTGACCGCCACCGCCCGCTGATCAGGCGTGAAGCCGAGGTAGACGGTTCCCATCCCGCCCGCCCCGATCCGGTTCTGCAGCCGGTACGGCCCGATCTGGCGAGGGTCCTCCTCAAGCAGCGGTGTGAGCATCGCTCTCCTCACTGCACCGGGGTCGCGACTGTGGTGCGAATGCCCGCCCGCGCAGGGGACTGTGCGCCACAGCGTACGTGCATCGCCGGCACGGGACGTTCCGTCCAGTACGTCACATTCGTCCCCTTCCATCCGTCATCACGGATCGTTCGAGCATCACCCGCCACACCACTCGTCGACCCCTCCTCGCGGCGTGTCATGGAACACCGCGGCCGGCGCACAGGTCACCACGGCGGTCCGCACCCGCAAGATGCGGACATGGACAGCACAAGCCACGCCCGCGTGCGCGCTCCTGCCCAGTGGCGATCGGCCCTGCTCGCGGGTATCGCCCTGCGCCCCACCGGCATCGGGTCACCCAACCGCCTGGGCTGGCCGGACTACGACGGACGGCCGGCGCTTAGGTGGGGAACCGGCCCGATAGCGGGGGTCGAGGCGGTCGCGGCGGTGTGGGACTTCACCGTGCACGGCGGAAGCTTCGGCGAGGCGGACGCGGCCGGCTTCGCCGCGGCGGCGGCCCACGCGGCGACCATCCGCCGTCCGCTGGTGTCGTTCCTGCGCAGCGGTGGTACCCAGGGGGTCGCGGGGCTCGTCGGCCTGCCCCGGGTGGCGTTGGCGCTCGCCGCGCTGGACGAGGCCGGCATCGGGCATGTCGCCGTGGCGGACCAGCCCACGACCGGCGGGGTCTGGGTCACCATCGGCTCCCGCAGCGACCTGCGCTGCGCGGTCACCGGTGCCACCGTCGGTTTCTCCGGCCCGCGGGTGGTCGAGGCGATGACCGGCACCCCGCCGCCCGCCGACAGCCATACGGCCACCTCCGCGGCGGCTGCCGGCCTGGTGGACGCGGAACTCGACCCCGAGGCCGTCGCCGACTGGCTGCACCGCGCCCTGACCGCCCTGACCCCTGCGACCCCCCTCGAACCAACCCCGACCCCGACCCCGACCCACACCGATACCGGTGCCAGCGCCGCCACCCCCACCCGTGGGCGGGACGCGCACGGTGGAGGTGGCCCGAACCGGCTGGGAGCAGGTGCGTCGGGCCAGGGCCGCGGCCCGCCCGTCCGGCACCGAACTGCTGCACGCGCTGCTGCCGGTCGGCGCCGACCTCGCCGGCGCCGACCCCTGCGTCGCCGCCCGCATCGGCCGGCTTCCCACCGTCCGGGCGGACCAGCGGCCACATCCGCGGGTCGCGGCCGAGGCGGCACTCGCGGTGGTCGTGGCGTTGGGCGCGACCCGCGGCACCGCACCGGGACCAGACGGTTACCGTCTGCTGTCGCGTGCGGCCCGGTTGGCAGGCAAGCTCGGGGGCGCTCTGATCACACTGGTCGACACCCCGGGGGCGGCGTCGGGCCCCGCCGCCGAGAGCGCCGGCATCGCCGCGGCGATCGGGGACGCGATGGCGGCGGTGCTGGCCTGCCCGTCGCCGACCGTGGCGATCGTGCACGGTGAGGGTGGCTCCGGCGGGGCGCTCGCCGCGGCCGTCACCGACGTGCTCCTGATGACACCGCAGAGCTATTTCACCGCGCTTTCGCCCGAAGGTGCCGCGGTGACGCTACGACTTCCCGCCGAGCAGGCGGCGAACGCCGCCGGGCTGCGCCCCACCGATCTGCACCGGCTCGGCTTCGCCGACGACCTGCTCCCGGGCACCGATGCCGCCACGATCACGCACGCCGCGATCACGTGGTGCGCCCGGTTGGGCACACAGGATCCGGACGTGCGCCGCCGGCTCCGACGGGCCCGCTGGTCGACAGAACTACGTAACAGTCTGTAATCTCTCTGCGTTTCCCGGAACAGGTCGGACGCCCCGGACGAAGCCGGGCGCCCACCGAGCCCGCCGCGCCCGCCCGGCGGCGGGCCACCCGGGCCGCGTCGAGGACGGTGACCCCGGTACCGACGCGGCCGCGAAACAGGGAGAGTGATCAGAGATAGCCGCCACATCCCCGGTGACCGTGGCCGAATCCGACCCCGGTTGGTCGCCGGCCCCTCAACGCGACCGCTCACGGACGATCACCGCCGGCCTGCTCGCGACCCCGGCGGGCGCGCTGCGCCGACTCACCCAGCGCGACGAGGGCTACTCCCTCGGCGGGCTGGCACCGCTCCAGCGCGGCCTGCTGGTGCGCTCCCCCGACACGGCCACCACTCCGGTGCTGCTCGTCCACGGCCTGGTCGACAACCGGTCGGTGTTCGCCCGGCTGCACCGTCATCTGCGCCGCCGTGGCTTTCGCCGGGTGGTGCCGGTGCAGCTACCGCTACGCACCACCAGCGTGCAGGACGGCGCGCGGGTGCTGGCCGAGGCGGTCACCCGGATCGCCGGGCCCGATGGCCAGGTCACGATCATCGCCCACTCGCTGGGTGGGCTGATCGCGCGGTACTACGTCCAGCGGATGGGCGGCGACCGGCAGGTCGGCACGCTGATCACACTGGCCAGCCCGCACGGCGGCACCCGGCTGGCCGAACTGGTACCGCGGGCGCTGCCGTACCCGCTGCTCCGTCAGCTACGGCCGGATTCGCCGCTGATCGCGGAACTCGCCGAACCGGCGCCGGACTGCCACACCCGGATCTTCGCCGTCGCCGCCGCGCTCGACACGGTGGTCCGTCCGGGCAGCGCCGTCGTCGATCATCCCGACCTGGACGCGGTCAACCTCGTCGTGCCCGGCCTCGGACACCACTCGCTGGCCTTCAGCGGCACCGTGGCCCACCAGGTCACGGCCTGGCTCACCGGGTCCACGCCGAACCCCATCGACACGGCCTGAGCCGGCTCACGCCTGGGCCGGCCCACAGCCCGAGCCGGCCCACAGCCCGAACCTGACCCCGGGGTCGTGGCCCGCACCCCGGGGTCATGCGCTGGGCCTTTGGGTCAGAGTTTCACGACGGGTGCGTACCGCAGCAGCAGTCGCTTCGTGCCGGCCTCGGCACCGAAGTCGATCGTGGCCTCGGTCGAGTCACCCATCCCCCGCATGGTGACCACGACGCCGAGCCCGAAGCTGTCGTGCGTCACCCGGTCGCCCTCGCGCAGTTCGACCATCGGCCGCACCGCCGGCTTGGCCCGCCCAGCGAACGGCGAGTTCGGCAGCGGACGGCGATTGGCCCCGGAGCCGCCACCGCTGCTGGCACCGACAGCCGATCCGCCGACGAAGCCACCACCGAAGGTGCCCGTGGTCGAACCCGTACTCGAACCCCAGGTGCGGGCGGGCGGCGGCGGCGGAACCTCGGCCAGGCGACGCCAGTCGACGAGCGCCTCCGGCACCTCACCGAGGAAGCGGGACGGCGGGTTGTGGGCCGGCTGGCCCCAGGCGCTGCGCATCACCGAGCGGGTGAGGTAGAGCCGGGCCCGGGCCCGGGTGACCCCGACATAGGCGAGGCGACGCTCCTCCTCCATCTGGTTCGGGTCACCCAGGGTGCGCTGATGCGGGAAGACCCCGTCCTCAAGTCCGGTGAGGAAGACGACGGGAAACTCGAGCCCCTTGGCGCTGTGCAGGGTCATCAGGGTGACGACCCCGTCGGAGCCGTCGTCGGTGGGAATCTGGTCGGCGTCGGCGACCAGCGAGACCTGCTCGAGGAAGGTGGCGAGGGAGCCCTCGGGGTTGCGCTCCACGAACTCCTGTACGACGCCGACGAACTCCTGGAGGTTCTCCACCCGTCCCTGCGACTCGACGGTGTCCTCGGCGAGCAGTTCCGCGAGGTAGCCGGTGCGTTCCAGCACCGCCTCGACCACCGCCACCGGCCCGTCCGCCTCAAGCGCCCGCAGGTCGGCGAGCAGGGCGGTGAACTCACGCACCGACTTCGTCGAGCGGGCCGCCATGCTCGGGATCTCGCCCACCCGTTCCAGGGCCGCCGCGAAACCGATCCGCTCCGCCTCGGCGAAGCCCGCGAGCGCCGTCTCGGCCCGGTCCCCGATGCCACGGCGTGGCACGTTCAGGATGCGCCGCAGGTTCACCGTGTCGGTCGGGTTCGCCAGCACCCGAAGGTAGGCGAGCAGATCCCGGACCTCGCGGCGCTCGTAGAAACGCACCCCGCCAACGACCCGGTAGGGCAGCCCGACCCGGACGAAGATCTCCTCGAACACCCGGCTCTGCGCGTTCGTCCGGTAGAAGACCGCGACATCCGCCGGCCGGGCGAGCCCGGCATCGGTAAGGCGGTCGACCTCCTCGGCGACAAAAGCCGCCTCGTCATGCTCGTTGTCGGCGACGAAACCGACAATCTTCTCGCCGTCGCCCGCATCGGACCACAGCCGCTTGTCCTTGCGCTGGTTGTTACGGGCGATCACCGCATTCGCCGCGGACAGAATGGTCTGCGTCGACCGGTAGTTCTGCTCCAGCAGGATCACCGCGGCGGCCGGGAAATCCTCCTCGAACTCCACGATGTTGCGGATGTTCGCGCCCCGGAACGCGTAGATCGACTGGTCGGCGTCCCCGACCACGCACAGCTCGCCCGGCGGCACCGCACCGGAAGGCCAGGTGACCGTGTCGACGGCGGACGCGACGGCCGGGTCGTCGGCACCCGCGTCGGCCACCACGGCGCCGGTGTCCGCGGCGGCCGGGTCCGCGTCGTGAGCCGGCTGGCCGACGAGCTCGCGGATCAGCACGTACTGCGCGTGGTTGGTGTCCTGGTACTCGTCCACCAGGATGTGTCGGAAGCGGCGGCGATAGTGCTCGGCGACGTCGGGGAACGCCTGCAGCAGGTTCACCGTCATCATGATCAGGTCGTCGAAGTCGAGCGCGTTGGCCTGCACGAGACGCTGCTGATAGGCGGCGTACACCTCGGCGACGGTGCGCTCGAGGTGACTCGAGGCCCGGTCGCGGGCCCGCTCCCAGTCGACCAGCTCGTTCTTCAGGTTGCTGATCTGCGCGGCGAGGCCCCGGGCGGGATGCCGCTTGGGGTCCAGGTCGAGATCCCGGGTGACGAGGGCGATCAGGCGCTGGGCGTCGGCGGCGTCGTAGATGGAGAACGACGAGGCGAACCCGAGCCGCTTCGCCTCCGAACGCAGGATGCGCACGCAGGCCGAGTGGAACGTGCTGACCCACATCGCCCGGGCCCGCGGGCCGACGAGCGCGCCGACCCGCTCGCGCATCTCGGCGGCGGCCTTGTTCGTGAAGGTGATCGCGAGGATCTCCCCCGGCCGCACATCGCGCGCCGCCAGCAGATAGGCGATGCGATGGGCGAGTACCCGCGTCTTGCCCGACCCCGCACCCGCGACCACCAGCAGCGGCGCGCCGCTGTGCACCACCGCGGCACGCTGCTGGGGATTGAGCCCGTCGAGCAGGCCCTCCGCGTCGAGCCGGGGCGCGGCGTCAGGACCGCCGAAACCGCCGGAACCGTCTCCTGCCACGGGGGCCAGGACGGCCGGACCGAACAAGTCGTAGGGCACGCCACCGACGGCGCCGGAGGACTCACCGAACAGTGCGCTCATACAACCTCGATCATACGTTCGACATCGAACCAGTCGGCGGGCGAACCGACCCCTGTGGCCACCCTATGGGCACCGCGATCCGGCCATACCCGGTGGGCTGGCCACACCCGTGGTCCTCACCGGATCGCTGGACACCGGATCGCTCTGCGCGAGGTCGCCGGACACCAGGTCACCGGGCACCAGGGCACCCTCGGCCGGGTCCGCCGAAGACACCTGCGCCGACCCGGCCAGGGCCCGCACCCGGGCATCCACGGCCGGGTCGATGTTGCCACCGGACAGGACGGCCACCGTCGATCCCCGGGCCAGCCCGCCGTGGCGCAGCAGGGCCGCGAGCGGCGCCGCCCCCGCGGGCTCGACCACCAGGCCGGACCTGCGCAGCCACACCATCGCCGACCAGAAGGCCGCTTCGTCGACGGTGACCACGTCGTCCACCAGTGATCGGGCCAGCGCCAGGGTCAGGCGTCCCGGCTCGCGTACCGCCATGCCATCGGCGATCGTGCGCCGCCCCATGGCCGACGCCGGCGAACGCGGCAGGGTCGGTCGCCGGCAGGACCGTCCCAGCACCGGCACGTCCAGCACCGGCACGTCCGCTGGGCCGTCCACCGTGGACGTGGGCTGGCGCAGGGCCGCGGCGAAGGCGGGCGACAGCACCGACTGGACGCCGATGACCCGCACCTCGGGCCGGCGCGCCCGCAGGGCCACCGCGATCCCGCTGAGGAGCCCGCCACCGCCCACGCCGACCACGACCGTGCGCAGGTCCGGCACCTGGTCGAGCAGTTCCAGACCGATCGTGCCCTGCCCGGCGATCACCGCGGGATCGTCGAAGGGATGCACCAGCAGCCGGCCGCCCGCGGCGGCGAACTCCGCGGCGGCGGCCAGGGCGGCCTCCACCCCACCGGGTACCTGTTCGACCCGGGCGCCGAGGCCTCTCGTCCGGGCGATCTTGACCGGGTTGGCACCGGCCGGCACGAAGATCGTCGCGGGGACACCGAAGGCCGCCGCCGCGTACGCCACGCCCTGGGCGTGGTTGCCGGCGCTGGCCGCGACGACCCCGCGAGCGCGCTCGTCCGGATCGGCGCACGCCACCCGGTGGTAGGCGCCGCGCAGCTTGAACGAACCGGTGTGCTGCTCGTGCTCGCACTTGAGCCAGACCGGCATGCCGAGCCCGACGTCCAGACCACCGGCACGCACCACCCGGGTCCGCCGCACGACGCCGCTCAGGACCCGCGCCGCGGACTCGATCGCGGGCAGGGACACCCCCACGGGCGGATCACGCCGGGCGGACGCGGTGGACGTCGGGGTGGATGCCGGTTCGTCGTCGGTGGCGGGTGCGGTCATGGCGGCCTCTCCAATGGCGATGCGACCACCTCACCGTGGCCGCGGCAACAAAAAACCCCTCCGCCGCAACGACGGAAGGGCAGGGCGCGCGAGCCCGGGATGCGGGTGCGCGCCTACGTAATGGCCATCTGGTGCAGGGTCACACCTCAAGCATGCCCGCCGGGGGCCGGGACGTCAAACGCGACCCCGGCCCCGGCGGACGGCCGGCTCACTCCCACTCGATGGTCCCCGGCGGCTTCGACGTGATGTCGTAGACCACCCGGTTGACCTGGGGAACCTCGTTGACGATCCGGTTGGAGATCCGCTCGAGCAGGTTGTAGGGCAACCGGGCCCAGTCGGCGGTCATGGCGTCCTCGCTGGTCACGGCGCGCAGGACGATCGGATGGCCGTAGGTGCGCTCGTCGCCCTGCACTCCGACGGAGCGCACATCGGCGAGCAGGACCGCGAAGACCTGCCAGATCTCCCGGTCGAGCCCGGCGCGGCGGATCTCGTCGCGGACCACCGCGTCGGCGGCGCGCACGACGTCGAGGCGCTCGGGGGTGACCTCGCCGATGATGCGCACGGCGAGCCCGGGCCCGGGGAACGGCTGACGCCAGACGATCTCCTCGGGCAGGCCGAGTTCCTCACCCAGGCGGCGCACCTCGTCCTTGAACAGCGAACGCAGCGGCTCGATCAGGCCGAACTGCAGGTCGTCCGGCAGGCCGCCGACATTGTGATGGGACTTGATCTTGGCCGCGGTGGCGGAACCGGACTCGATCACGTCGGGGTACAGCGTGCCCTGCACCAGATGGTCGATCGTCGCACCCTCGGCCTCGGCGCGGGCCTCGAGTTCGCGGGCCGCCTCCTCGAAGACCCGGATGAACTCCCGCCCGATGATCTTCCGCTTCTGCTCGGGTTCGCTGACCCCGGCGAGCGCGCCGGCGAACCGGTCGGCCGCCTTCACGTGGACGAGTTCGACACCGGTGGAGGCGACGAACTCCCGCTCGACCTGCTCGGCCTCGCCCTCACGCAACAGGCCGTGGTCGACGAACACACAGGTCAGCGCGTCGCCGACCGCCCGGTGGACGAGGGCCGCGGCCACCGCCGAGTCGACACCGCCGGAGAGCCCGCAGATCAGCCGGCCACTGCCCACCTGCGCGCGCACCGCGGCGACCGCCTCGTCGACGATGTTGACCATCGTCCAGGTCGGTCGACACCCGGCGCCGGCCAGCAGGAAGTGCCGCAGCACGTCCAGGCCACGCTCGCTGTGCAGCACCTCAGGGTGGAACTGCACCCCGTACAGCCGCCGCTGGCGGTCCTCGAACGCGGCGACCGGTGTCGACGGGGTGGACGCGGTCACCAGGAAGCCCGGTGGGGCCTGGGAGACCGAGTCACCGTGGGACATCCACACCTGCTGGTCGATCGGCAGCCCGTCGAACAGGACACCGGGCTCGGACACCCGCAGGCGGGTCGCTCCGTACTCGGCCGTTCCGGTCCGGTCCACCACCCCGTCCAGTGCCTGGGCCATCACCTGGTGGCCGTAACAGATACCGAGGATCGGCAGACCGGTCTCGAACAACGCGGGATCAACCCGGGGTGCGCCGGGTGAGTACACCGAGCGCGGCCCACCAGAAAGGATGAGTGCGGACGGTCTACGCGCGAGAAGATCCTCGACCGGCAGGTCCCAGGGCACGATCTCGGAGTAGACGTGGCACTCCCGCACCCGTCGGGCGATCAGTTGCGCGTACTGCGCGCCGAAGTCAAGAACCAGGACGGTGTCGTTGCCCGTGTGCCCGCTGCCGGCCCGCACGGGTGCCGCCCCGGGGCTGGCCGACCGGCTCGCCACCGCGTGGTCATCCTGCGATCTCACACCGTGGCCGGGGTCGCCGGGTCGTATCTCGCTCACCGCGCCAGCCTACGGATCCGCGCCCACCTTCGGGCGGGGCGAGGGCGCGCGCACCGGTGGACGGACCTCCCGCGGCCGGCCCGGGACCGCTGGGGCCCCCGTCGGCGGAGCCCCGAGGCGCACCCCGTCGGCGCACCAACCCGCCCGGGGGTGCCAATACCCCAAAGGTGTAATGCTGGGTGGGCAAGCCCGAACATCGGAAGAGTCAGTGTCGTAGATGCCTGAGATGCCGGATTTCGCGCGTACCCCCGCTCTGTCCCGTACAAGCCACGGCGCCCGATGGCGTACGTTGTTGCGTCGCGTGCCGGGTTACCCGGACAGTCACGGCACGCACTCCGGTTACAACGGACACCTGGCCACGAACGGGCTTACGGTAGGCACCTTTCGGATGCCGACTTCGTACCGCTATGGTGCTTGACAAGGGACATCCGGGCCCGATACCGAGCCCTCCGGCACGATGTGTTCCGGGGGGCCGGCGGAGAGGTTGCGAAGGTACGTGCGCAGACAACCGATGGCCAGTAGCACGGGCATCGCCGCAGACTCGGAGCCGACCTCGGCCCAGGGTTTGCCCGTGGACAACGAGGACGGCGCCGCTACGCAGCGTGACGAGCACCCGTCGGCGCCCAGAGGACCGGGGGGGTCGGGCCTGAGTCGGCTTCGCCATGCGGTCGCCACCCCCACCAACTGGCGAGTCCGCACGAAACTGATCGCGATCCTGATCGTTCCGGTCGTCGCGATTCTGGTCTACTCCTCGATCGCGGCCGGCTCCGTGCTGACCAACACCCGCGACGTCAACCGGATCTCCGACCTCACCCGGATCAGCAAGTCCGCGGTCACCCTCGTCCAGACGTTGCAGCTGGAGCGGACGTACAGCACCGGCTTCGTCGCCAGCGGCCCGATCGGATCCCGCAACACGGACCCCATCCCGGCTCGCCAGTCAGCGGTCAACGATGCCTATCGGGCATACACCGCGGTGGCGGACAAGCGGCACGACTCGTTCGGCTCCTCGGTCCGTTCCGCACTCGACGACGTGCGTGACCGGATGAGCACGCTGCCCGCCAAACGGCAGGCCATCCAGCGGCTCGTCGACGCCCGCGCGGTCGGCACGGCGTTCGCTCCCATCATCGACTCGCTGCTCGAGCTGGTTCGACTCATCCCGCAGGGAAATGACGACCAGCAGCTTGACGACGCCGTCAGCGCGGCGTTCTACCAGCTCTCGGCGACCGAACTCCTGGCCGAACAACAGGCGCTCGTCCTGCGTCTGATCGAGGGCCGGGGCATACCGTTCCTCGAGTCCGACTTCCGCGAGTTCCTGTCCGCCGAGACCCAGCGCGGTCGCGACCAGTCCGTGATCGAGGACCTGCAGAACCCCGCGCTGCTCGCTCTCTACCGGCCGACGGTCGACGCGGACTTCAGCGGCGACATCAAGAACACCGACAACATCATCGAGAAGATCCTCAACGCCTCGGTCGGCCAGCGGCTCGACATCTCCACGGAAATCTGGAACCGCTCCACGCAAGAGACCATCGACATCGGGATCGATGCGACCGGCAAGATGCTCGACATCGCCGACAACCGGGTCGACTCGCTGCGCAGCGACATCCAGCGCCGGGCCCTGCTGTCCGGTCTGCTGGTCGTGCTCATCCTGGCCACCGCCCTGCTGGCCGCGCTGATCGTGGCCCGGTCGCTGGTGCGCCCGCTGCTGGCACTGCGCACCGCGGCGCTGGACGTCGCCGACCGTCGACTGCCCGAGGCCGTCCGCCGACTGCGGGACTCCACCGACCAGCACTTCGACGACGCGATCGAACCCGTCGGTATCACCACCGACGAAGAGGTCGGTGACGTCGCCCGGGCCTTCGACGAGGTCCACCGCGAGGCGGTCCGGCTGGCCTCCGAACAGGCGTCGCTGCGAAACAACGTGAACGCCATGTTCGTGAACCTGTCCCGGCGAAGCCAGGGTCTGGTGGAACGCCAGCTTCGCCTGATCGACGATCTGGAAAACCGCGAACAGGACCCCGACCAGCTGTCGAACCTGTTCAAACTCGACCACCTCGCCACCCGAATGCGGCGGAACAACGAGAGCCTGTTGGTTCTCGCCGGAACCGACACCGCACGACGCTGGACCCATCCCGTCCCCCTCAACGAGGTGGTCCTGGCGGCCATTTCCGAGGTGGAGCAGTACACCCGGGTCAAACAGACCACCGCCGCCCCGGTGTCCATCGCCGGAAACGGTGTCAGCGACGTCGTCCACCTGGTCGCGGAGCTGCTGGAGAACGCCACGTCCTATTCGCCGCCGGTGACCGATGTGCGGGTGACGAGTCATTCACTCGGCCCCGGCGCCGGCGCGATGATCGAGATCGAGGACCAGGGCATCGGCATGCCCGCCAAGGAGCTCGAGCGGGTCAACGAGCGGCTGGCGAACCCGCCGGTCGTAGACCTGTCCGTCTCCCGCACCATGGGTCTGTTCGCCGTCGGACGGCTGGCCAGCCGGCACGGCATCCGCGTGCAGCTGCGTGAGTCCTCCTCCGGCGGGATCACCGCGGTCGTGCGACTGCCCGCCCGTCTGGTCACCGGCGACAGCGCCGGCGGCGCCGGCCGCGTGCCGGCCATCAACCGGCCGACCGCCACCGCGTCCCCCGCCCTGCCCGCCGCCGACAGCGCCGCGCGCCCGGCCATCGCTGCCGAGCCGGCCGGACGTGCCGGACCCACTCCCGCGCTGCCGGCCGCGACCGGCGGTTCCGCCAACGGCTCCAGCAATGGGCACCACACCCCCGCTGGCAGCACCCCCGCCGCGCCGGGCAGCCTGTTCGAGGACTCCAGCAGCACGCAGCGGCTCCCCAGCACCGGACCCTTCCCGCTCACCGGGCCGATGGCGACACCGCTGGGCACCGACCGCACCGGTCCGGTCCCCCTGCCCACCCGGCCAGGCCTCGGGCTCGACAAGTTCGGCCCCGACGGGGAGAACCTGCCGGTCCGCGGCCGGTTCACGGACGACCCCCGCAACCGCGCCACCGGCCCGACCCGTCCCACCGGACCCGCCGGACCCGTACCGGGCGGTGGCGGTCCGACCGGACCACAGGCCACCCCGCCCGGCGACGACCGCGGGCCGAGCGGTCGCGGTGAGCCGAGCGGTCGCGGTGAGCCGAGCGGTCGCGGTGAGCCGAGCGGTCGGCGCGCACCGGACGGCCTCAACCCCGACACCGAGTCGATCGGACGCCGTGGGCTCCCCCGCCGGGAGCCTGCCACGGGTGAGCCGACCAGCCAGATCTCGTTCCCGGACAGCCGCTGGTCGACCCAGCCCAGGCCGGAGAAGCCGCAGGTCGCACCGAGCGAGCCGGCGCCCCTGCCGGTGCGGGAGCGCCCGGGGGGGATCTCGGTGACACCGGGGCCCACCGGCCCACGCTCCGCCAAGGGCCCGGCAGCGCCCGGCGGCGAGGCACCCACCGGCCCGCGCGGCCGCGACCGGATCGAGCCGCCCTCCGAATCCCGGACCGGACCCCAGACCGGACTCCAGATCGGACCCCGGTCCGAACCACCGACCGGTCCGCAGACCGGCCCACGGACCGGACCGCAGCGCGTCGTCCCCGCGGACGAGCAGCCGGCAGCGCCGGCCACCCCGACCGGACCCACGACCGGACCCACGACCGGCCCGACGAGGCCGGCCACCCCGACACAGCCGACCTCGTCGGCTCAGGCCGCTCCGGCCGGGCGGCAGGCCGCTCGGCCGGAGCCGGACACCGCGGAAGCGGAGGCGGACGCGGCCGAGACCGATGACGCCGAGACGTCGCCGATCTTCGATTCGGTGTCGGCCTGGTTCCAGCGCCGTACCCCGACGTCGACCGGGGCGCAGGGCGCCAACGGACGCGGCGCTCCCGCGGCGGCACAGGCCGCCGCCGCGGCGACACCGCCGCCGCGTCCTCGGCTCGAGGCCCAGGAGTCCGGCGCACCGGGTGCTCCTGGGGTGCGGCCAGCCGGACGTCCGGGTATCGGTGGCGCCTTCGGGCACCGCGTGCCGCTGCGCCCGGGCCACGACCCGCTGTCCGGGTCCCGGCCGACACCGGCCGGGGATCCCGTGGTGGAGTCGGCCCCGCCCGGGCCCGCCCGGGCCGCCCAGACCTCTCCGCAGCCCGCGGCGGCCTCGGCGGCCTACCAGGCGGGTGGGCCGCCGTCAGGTCCCCAGCCGTTGGGAGCCCAGCCGTTGGGAGCCCAGCCGTTGGGAGCCCAGCCGTTGGGAGCCCAGCCGACGCAGTCAGCAGGCCGGGAGGGCTGGAGCTCTCCCGGCGACGCCGGTTGGCAGGCAGCCGAGGCGTCCCGCCGACCGGTCTCCGGTGGCCTGACGAGCTCGGGCCTACCGGTGCGAGTCCCCATGACCCATCTCGTGCCCGGCAGCGCCGAACCCGCGCCAAGCCGGCGTCCCGCCGAGACCGCGTCCCGGTCCCCCGAAGCTGTCGGTGGCCGGTTGGCCAGCTTCTACCAGGGCGTACGGCAAGGACGTGATGTCGGAGTCGACACCACGAGCAATCCCCGTCGTGACGCGCAGGAGGAACGGTGACACCCGTGAGTTCTGATGCCCAGAACCTCAACTGGCTGATCAACAACTTTGTCGACCGTGTACCCGGGGTTGCCCACACCGTGGTGGTGTCCGCGGACGGCCTGCTGTTGGCCGTCTCGGATGGCTTCCCCCGGGACCGGGCCGACCAGCTCGCCGCGGTCGCCTCGGGACTGGTCAGTCTCACCCAGGGCGCCGCCCGGGTCTTCGAGGCCGGGGCGGTGACGCAGACGGTCGTGGAGATGGAACACGGGTTCCTGTTCATCATGGCGATCAGCGATGGCGCGAGCATGGCGGTACTCGCCGCACCGTCCTGCGACATCGGCCTCGTCGGCTACGAGATGGCCCTGCTGGTCAGCCGGGCCCGGGATGTCCTGACCCCGGCTCTGCGCGCCGAGCTACAGGGAACGCTTCCGCGGTGAACGAACGGTCTCACGGGGAGTCAGGGTGAGTATCGATCCCGACAATGCGCCCGGTCCGGTGGTCCGGCCCTATGCGATGACCGGTGGGCGCACACGGTCGCGCTACGAACTCGCCATCGAGGCGCTGGTGATCACGACCCCGCAGGGCGAGGAACGGATCGTCGGCCTCAACCTCGAGCAACAGTCCATCGCCGCCATGTGCCGGCAGGTGCGATCGATCGCGGAGATCGCCGCCGGCCTCCGAGTCCCGCTCGGGGTCGCCCGGGTGCTGGTCGGCGACATGGCGGACGAACGCATCGTCCGCGTCTACCAGCAGCCTGACCGCGACGAGGCACCGGATCTCGCGCTGCTCGAAAGGGTTCTCAGTGGCCTTCGAAAGCTCTGACAACAGGAGGGTGAACTCCTCCGTCGCCACGACCTCGGTGAAGATCGTGGTCGCGGGCGGCTTCGGCGCCGGGAAGACCACGTTCGTGGGCTCGGTGTCGGAGATTGTTCCGCTGCGCACCGAGGCCGTGATGACCGAGGCCGGTGCGCACGTCGACGACCTGACCCACCTGTCGGACAAGACCACGACCACGGTCGCGATGGACTTCGGCCGTGTCTCCCTCGACGAGGACCTGATCCTCTACCTGTTCGGGACGCCCGGGCAGTACCGCTTCTGGTTCATGTGGGACGACATCGTGCGCGGCGCGATCGGCGCGATCGTGCTCGCCGACACCCGCCGGCTGGCCGACTGCTTCGCCGCCGTCGACTACTTCGAGCAGCGCCAGTTGCCGTTCGTCATCGGCGTCAACTGCTTCGACGGCATTCTGCGGCACTCCATCGAGGACGTCCGCGAGGCATTGCAGATCAACCCGAACGTTCCGATCATCACCTGCGATGCCCGCAACCGGGACTCGACCAAGAGCGCGCTGATCGCGGTGGTGGAACACACGATGTCCAGGGCCGCCGCCCGGGCCTGACAGGGCCCACCCGGCCGGGGAGCCTAAGCTCGCCCGGCCGGGTCCCCGGCGAGCCCGGCCGGACTTCACACCGGTGTCGCGGGCCGGCTCCGATCAGGAGGTGCCGGCCGGCAGCTGACGCAGCTGACCGTCGGTGGGGACGCGGCTGTTGCCGCTGTTGTTCACGATCTGCAGTTTCAGGTCGTTGTCGGCCTGCGCCCACTGGCCACCGACGGCGGCGATCTGCGCGACGTTCTTGGGCACGTTCGGCTGGGACCCGAAAGCCACCGGACCGACGATCGTCTGGGCGTCCACCTCGCGGATCGCCGCGACGATGGCCTCCCGCTCCAGCGACTCGGCGCCGCCCAGTGCCTTGACCGCCACCTCGAACAGCGCGTTGACGAAGCCGAGCACCGGCGTCCAGACCCGGCCCGTGCTGCCGATGAAGTCGGTCGCCAGGTCCTTGGCGGCCCGGTTGTCCAGCGAGCTGCGGTAGGGATGGGACGGCGACCAGCCGATCTCGGTGGTGAGCCCGTCGCCGTTGGACCCGAAGGTCCGCACGTCCTCCTGGAAGTCGAGGGCCTTCGAGAAGGTCATCGCCTTGGGGGTGAAGGTACCGTTGCGGATCGTGCGCTGGAAGGCGTCGAAGTCCGCGGTCGGCATGACACCGACGACCGCCTCGACTCCCGCGGAGTCGAACGCCGACGCGTACGCCCCGAAGTCCGTCGTTCCGGTGTCGAAGCCCTCCCGGGGCGAGGTCACCCGAAAGCCGAAGTTCTGGACCGACGGAATGCCGAAGTCCTGGTTGGCGAAGGCACCACCGTCATCGTCGGCGGTGTAAACTAGGCCCACCTTGGTGATTCCCAGCTGCCGCCACATCGCCACATAGGCGGAGACGATGTCCTCCAGGCCGGTGTAAAAGTGGTACGTCCAGTGGAAGGGCATGTCGACATTGCCGCCACGGCCGTTCCACCATGACTGCCACGGCGCGACGCTGGAGATGCACGGCACCTGGTTGATCTCACACTGGTCGGCGACCGGAATGGCCGTGTCGGAGGTGCCGCCGACCAGAACCAGATCAACGTGGTCCTTGTAGATCAGGTCGGTGGTCGCGATACCCGCCCGGTGCCGGTCCGACTGGGAGTCACGGACGAGGATCTCCACCGGGTAGGTGCGGCCGCCCACCTTGATGCCGTCGGTGAGCAGCCTGCGCATCCGTGTGACGATGAAGGAGTCGACAGCGCTGTAGGCGTCCAGGGTGCCGGTGCGGGGCAGCACGTAGCCGATGCGCAGCACCTTGCGGGCCGAGCTGGCGCTCGACGATGACCCGCCGCAGGCCGCCAGCAGCCCCGCGGCCGGCGCGGCGACGGCCGCGGTCCCGGCCCAGCGCAGCAGCCGGCGTCGGTCGAGGGACGGGGCGTCGGGCACCCGCGGCGGCCCGGCGGGCATCCCGCCGTCCGCGTCCGTCCGCGTCCGCGCGGCCGAGCCGCAATCGCCATTCGTGCCACCGTCTGAGCTGAGCATGGACCGATCCTGCCCCACCCCGGTTTAAACCCGACAACCGGGTCCGGTGCCACCGCGACCGACCCGATCCCCCTAATCGGATGTAACCGACATACCGCCGGGACTGCCTACCGTCAGCAGGGGATCGAATGTGCTCAGTTCACGCCGCAGAATCGGTGCGGCGCCGAACCGCTCGCCTTGAGATCCAAGGTGCCCTGCGCCTTCCCGCGGATTCCGCCGCCGGGCTTGGCGATGTGGGTGGCGGTCAGATCCTTGAGCGGCCCGCTGGTGAACCTGACATCGCCGATCACGTTGGCGCCGTCGTTGCCCGACACCGCCGTAATCGTGTACTGGCCGGCCTGCCCGGCCCACTGGTAGCCACCGGCCGTCCGTTCGACGACGAGCGTCCCGACCACCTCGCTGGACAGCTTCAGCTCAGGAGCCATCGCCGTCACCAGCCGGCACTGCCACGCCCCGTCAATCATCGCCTTGCCGACCAGCGCGTCGGGATTGGTGGGGATGACCGGGGCGGTGCTGCTGTCCGCGGTCGCGGTCAGCGCCGCGCCGCTCTGGTCGCCGCGCAGCACGACATAGCCGCCGACGGCGAGCAGCGAGACGACCAGGGCGACGGCCAACGGCCCGATCCAGCCCTGGCGCAGCCAGGCCAGCCGGTCCTGGGGCGCCAAGTCGTCGTCGAGGTCGTCCGCGGCGGCCCGCACCTGACCGGCCGGTTCGAGCAGCGCGGACGAGGTGGCGTCCCGACCGGCCCGCCGCCTGGGTCCGGTGTGCGCACCGGTGGTCTCACCGGCCGCCCGAGCGGCGCGATGGCCGCCGGTGCCGGTCAGCGCCCGGCCCGGCCCGGTGGCCCGCCGCCTGCGTTCGCCGGTGTCGGCCCGACCACGTCCACCGGTCCGCTCGGACGCCCCCGTCCGGTCCTCCGGTCGCTCACCGGCCGGACCACCACCGGAGACGACCGGCTGCAGGCTGTTCGTGTCCGTGATCGGGTTCGGGGTGCGGCGGCGATCCGCAGGAACGCTGCGTCCGCTGGGTTTGCGCACCGACCTGGACGGCTGCCAGCCGCTGTCGTCCTCGCCGGGCGCCTCCCCCGCACCTGGCCGGCTCCGCCCGCCGCCACCCGCGCGGCGGGGGACGAGCGAGGTCATCTCGGCCGGCGTCTCGGGTCGACGGCCGGGTCGGGACGGGACTGGTGTGGCACCGGGACGTCCGGAACGTCCCGGGTCGGGCATCGCCGCGGGCCGAGCAGGGCTGCTGACCGGCGCGGACCGTCTCGCGACCGGGGCCGACCCGGTGGCGACCGGCGCCGCCGGCGGGGCGGGCGCGCCCGGCGCCGCGCCACCGGGCCGGTAGAGCGGCCGGACCGACGTCATCGTCTCCTCGACCCGCCGCGGCGACGAGCCACCACGCTCCGGTGACACCCGCGCGCCACCAGCGTCGGCTCCACCCCGGCCCGGCATCCGCCAGCCCGAGCCGGCAGCGCCAGCCGGGCTTCCCTGACCGCCGGGACCGCCCTGACCGCCGGGGTTTCCCTGACCGCCAGGACCTGCCTGGCCGCCAGCGAGGACGTGCCCACCCGGACTCACCTGGCCACCCGGACTCACCTGGCCACCCGGACTCACCTGGCCACCCGGACTCACCTGGCCGCCGGGGCTCAGGGCGGAGGCACCTGGGCCGAGCGCGCCTCCCCCGGGCCGTGCGGGCAGCCCGGGTAGCGGCCCGGACAGCGGATCCATCCGGTCCGCGGCAGGGGCGGGCACGCCGGACGGCGGCAGCGGACGCACGAAGCTGCCCGTGTCGGCGAGCGGATTACGCCAGCCGGAGTCATCGGGACCAGGCTGACGGGCCCGGCCGCGCGGCGCCATCGAGGGCTCCACCGGTGCGGCCGATGCGCCAGGCCCCAGGGGATCGGCGGCGCGCCAGGCCCCGGCGCCGCTCCCGCGGGACACCTCGGCACCCGAGTACTCGGGTGCCGAGTAGCTGTCCGGACCGAAGCCTCGGGGCGGCGTGGACGGGTAGGCCGGCGGCGGCTCGTCCAGCGCACCGCCTGCTGCCCGGGCCGCGGCATCGCCGTTGGGAAGCGGGCGCAGACGCGGGGCGCTGTGGCCGTTCCACGGATCGGCGCGGCGCCGGATGGCCGCGCCCTCGCGACCGCCACTCGGGTGCGGTGCCTGCTGGGACGCCCCTGACGCACCCGCGCGCGCCGAGGCGGGCGCCTGCACGGGTGCCGCCGTGGCCACCGGTGGCGAGGTGGAAACCTGCGGGGACGCCGGGAGCTGTCCGCCGGGTCCGCCGCGGCCGGTCGCCGGCACCGGACGGGCCGAGATCGGGAAACCGCCGGTGAACGGGTCGGAGTACGCGGAATCGGAACCGGACCTCGCGACCGTCGGCGGCGGCGCGGGCAACGAGTACCGCGACCGTTGCCCCGGCTCCGCCTCGACCGCACGGGCCGTGGCCGGACCCGACGTGTCGTCCAACCTGGTGCTCTCCGCACGGATGCTCTCCGGGCGCATGTTCCCCGGGCGGTGGTCGAAACCGTTCTCCCCGTGGCCGCTCGGCGCACCCACCCGGGTGGCCGGGTCTGGCCCGGTCGGCGAGACGGACGGCAGATAGGACACCGCCGGGACGGACCTGGGTGGGTCGGCGGTGGGCGGTGCGACCGAGATACCCGACGCGGAGGCGGCGGTCGCCCCGTCCCAGGTGCTGGTGACATCGAACGGGTCCGCGTGCCGACGCGCCCCGCCCGACACCGTCCCCGAGGGAACCGGGCCAGCGGAAACCGGGCCAGCGGAGACGGCGCCGGCGGACATCGGACCGGCGGCGGGCTCGACAGGAGGCGTCGGGGCCGATGGCCACAGCGCCGGCTCCCAGTGGGACGCCGCGGGCGCCGGTTCGGGCTCGCCGACCCGCTCGACCGCGAAGAAGTCGTCGCCACGACGGACCGGGGCGGGCCGGTTGAGGTCGGCGTCAGACGTCGTCACCGGACGATCACCTGCCACGCCGCGCCGGGCGACCCGGCGGCGGCCATGAGGCCGCGGTCACGCGCGAGAGCCGCGGTGCGTTGTGAGACGGTGCGATACATGATCATCGGGCGGCATCTCCTGCCCCCCAGGTCAGCAAGAAGATCGAAAAAAGCGTGCCGGCGCCTCGTCAGGAACCGGTTGGTGCGGCAAAAAATTGTGCCAACGATGTTGTCGAACGATTTTACACGGGAGTCCGTCATCGCTTGTCTCGGCAGGCGGCATAGATCTCCCGCACGATCCGCTGCGACGACTCGGACTGCACGCTCGCGCTGAATCGCCGGTACTCCTCCTGGGTGTACGTGGCCTCCAGCTTGTCCAGCGTGCAGGTGCAGTAGCTCTCGTTTCCGTTGCTGACGTCCAGGCAGGATCCGAGGTAGGCGTTTCGAACGTCCTTGTCGTACTGGGCGTGCCCGGATGTCGTGGCGCCCGCGGTCTGCCCGGTACCCGAGTCGCCGCCGCCCAGCGCAAGGTAACCGACCAGGGCGAGACCCAGGCAGACCAGCGCCACGGTGGCGACGATCAGCACGATGGGTCGCTGACGGGCCTGCCGCGTCAACGCGGACAGCCGGCCCCCGATCCCCGCATCCGGGCCGACGGCTCCGGGGCGCGCCGGCGGGGTTCCCCCGGGCACCCGCCCGTCCGCGCGCCCCCGCGACGGCGCCCAGCCGGATCGTCCCTCCTCCTCGTCGCGGCCAGGCGGGAGGTGCGAGTCGTCGTCGAGGTCGTCGTCGAGCTCGTCGTCCCAGTGCGCGACGCCCGCGGCCCGCAGCGGTGTCGCGCCGGTGTGCGTGGCGGCACCACCGACACGACGGATCTCACCGGTCTGCTCGCTGTCGGCGTTCCAGGGACCGGCCGGCCGGTTACCGCCCCATCCCACCGGACCGGTCGAACCGATGTCGCCCAGCGGCCCACCGGCCACCCCCAGCCCACCGGTCGGGCTCAGCCCGCCGGTCGTCCCCGAAGCGCCTGCCGTACCCGGAGTGCCCGTCGCGCCCAGACCACCGACCGCACCGGGACCCGCTGACGCCCCCGGCCCACCGGCCGCATCCGTACCCCGGCCCGAGCCCGCTGGCCCACCAGAGGCACCCAGCCCGCCCGGCGCACCCGGACCGGTGGGCATTCCCAGCCCACCGGTCGTGGCCAGGCCGCCGGCGGCCGCGAGCCCGCCCGGTGCCATCGGCCCGGCGGTCCGGGGCTGCTCGCCCATCCGGGTCTGGTCACCGGGTCGGGGCTGGCCGCCGGTCTGCGGCTGCTCCGTCGTGAGGGCGTGTTCGCCGGTCAGGGACCAACGGCCGAACTGGGTCGCGCTGCCGTAGGCCGGCAGCGCGCCCGTGGCGGTTGCCTCGACCGGGCCCGAACCGGACACACCGGCACGGGACGTATCCGTGCCGGAGGCCGCCCCCGGGGCGCCGGCTGACCCACCCGCGGTCGGAGCACCGGAGTGGGCCGACGGCGCCGAGGGCGCGCTCGTGCCCGACCAGGACGGCGCCACGGCGGGGCCGACTGGTGGTGCGGTGGATACCGACTGCCAGGTCTGGGCGGCCTCATCCCAGACGTAGGCGCCGTCGTCACTGACCCAGCGGCCATGCTCGTCGAGGCGCATCGGTCGTCCTTCGTGCCGGAGACGGACGACCCCAGGGTGCCATGCCCGCACCCCACCGGATTCGACCGGGTGTCAGGGCCGGCCGGCGGTGACCATGATCTCGGCCTTCTGGAACTCCTTGAGGGTGGCGTATCCCGTCGTGGCCATGGCTGCCCGCAGGCCTCCGGCGAGGCTGCCCGCGGTCGCGCCCACGGGGGCGCCGATGCCGTGCACGATCTCCTCCAGGGTCGCCGTACCCGCCACCGGGGACCAGTTCCCGGCGGGCAGGTCGGAGGACAACACGTTCATCGGCCAGACGCCGCCCTGGCCGGGCGCGTCCTGTGCGGTGGCGAGCACCGCGTCGACCATCACCGCGTCCGCCCCGCAGGCGACCGCCTTGGCGACGTCCCCGCCGGTGCGCAGGTCGCCGTAGCCGATCACGTGTACGTAACGGCCGCCCGACTCGTCGAGGTAGCGCATCCGCGCCCCGGCGGCGTCCGCGATCGCGGTCGCCAGGGGGACGCCCACGCCGAGTGTCTCGTGGGTCCGGTCACCGAGACCGGAGCCGACACCGACGATCACACCGGCGGCACCGGTCCGCATCAGATGCAGCGCCGTGGAGAACGACGCGCATCCGCCGACCAGCACCGGCAGGTCGAGTTCGCCGATGAACCGTTTGAGGTTGAGCGGCTCGGTCTGGCGCGACTGGTGTTCGGCGGAGACGGCGGTGCCGTGGATGACCAGCAGATCGGCCCCGGCGGCAAGCACATGCGCCGACAGCGCCCGCACCTTCTGCGGTCGCAGCGCCGCGGCGACGGTCACCCCGGCCTCCCGCAGCTCCCCCAGCCGACGGGCGATGAGGTCGGGGTCGACCGGGGTGGCGTAGAGCTCGCGCAGCCGGGCGTTGGCCACCGCGGGGCCCGCGGTGATGCCGAGGTCGGTCACCTCGGCGATCAGCGACTCCGGTGCCTCGTACCGGGTCCACAGCCCCTCGACGTGCAGGATGCCCAGCCCACCGAGCCGGCCCAGCGCGATCGCGGACGCGGGTGAGGTGATGGCGTCCGCCGGCGCGGCCACCAGCGGCAGATCGAACCGGTAGGCGTCGATCTCCCAGGCCAGCGACACGTCCCGCGGGTCACGGGTGCGCCGTGACGGGACGATGCCGACGGCGTCGAGACCGTACGCGACCCGCGCGTTCCTACCGATGCCGATCTCGACCTCTGCCACGCTTGCGGTCTCCTGACTCCAGCCGGTGGCCTGGCCCCGGCACGACGCGAAACAACACGGTGGACGAGGGCGCCCACGGCACCATCCGTCCACCCGAGATGGGAAGAAGCTCTCGTCAGCGCACGGAGTTGTAGTTCGGCGCCTCGACGGTCATCTGGACGTCGTGCGGGTGGCTCTCGACCAGGCCGGCGGAGGTGATCCGGATCAGCTGCGCGTCGTCCTGAAGGCGTTGGATCGTCGGCGAGCCGGTGTATCCCATCGCGGCGCGCAGCCCGCCGATGAGCTGGTGCGCGACGGCCGCGAGCGAGCCGCGGTAGGGCACCTGCCCCTCGACGCCCTCGGGGACGAGCTTGTCGTCGGAGAGCACGTCGTCCTGGAAGTAGCGGTCCTTGGAGTAGGACCGCGCCACGCCGCGGCTGCGCATCGCCGCCAGCGAGCCCATGCCCCGGTATGCCTTGAACTGCTTGCCGTTGATGAAGATGAGCTCGCCGGGGCTCTCGTCCACGCCGGCGAGCAGGCTGCCGAGCATGACCGTGTCGGCGCCGACCGCGATCGCCTTGGCGATGTCCCCGGAGTACTGCAGGCCACCGTCGCCGATGACGGGCACGCCGTGGCGCCGGGCGACCTGGGCAGCCTCGTAGATCGCGGTGACCTGCGGCACACCGACACCGGACACGATGCGGGTGGTGCAGATCGAGCCGGGCCCGACCCCGACCTTGATCGCGTCCGCGCCGGCGGCGATGAGCGCGGCGGCTCCGGCGCCGGTCGCCACGTTCCCACCGATGATGTCCAGCGGACGGCCGCCGGGACCGGCCCGCAGATCGGTCTTGAGCCGGCGGACCATGTCGGGCACGGCCCGCTGGTGCCCGTGCGCGGTGTCGACGATCAGGAAGTCCACACCGGCGGCGACGAGCACCTGGGCCCGCTTGTAGGCGTCCTCCCCGACGCCGACCGCGGCGCCGACGACGAGCCGGCCGTCCGCGTCCTTGGTGGCGTTCGGGTACTGCTCACGCTTGGTGAAGTCCTTGACGGTGATCAGCCCGCGCAGTCGACCCGAGTCGTCGACGATCGGCAGCTTCTCGATCTTGTGTCGGCGCAGCAGGGCGAGCGCGTCCTCGGGAGACACGCCGACCGGCGCGGTGATCAGCGGCATCCGGGTCATCACGTCCTGGACCCGGCGGGAGTAGTCACGCTCGAAGCGGATGTCACGGTTGGTGACGATGCCGACGAGCTGGCCGTCCGGCTCGGTGACCGGCACACCGGAGATGCGGTAGCGCGCCATGAGGACGTTGGCGTCCTCGAGGGTGGCCTCGGGGCCGCAGGTCACCGGTGCGGTGATCATGCCGGACTCGGACCGCTTGACCATGTCGACCTGCTGGGCCTGCTCGTCGATCGACAGGTTGCGGTGCAGCACCCCGACGCCGCCCTGGCGGGCCATGGCGATCGCCATCCGCGCCTCGGTCACCGTGTCCATCGCCGAGGAGACCAGCGGGACGGCGAGGTTGATCGAACGTGACAGCCGGGTCGACGTGTCGGCCTCGGAGGGCACCAGGTCGGACTCGGCCGGCAGCAGCAGGACGTCGTCGAAGGTCAGCCCGAGCATCGCGAGCTTCGGCGGTACCGGGGCGGCGTCGGCACCCAGCAGGTCTGCTCGGGGCTCGACGGAGCCTGCGCCCGACGTGGACGAGTGCGTGGCGACAGGGGCGTTCATGGCACCTTCCGTTCCGGAGTGACCGGTGCCGCGGCGCTGCGGAACCGCCCGACGGCCACGGCCCCGCCGGGTGCCTGGGGTCCGGCCCGATCGCCCGGTGGACGAGACGGGAGCGCGGGGTCTCGCGGACCCCGGGCCCGCGTGCGGCCATCGCTGGGAGGCATCCGGCCGTCGGGTCACGGCACATCCCCATCGTAGAGGGCGATGGCACTACTGGGCGGGCACCGCGTGACCGAGATCGCGGCCGGGCCACGGTGTCGCCTCGCTACCCGCGACGGCGGCCGTGCCCCGCGCGGACGGCCCTGGCCACCAGCGCGAAGAGCCGTGACCGCCGGTCGTGGGGACCCGCACAACCGGTGGGATGAGCGCGGCCGACGGGGTTTTCGGGACGACGACGAGCCGCCGAACCTCTCACAAGCGCCGCACAACGGTGCCGAGACTCCGAATCGGGACCACTTAGCAGTCCGGGCAAGCGTAGCGTTGTCCTCGTGAGCGACGAGCCTGTCGACCCCTTCGCGGGTGACCCCGAGGATCCGGCCGCTGAGCTCGCGCGCCTCGACTCCGCAGACGATCTCCATCTGCTCGAACCGCTTTCCCTGCACGAGCGGGAAGAGGTCCTCGCGGAGCTGGGAGACCTGGACGTCTTCCGCACGTTGCTCGAGCCACGCGGGTACCGCGGGCTCGTGGTCGACTGCGAGGGTTGCGCTGAGCCCCACTACTTCGACTGGGAGCTGCTGGCCGGCAATCTGCGCAACCTGCTCAACGAGGGCCGCACCCGGGTGCACGAGCCGGCGTTCGCGCCTGACTACTCGTGCTACGTGAGCTGGGAGTACGCCCGCGGCTTCGCCGATGGCGTCTACGAGGCGTCCGCCGCCTCGGAGGCCGACTCCCGCTGAGTTCCACCGCGCGGTCGCGATCGCGCGGTGTCCGCCATCCCATGGTGTGGCCGGTCGTCCCGGGGATGTGGTGGCTGTTCCTCGCTGTGGGGTGCTTCCTCCTGCCCCGGGTGTGCCCGGGCGGGGGCCCACGTTCGGACGTCCGCGGTAGACTTTCGAGCCAGCGCGACATCCGCCGTGCCCGGACCGTCCGCCGTGCCCGGACCATCCGATCTGACCGACCGTGCGCTGACGGCTCGGTTCCGTGACGCGCGCCGGGCATACCGGACGAGGACCCGAGCCGGGCGGACGGCGAACCGTGGCACAGCTCGCGCGAGGTCGTGTGACCAGCCGAGGTCGTGGGTAGGCGAAGGTCCTGGGTAGGCAGAACACCATCCGACCCGCTCCGCCCCTCGGCGTTGGCCGCGGCATGCCCCGACGGTGCGGCGCGCGGTCAGGCACGCCGCGACAGGTAGCGGACCGACGGTGGCCGATGCCGGGTCCAGGGTGAATTTTCAAGATCCCCGGGAGGGTGACCGGTACTACGGTGACGCCGCGGCGCTCGCCGCTCAGGTCGAAAGGGGGGCTCAGGCCGATGACCGATGTTCGACGACTTCCCGGCCCCGGCGCGGAGAAGTGGGAGTGGCAGCTTCACGGCGCCTGCCGGGGCGAGAGTACGGAGTTGTTCTTCCATCCCGAAGGCGAACGCGGGCCAGCCCGGGCGGCACGGGAGGCGGCGGCCAAGGCGATCTGCGCCCGCTGTCCGGTCGTGCGTGCGTGCGGCGAGTACGCGCTGACCGCACGCGAGCCGTACGGCGTCTGGGGCGGGCTCAGCGAGTCCGAACGCGAGGCGATCCTCACCGGCCGCTCGCGGCGCGGGGTGACCCGCCGCGTACCGGCACGGCCTGGGCTCGCGCCGGCCTGCTGAACGGCGCACGGATGAGCGGTGGGGGGCGGACCGGGAGCCGATATGGCCGACATCCCCACCCGCCACCGCTGATCACCCGGGACGGGTGAGGCCCTGACTGGTTGTCACCCGACGAGGGTGGAAGCGGCGGCCAGTGCCCACCGAAACGGCGATGCGGCCCGCCTGAACCCCCTGCCGGGGGCCCAGGTCGGGCCGCATCGTTGTGCGTGGCCGGTCAGAAACCGGGGCCGTGCTGGTGGCTGTGACCGTGGCCGTGGCCATGGCTGTGCCCGTGGTCGCCCGCGGACCTGGCCGGCTTCTCGACGACGAGGCTCTCGGTGGTGATGAGCAGCGCCGCGATCGACGCGGCGTTCGCCACCGCCGAGCGGGTGACCTTGACCGGGTCGATGATGCCGGCCGCGATCAGGTCGGTGTACTCGCCGGTCGCGGCGTTGTAGCCGTGGCCGGGCTTGAGCTCCCTGACCTTGTTGACGATGACCGCTCCCTCCTGGCCCGCGTTGCGCGCGATCCAGGACAGCGGAGCGTCGAGCGAGGTACGCACGACGTTCACACCGGCGAGTTCGTCACCGGTGCGACCGAGGCCCCCGTCGAGCACCGAGGCGACGTGCACGAGGGCGGCGCCGCCACCGGCGACGATGCCCTCCTCGATGGCCGCGCGGGTCGCCGAGACGGCGTCCTCGAGACGGTGCTTCTTCTCCTTGAGCTCCACCTCGGTGGCGGCGCCGACGCGGATGACCGCGACCCCGCCCGCGAGCTTGGCCAGCCGCTCCTGGAGCTTCTCGCGGTCCCAGTCGGACTCGCTGGCCTCGATCTCGCCCTTGAGGTTGCGCACGCGCTCGGCGACCGCGTCCGCGTCGCCGGCGCCGTCGACGAGGATGGTGTTGCTCGCGTCGACGACCACGCGCCGGACCTGGCCGAGATCGGCGAGGGTCGCCGCGTCCAGGGACAGACCGACCTCGGTGGCGATGACCTGCCCACCGGTGAGCACCGCGATGTCCTGCAGCAGCGCCTTGCGGCGGTCACCGAAGCCGGGCGCCTTCACCGCGACGACCTGGAAGGTCTTGCGGATCGTGTTCACCACCAGGGTGGACAGCGCCTCGCCCTCGATGTCCTCGGCGATGATCAGCAGCGGCTTGCGCTCCTGCACGACCTGCTCGAGCAGGGGCAGGATCTCGTTCAGCGCCGCGATCTTGCCCGGGTAGAGCAGGACGTAGGCGTCCTCGAGCACCGCTTCCTGGGAGTCGGTGTCGGTGACGAAGTACGGCGAGATGTAGCCCTTGTCGAACTGCATCCCCTCGGTGAGCTCAAGGTCGAGCCCGAGGGTCTGGCTCTCCTCGACCGTGATGACGCCGTCCTTGCCGATCTTGTCGATCGCCTCGGCGATCAGCTCGCCGACCCGGACGTCCTGTGCGGAGATCGCCGCCACCTGGGCGATGGTCTCCTTCGCGCTGACCTCGATGGCCTGCTCGAGCAGCGCCGCCGAGACGGCCTCGACCGCGGCCTCGATGCCAGCCTTGAGCGACAGCGGTGCGGCGCCCGCGGTGACCTGCTTGAGGCCGAACCGGACCATTCCCTGGGCCAGCACGGTCGCCGTGGTGGTGCCGTCACCGGCGACGTCGTTGGTCTTGGTGGCGACCTCCTTGGCGAGCTGAGCGCCAAGGTTGCGGTACGGGTCGTCCAGCTCGACCTCGCGCGCGATCGTCACCCCGTCATTGGTGATCGTCGGCGCGCCGTAGTTCTTGTCGATGACGACGTTGCGCCCGCGTGGGCCGATCGTCACCTTCACCGCGTTGGCGAGCGCGTTGACGCCGTCCTCGAGTGCGTGACGGGCATCCTCGTTGAACGTCAGAATTTTCGGCATACCTGAGGTGTCCTCCCGACATCGATTGCCGGTAGCACAACGAGAAGCGCGCCCCGCCGGTGCACCCGGCGGACACCGGGCGGCCACCAGCGGGGCGCGCCCCCCGTCGCGTCGCTACCGACGCACGGCCTACTTCTCGATGATCGCGAGGACGTCGCGCGCGGAGAGCACCAGGTACTCCTCGCCCGAGTACTTGACCTCGGTACCGCCGTACTTGCTGTAGAGCACCACGTCGCCGACCTTCACGTCGAGCGGGACGCGCTTGCCGTCCTCGAACCGACCCGGTCCGACCGCGAGAACAGTCCCCTCCTGGGGCTTCTCCTTGGCCGTGTCCGGAATCACGATGCCCGATGCGGTGGTCTGCTCGGCATCCGACGGCTGCACGACAATGCGGTCTTCAAGAGGCTTGATAGCAACCTTGGTGGCGGTCGTCACGATCGACCTCCCCCTTCCTACGCTGGATGAGAGAGCGACCCTGGCGGCCTGCCGTCGCGGGTGAACAGGCGCCTGTCGTCGCTGGCACTCTCACGTGCCGAGTGCCAACCTAGCACCCGCACCACGCACGTCAACCAAGAAGGGCGGATCTGTCAAGACTCAAAGGCCGACGCTGTGCCCGGGACGTACTCCGTGGACGTGGACCGACGCGCCCGTTCCGCCCGCGATCGTGGGGATCCGGGCGTCCGAGCACACCGCGGATCCGGTCGCGTGCCCCGACCCCCACCACCGACCGCCCCCGTGAGCTGCGCGACGATCGGTGTGGACCGATACATCGCCAGCATCCGACGGGAGTCCGACGATGATCTGGATGTGGGAGGCCAAGGCCGCCCCCGGCCAGCTCACCCGACTACGGGACTGGGCGGTCGACGCCCTCGGCGACCGCGACGGTGAGGTGTATCTCAGCCACCAGCGGGCGGGCGACCTGGTCGTCGTGATCATCCGCACCACCGCGCCACCGATGCCCACCGTGCCGCCCGGCCTCACCACGGGCGCCCCGCACGTATGGCCGTTCGAGCAGGTGCACCCGCCGGCCGCCCCTTCGGACCGCGGCCACGCCCGGTGACGCCCCGCTCGGAGATCACCGGCGCGCGGGGTGCGCCCGGGTCACCGTGGTGATGTTCGCGTCCGATGCGCCGCCCGCGACAACCCAGGTAGGCGGATCCTGATCCGGAACCGGCCGCGGGGCGCCGGCGACCTCTCGTGGACGCCTGGTCAGCCGGTGGCGGCTGGACCGCCGGTGCCCTCCCGGGCGTCGATCTGCTGGCGGGCGATCTCGCAGGCGGCGGCGCCATGGGTTGGGTCCACATCGACGAGTCGGGCCACGATGCGGCGCAGCAGCCGGACGAACTCCTCGCGCTCCGCGGGTTCCAGCGCGGCGAGAACATGCTGGTCAACCAGCAGCCGCTGCTGCTGGGCGGCCGAGTGGACGAGGGTGCCGCGTTCGGTCGCGACGAGGATGCGAGCGCGACGATCGCCCGGATCCGGCTGACGGAGCACAAGCCCGTCCCGCTCGAGTTCGTCGACCAGACGCACCATGACCGTGCGGTCGATGCCGAACCTGCGCGCGACCTCTATCTGGTTGCGACCCTCACCCTCGACGGCGGCGCCCAGCACCTGAAGCGCGCGCAGACCACCGGGCAGCTGCGTGCAGGCCGAGGCGGCCGCCTCGAGGTAGCCGTACTGCGCCTGACCCATCAGCCAGCCGAGATCGTGCCCCAGATCCTCGGGCAGACCCTCGGCCTCGGCGCCGTGCACCGCGGCAGACGCCCCGGCGTCGCTCATCGTGCCAGGGTACCCGCGTTCGCCAGCCCGATCACCCCGTGAGATAAGTGCACTTGCAGACGATCCCATCCAAAGATAGTCTCGGTATCGATCTTCGCGCCATGCGAAGATCTTCTATCGAGATCTTTCCCGCGCGTGGTTGACGGCCTGACCTGGCTGGTCCGGCCTGAGCAGCCGCGACGCGAACGTGACTCGGCAACCGTGACTCAAAGGACGGCTCATGGCCCACCTACTGCACGTCGACGCCAGCTTCGCCCGTGAGGGTTCGACCTCCCGGGCGCTGGGCGCTGTCTTCGCCGAGGCCTGGCAGGCCGCCCATCCCGGCGGCATCCTCAGCTACCGGGATCTCGCCCTCACGCCCCCGCCCCATCTGGACTGGGAGACCGTCTCCGCCGGCTTCCTGCCCTCCGACCAGCACTCGCCCGCGCAGACCGAGGCCGTCAAGCGGCGCGAGGAGCTGGTCGCCGAGCTCGAGGCGGCCGACGAGTACCTGTTCACGCTGCCGATGTACAACTTCTCGGTGCCCTCGACGTTCAAGGCGTGGGTCGATCAGATCATCATCGTGGGCCGCACGCTGCGCCAGCCTCCGGAGCCCTCGGCGCTGACCGGTTCCCGCGTCACCGTGCTCGCCACCCAGGGCGGTTCCTACGCGGCGGGCACACCCAAGGAGGGCTGGGACCACCAGCTCCCCTACGTGGCACACATCCTGGAGTCACTCGGCGCGACCGATGTCGAGCTGATCCGGGTGGAGATGACGCTCGCTCCGGTCAACCCGGCGCTCGCGGAGTTCATCGACCTGAACAGCCGCAGCCGCGGCGCCGGCGAGGCGGCTCTGCGCGCCCGCGCGGCAGCCTGACCGGGTCACCGGCGGCGGCTGCTGGTCAGGGTTGCAGCAGGGCGCTGCCGGGGAGGGCACGCTCCCGGTCGTCGAGCAGAATGCCGTAGCCCACCGTGTCTATCGGCCGGGCCCGCATGACGAAGGCATCGCCGCCGGAGGGCTGGTAGTAGCCGCGCCGCTGACCGATGTCGACGAAGCCGAGCCGGTGGTAGAGGGCCCGGGCGGCGTGGTTGTCGGTGCGGACCTCCAACCCGCAGGAGCGCGCCCCCAACTGGCGCGCCCGGCGCAGCAGGCTGATCATCAGACGGGCGCCGACGCCCCTGCCACTCAGGTGCGGGACGACTCCCACCGTCTGGATGTAGGCCCCGTCGTCGGAGATCGCCAGACCCGCGTAACCGACGATCGACGTCAGGTCGTGCGTGGCGACACCACGCGGGCGCGACAGCGCGGTCAGGTAGTAGCGCTGATCGCCCTGGGCGAGCTCGGACCAGAACAGCTCGGCGCTCCACGCGTCGGCCACGAAGACCGTGCGCTCGAGGTTCGCGATGGTCTCGACATGCCACCAGCGCGTGGGCACCATGACAAGATCCACGATGGCCTGCGCGCCGGCCGGGGCCTCGATGACCAGCGAGTCCCTGACCGGCGGCTCGGTGGCCGGGAGTTCGGTGCCCGGGAGCGGGGAGGTCCGGGGTCTGGTGACGGAGGATCCAGGAGCCGGCGGCTCGGTCGTGGCGGGCCGGGCCGGGCGGCCCGGCTGGGTCATGAGCTGACCGGCTTCGGGGCGTGCGGCTCGGAGGCGTCCGGTCGCCGCAGATAGAGCGGGACCAGGGGCGACGGGACACGCCCCGCCAGCAGATCGGCGCCGGCGAGGCCGACCAGCAGCTCCGGACGCGGGTAGCCCGCCTCCGGCACGGTGGTGTCACCGCCCGCGGCGGGTAGGGGAAGCTCCGCGAAGTCGGCGAACAGGTCCGCGTACAGGGCCCGACCTGGGCCGACGACCGCCGTGACGCCGTGAGCACGCAACAGCTCGGCGACCTGCGCCGGCCGACCGACCGCGGGGTCGCCCACCCGCACGCCATCGTCGTACCGGGCCCAGTACACCTCCCGCCGACGGGCATCGGTGACCACAGCGGTCGCCCCGATCGTCGCGGCACCGATGCCGTCCAGCGAGCAGACGCCGTGCACGGGGATCTCCAGCGCGTCGGCGAACGCGGCGGCCGTGACCATCCCGACCCGCAGGCTGGTGAACGGCCCCGGCCCGGCTCCGACGACGATCGCCGCGAGGTCGGACGGGTGCACATCCGCTTCGTCGAGCACCGAGCGCATCGACGGCGCCAGCAGCTCGCCGTGGCGGCGGGCATCGACGGTGACGACGCTGCCGCGCGGCCAGACCTGCACCCCGGCGTCGCCGACGGCCTCATCCAGCCAGCTCGGTCCGCCGGGATTCGCGGCGGTCTCGGCCGCCGTCAGTTCAGCGAGGGCCACAGCACAGGCAGCCGTGGACGTATCAAGGGCCAGCACCAGCACCGCTCCAGCCTACGGAGGCGCCTGACCCACCGAGGCCGCGCCCCATGCCCGTCAGCTCGACAGGCCACGCAGACGTGCGGTCCAGGACGGGCCGGATGCCAGCAGCCGCACGGTTCGGACCTCGCCGGACTCGTCGGCGGTGGGCCGGGTCAGCACCACCTCCAGATGGTCCTGGGCGAGACCTTCGACCAGGCCCGCGCCCCATTCGACGACGGTCACCGACCGGTCGGCGTCGGCGTCGAGGTCCAGGTCGTCCGCCTCGGCCGCCGCGCCGAGCCGGTAGGCGTCCACATGGACGAGCGGGATGCGGCCGTCGGCGTAGATCCGCGACAGCACGTAGGTCGGCGAGGTGACCGTCTCCCGGACGCCGAGACCGGCCGCGATGCCCTGGGCGAGCACGGTCTTGCCAGCGCCGAGCGGCCCTGAGAGCACGATCAGATCACCGGGACGCAGCACGTCGGCCAGCCGCGCGCCGAGCGCACGCATCCGCTCGGCCGTCGGGATCCGCACCGTCGGGATCTGCGCCGTCGGGATCTGCACCACCGGGGCCGGAACGCCGTCGTCGGCACCGCGTGTCGGGTTCACGCTCATGGCTCCATTCTCACCACTGGCGCGCGCCTTCCCCGTCCACCGGCCGCGACAGCGGCCACCGCGGGTCGTCGAACGGGCTCAGGCGGCGCCGAGTGGTCGGGCGGTCCGGCGGTGCGCGGCGGCGGGCTGGGCGACGGCGGGGCCGGTGACGGCACGCTCGACCAGGCGACGGATCGCCGCGTTCACCGCCGCGGGACGTTCCAGCATGATGGCGTGCCCGGCGTTCTCCTCGACGAGCAGCTCCGCCTCGGGCAGGGCCGCCGCGATCGTGCGGCTGTGACCGACCGGGGTGACCAGGTCCGCGGCGCCGACGACGATCAGCGTGGGGGTGGTCGCGAACCGGTCGACGGCGGCGAGACGGTCGTTGTCGAGCAGGGTCGGCAGGAAGGCCGCGATGACCTCCACCGGGGTCCGGGAGACCATCTCCTCGAGGAAGGTGATGACCGCGGGCGACAGGTCGGTGCCGCCGAAGGCGATCCGGCGAGTCACCTCCCAGGACAGGTCGCTGCCGCTGCCGCGCAGGTGCTCGAGCACCCCGGACGCCCGCCGCATGCCGACGGCGACACCCGGCACCACCCGCCGCACGACCCCGGTCAGCAGCGCCGCCGGGCCCAGGGTGGCCCGGGCGAGCTCCGAGGCGCTGGTGGACAGCAGGGCGACGCCGATGATGCGGTCGCCGAACAGTTCCGGATGCTCCTCGGCGAGCCCCAGCACCGCCATGCCACCCATCGAGTGGCCGATCAGCACGATCGGCCCGGTGGGGACCCGCTCGCGGATGACCCGGTACAGGTCATCCGCGAGCACGTCGATGGTGCAGTTGCCCACGACGGACGGACCGGAACGCCCGTGGGCGCGCTGGTCGAAGAACACCATCCGCCCGAGATCGGTCAGATCGCGCTGCTGCAGGATCCAGCTGTCGGAACACACGCAGAACCCGTGCACGAACACCAGGGTGAGCGGTGCGTCCGCCGGGCCGGTCTCCTCGACGTGCAGCGGCACCCCGTCGCCGGCGAGGACGGTGGTGACCCGGCCGTCGATCCGCGCGGCCTCGAACGACCTGGTGACCTCCGTACGCAGGCGACGACGGTGGATGGCCCGGCGCTCGGCGACGAGACCGGCGACAGCGGCCACCCCGACCACCCCGAGTGAGCCGGTGACCGCCCGTGCTGCTCGGGACCCCGCCACCGCGCCGACCGACCTGACCATCCCCGCCTCCGTCCACCGCACAACCCGGCTCCTCCGGACTGCCCTGAACCGATGATGCCTCGCACATCCGACACAGGCAGGTTCGAGGGGACTCGTCCACGACCATGGTCCGGCGTGCACGGGTCGGACGCGGGGCCGCTCAGGGGCCGGTCAGCCCGCGTTCCGTAGCCGGTTGGCGACGGAGCGGATCATCGGGGTGGATCAGGCGAAGCCCGGCATCGGGAAGCCGGCGGTCAGCTCGTTGACCTGGGCCCGAATCCGCTCGATCGTCGCGGTGTCGTTGGCCGAGGCCGCCTTGACGGCGTCGTCGATCCAACCGGCGATCAGCGGCATGTGCGCGGTGGTCAGGCCCCGGGTGGTCACCGCGGCGGTGCCGAGACGGATGCCGGACGGGTCGAACGGCTTGCGCTTGTCGAACGGCACGGCGTTGTAGTTCAGCTCGATGCCGGCGGCGTCCAGCGCCTTGGCCGCCGGCTTGCCGCCGATGTCCTTGCTGGTCAGGTCGATGAGGATCAGGTGGTTGTCGGTACCGCCGGTGACCAGGTCGAAGCCACGCTCGACCAGGGCCTCGGCCAGGGCGCGGGCGTTGGCGACGATGGCCTGGGCGTACTCGCGGAACGACGGGGTCGCCGCCTCCCGCAGCGCGACGGCGATCGCCGCGGTGGTGTGGTTGTGCGGGCCACCCTGCAGACCGGGAAAGACCGCCTTGTCCAGCGCCGTGGCATGCTCCGCGTCCGACATCAGCATCGCGCCACGCGGGCCGCGCAGCGTCTTGTGCGTGGTGGTGGAGATCACCGGGGCGTACCCGACCGGGGAGGGATGCGCACCCCCGGCGATGAGCCCGGCGATGTGCGCGATGTCGGCGACGAGCACGGCGCCGACCTCCCGCGCGATCTCGGCGAAACCCGGGAAGTCGATCGTGCGCGGGATCGCCGTGCCGCCGCAGAAGATGACCTTCGGACGCTCGGCCAGCGCGAGGTCACGCACCTCGTCCAGGTCGATCCGGCCGGTGTCGGCCCGCAGCCCGTAACGAACGCTGCGGAACCACTTGCCGGTCGCCGACACGCTCCACCCGTGGGTGAGGTGCCCGCCCATCGGCAGCGACAGACCCATGATCGTGTCGCCGGGCTGGGCGAAGGCCAGGTAGACGGCCAGGTTCGCCGGCGACCCGGAGTACGGCTGGACATTGGCGTGCTCGACCCCGAACAGCGCCTTCGCCCGGTCGACGGCGAGGGTCTCGATCGGGTCGATGACCTGCTGGCCCTCGTAGTAGCGCTTCCCGACGTACCCCTCGGAGTACTTGTTGGTCAGCACCGAACCGGATGCCTCGAGCACCGCGGTGGACACGTAGTTCTCCGAGGCGATCAACCTGATGGACCCGTGCTGGCGGGCGGCCTCGGCCTCGATCAGACCCGCGATCTCCGGATCGGCGACGGTCAGTTCGGGAAGGGGTGGGTTGTGCACAGTAACCTCCGGCATGTCTCGTTCGGCCGGAGGCACCCAGACGCGCGGCACCGACCCGCTCATCGCTCCCCGGTGGTCAGTTCCACCTCTGT